>CAYLZB010000076.1:8604-10991 GCA_964388165.1 uncultured Flavobacteriaceae bacterium | reverse complement strand
GGGGCAGCCTGGATGATCTTGCCATTGCGAGGGAAACTGTAAAACTTCCTTTGCTTCGGAAGGATTTTATGATCGACGAATACCAGATCATTGAAGCCAAAGCTATGGGGGCAGATGTGATCCTTTTGATCGCAGCCATCCTGAAGCCTCAAGAGATCAAAAAACTTTCAAAAAAGGCAAAAGATCTTGGTCTTGAGGTATTGCTGGAAGTACATAATGAAGAGGAGCTCAAAAATGCCATTTTTGACACCGTAGATATGATTGGCGTCAATAACCGGAACTTAAAAACCTTTGACGTAGATCTTCAGACCAGCAAAGATCTGGCAGAAAAGATCCCGGACAATTACGTGAAGATCTCAGAAAGCGGGATAAGTGACACCGCTGCCATAGTAGAGCTTCAAAAAAGCGGTTTTAAGGGCTTTCTTATTGGAGGAAATTTTATGAAGACAGAAGATCCCGGGAAAAGTGCTTCAGAATTTATTGAGAAACTAAAAACCAAAGCCTAATGAACCTGAAACTGAAGATCTGCGGCATGCGGGAGCCGGAAAACATGAGCAGGATCGGAGCTTTACAGCCCGATTACCTGGGGCTCATCTTTTTCGAAGGTTCTCCGCGGAATGTCTCGGGTGAAATATTTCAGGTGGATCAAAAGGTCAAAAGAACCGGTGTTTTTGTCAATGCTTCCGAAGAAGAAATCCTGGAAAAAGTTCAGAAATATAAGCTTGGGGCGATTCAGCTACACGGAGAGGAAAGTCCGGAATTCTGTAAAGACCTGAAAAAGAAACTTTCAGAAGAAACAGAGTTGATCAAGGTCTTTGGTATTAAAGAAGAATTCGATTTCAGTAAACTTAAGCCTTACGAAGGCGTGGTGGATTATTTTCTCTTCGACACAAAAGGGAAAAATAAGGGTGGAAATGGGATCATGTTCAACTGGACAGTCCTGGAAAACTATCCTTCTACTACTCCGTTTTTCCTGAGTGGGGGAATTGGACCGGACGATGTGGAGGCCATAAAGGAGCTTTACCATACCTTCCAAAAAAGGCAAAAAGAACAGCTGTTTTACGGGATCGACGTGAACAGTAAATTTGAAACTGCCCCGGCAGTTAAAGACGCCGAATCTTTGAAGATCTTCAGGGAAAGGCTATACAAATAAAAGTTATGAGTTATCAAGTAAATGAAAAAGGATACTACGGGGATTTTGGCGGTGCCTTCATTCCTGAGATGTTATACCCAAATGTAGAGGAACTCCGCTCCCGATATCTGCAGATCATGCAGGAAGAGGATTTTCAGAAGGAATTCCGGCAGCTGCTTAAGGATTACGTTGGTCGGCCTACACCGCTGTACTATGCGAAAAGGTTCAGCGAAAAATTCGGCACAAAAGTCTATCTAAAACGAGAAGATCTTTGCCATACCGGGGCCCATAAGGTTAATAACACTATTGGACAGATCCTCATGGCGAAGCGCCTGGGTAAGAACAGAATTATTGCAGAGACCGGTGCAGGACAACACGGTGTGGCTACAGCCACCGTGTGTGCGCTAATGGGGCTTGAGTGCATTGTTTATATGGGAGAGATCGACATCAAAAGACAGGCTCCAAATGTTGCCCGCATGAAGATGCTGGGCGCTACTGTGGTGCCGGCCACTTCGGGCAGTCGAACCCTTAAAGATGCTACCAACGAAGCTATTCGTGACTGGATCAACAATCCCGTAGATACACATTACATCATAGGATCGGTCGTGGGACCTCATCCATATCCCGATATGGTAGCGCGTTTCCAGAGTGTTATTTCTGAAGAAGTGAAATGGCAACTTCAGGAAAAAGAAGGACGGGAGGCCCCGGATCATGTGGTGGCTTGTGTGGGCGGAGGCAGTAATGCCGCCGGAATTTATTACCACTATCTCGATAATGAAAAGGTGAACATCATAGCTGTAGAGGCAGCCGGAGAAGGGATCCTTACCGGAAAAAGTGCCGCTACCTCTGCTCTTGGCCGCGAAGGCATCATCCACGGCAGCAAGACCTTATTGATGCAAACCGACGACGGACAGATCACGGAACCCTACTCAATTTCTGCCGGGCTCGATTACCCGGGTGTGGGACCGATGCATGCAAACCTGTTCAGGACAGGGCGTGGAGAGTTCATTTCGATCACCGATGAAGAGGCTATGGCGGCAGGTTTGCAGCTTTGCAAGCTTGAAGGGATCATTCCGGCAATAGAAACGGCGCATGCTTTGGCCATTTTTGAGAAGAGAAAATTTAAGCAAGATGAAGTGGTGGTGATAAACCTTTCGGGCCGCGGAGATAAGGACCTTAATACCTACATCGAATATTTTAATTTGTAACATGCCGTCATCCTGAATTCATTTCAGGATCTTAAGGAAGCTGAAAC
>CAYLZB010000076.1:0-8504 GCA_964388165.1 uncultured Flavobacteriaceae bacterium | reverse complement strand
ATTTGTAACATGCCGTCATCCTGAATTCATTTCAGGATCTTAAGGAAGCTGAAACATTTCAGCCTGACAACTATTAAGACCTAACAGGTTTTGAAAACCTGTTAGGTCTGCCAAATAAATTGAAAGATCATTAAACATGAACAGAATCAAAAATAAACTCCAGAATAGCTCCTCAAAAAAGCTGCTCTCCATCTATTTCACTGCCGGATATCCTCAACCTGAAGATACTGTAGAGATCCTGAAGGAACTGCAAAAAAGCGGTGTGGACATGGTGGAGATAGGATTGCCTTTTAGTGATCCATTGGCCGATGGTCCCGTGATCCAGCGCAGCTCTGAAGCTGCCTTGAAGAATGGCATGACCACCAACAAACTTTTTGCACAACTTGAGAATATCAGGGAAAGCATTGAGATCCCGTTGTTGATCATGGGATATTTTAACCCGATACTTCAGTACGGAGTAGAGAAATTCTGCCGCAAATGCAGCGAGATCGGAATTGACGGACTTATAGTTCCGGACCTTCCGCTGGAGGAGTATGAGCTGCAGTACAAACAGATCTTTCAGCAGTATGATCTGCTTCCGGTGTTCCTTATTACCCCGCAAACTTCCGAAGCAAGAATAAAAGAGATCGACAATGCTTCCGATGGATTTATATATATGGTAAGTACTGCCGCAGTAACAGGAGGCACAAAAGGATTTGGTGACGAGCAAAAGGAGTATTTTACAAGGGTGTCAAAAATGGGTTTAAAGAACCCTCTTATTGTTGGCTTCGGGATAAAAGATGAAAAGACATTTGAGCAGGCTACAGAAGAAACCAACGGGGCCATCATTGGAAGTGCGTTCATTAAGCAGCTCAGTAATAGCGGCACCTCCGGAATAGGAGACTTTATTACTTCTATAAGATAATTAACCCTCTTATTAACAAGGCTTTAATAGAAAAAACCTCTCATTTTTCTTATCTTGAAAAGAACTCAAAAACGAAAATTATGGGACGTATAGCAGATAAACACGATAAGAGAAAGAGAAGCAGCGATGATAATCCTTTAGGTGGTGAAATTGGGAACCGCGATAGAAATACAAATAAATTTGATATCGAGGAAAGAACCATCAAGGATCAACAGAACAAAAAGTAATGGAAAAAGGAGAAAAGAGGACTAAGGGCAAAAAATTGCCGATTAGTACTTTTGGTAAGCTGCGACCTGAACGAAAAAGGTTTACCACTAAACCTCCACAAATAAAAGATTTGCTTGAAAAAGAATCCGTCTAATCCTCAAGGAATTGACGGTATTGCAAAACCCTGAAATCAACAGTGTTGAATTCAGGGTTTTGTTTTTTAAGATGCTTATAAAGTTCCATACTACCAATGGCACGATTTGCCGAACCCGATGGTGCGGTAAGTGAAACTGTATTAATTGAACGACCGTCCAGCAGGAATTGATGTACCCGCGGAACATCATTGGAGATCACCTTGATCTTTATGCCCTGCTCTTTCAACATTTTTCTAAAAAAGAATTCAGGTCCGTTTTTGCTGTTGCCTCCCGTGAACAGGAGTGTATCTATCTTTTCGTGCTTTCTCAGAATTCCTATGAGATCACGCAGCTCTACATGCAGCATCCCAAGATCTGACGCATCAACTTTTTCCCTTCGGCAACTTTCCACTGTATCACAGATCCCAATTCCTTTACTTGCCAGGAACTCCTGACGCTCTTTAACTGCTTCAGGAGTATTCTCAAACTTCAGGTCCAGGCCAAAGATCCTGTCGATGATCTGCCACAGCATTCCATCCCTGCTCCCATAACAAAAATCCACATCCCCTTCTTTTAGTTCCCTGGTTGTAAAACGAGGCGGTGGCAAAGTGCCAACTATTAATTTTGTAGCATTTTTGGGAATGAAAGGTTCATAAGGGTGTTTATGATGGAATAATTCAGGGTTCAAAATTCAGGATTTAAAATTAGGGGTTGAAAATTTCTTTTTAAGTCGGCACGGATTGCAGATCCGCGCCATCTCTTTTTAGACTGTGAGGTGCAAGTTTCCAATTTAGAACTGCGCAGGGCCTTTATTCTCGATACTATATATTATTCGCTAGCGCTCATAAAAAATCACTCGAATTGACGGCAACAAGCAAGTCACTCTTTTCTATCTGTATTTGTTGTTTGGATTTGGGTATTCGTTTTTTGTTTTCCTTCTCATATCTCATATCTCAATACTACTTAAGTACAACAACCAGATCATCTGCATAGACCATATCTCCCTCTTTTAAAATGATCTTATCTACTTCTCCCGAAGCATTGGCGGTAATAGTAGTTTCCATTTTCATGGCTTCTATTACGAACAGCGGCTGATTCTTTTCAACTTTTTGACCCGGCTCAACCTGGATATTTGATAAAGCTCCCTGCAGGGGTGCACCTACTTGTTTCTTGTCGCTTTTATCAACCTTTTGATGGACTACCTTCTCTACCTTTACAGAATTATCTTTGACATCCACAGCACGGGTTTGACCGTTCACCTTGAAGAATATTTTCGCCATCCCGTCTTCATCGGTTTCTCCAACAGAAAGGAATTCGATCAACAAGGTCTTTCCGCGATCAAGTTCTACGATTATTTCTTCCCCGGGTTCCATTCCATAGAAGAAATTCTTAGTAGGAACGTTCATTACACTTCCAAACTCGACGTGGTGGTTGTAGAAATCTGTAAAAACTTTTGGATACAGTTTGTATGAAAGGAAATCTGTGATTTCTACCTCTCTTCCCATTCCTTCCTCAAAAGTCGATTTGAATTCCGCAAACTCTTTTTCAAAATCAATAGGTTCTAAATGTGCATTTGGTCTTTCGGTATATGGCTTCTCATCCTTGAGGACGATCTTCTGGATCTTTTCGGGAAAACCACCGTGAGGCTGTCCCAGGTCGCCTTTAAAGAAACTCTTCACCGATTGCGGAAAGGAGATCTCATCACCTTTCTCAAGCACATCTTTAATAGTGAGATTGTTACTCACCAGGTACTGCGCCATATCTCCCACCACTTTTGAACTTGGCGTTACTTTGATAATATCACCAAATAGATCATTGACCTGGCTGTACATTTCGGTGATTTCATGGAACCTGTCAGCTAATCCCAGACTTTCGGCCTGAGGTTTAAGATTGGAGTATTGGCCCCCGGGGATCTCGTGTTTATACACTTCCCCCGAACCTGCCTTTAAACCAGATTCAAAAGGATAGTAATATTGCCTTACGGCTTCCCAATAATGAGAATATTCATTCAGTTTATCTGCATTTAAAATCCTGCCCCGGTCGTGGAACCTCAGCATTTCCAATATGGAGTTAAAGTTGGGTTGAGAGGTGAGGCCTGAAAGTCCGCCAATGGCAACATCTATGACGTCTACGCCTGCTTCCACTGCTTTAAGATAAGTGGCTGCCTGTATGGAAGAAGTGTCATGAGTATGCAGGTGAAGCGGAATATTGATCCTCGACTTTAACGCCGAAACTAATTCAAAAGCAGCATCGGGTTTCAGGATCCCTGCCATGTCTTTGATCCCGATGATATGGGCACCGGCATTTTCAATGTCTTTCCCCAGCTGTACGTAGTACTCAAGGTTATATTTGGATTCTTTGGGGTTCATTAGATCTCCTGTATAACAAATAGTTCCTTCGGCGAGGCCATTAGTCCTTTTTCTCACATGTTCTATACAGGGAGCAATAGATTCCATCCAGTTCAAGCTGTCAAAGATCCTAAAAACATCTATCCCGTTCTCCCATGCCTGCTCTACAAATTTTTCTATAAGGTTATCGGGATAGGCAGTATAACCCACTCCATTGGATCCCCGCAGCAACATTTGCATAAGCACATTAGGCATGGCAGCGCGCAGTCTTCTTAATCGCTCCCACGGATCTTCCTTTAGGAACCGCATACATACGTCGAAAGTAGCACCTCCCCATATTTCCATACTAAAGACCTCGGGGTGGTTCCGTGCAAATCCTTCGGCTACTTTTTCCATATCGTAGGTGCGCATACGCGTGGCCAGCAAACTTTGATGAGCATCGCGCATTGTGGTATCTGTATAATGCACTTTTCCTTCATGTAAAAGCCAGCGGGAAAATTTTTCGGGACCATATTCATTTAGCAGATCCTTGGTCCCTTTTGGATAACCGTTCTCACTAAAGGACGGCACTACAGGCTTAATAAATTTCTTCTTTTCGGGGTTTTTCACATCCTCATTTCCATTGATGATCACATCCCCGAGAAATTTTACCATTTTAGTCGCACGGTTCCTGGTTTTTTTGATCTGGAAAAGCTCCGGATGATCCTTAATAAAATTCACGGTCACATCGCCCTGCCTAAAGGTGGGATGAGAGAGGATGTTGTCGAGAAAGCCAATGTTCGTCATCACGCCCCTTATTCTGAATTCGGCTAAAGCCCTGCGCATTTTTCGGCATGAACCGTCCAGCGTACGGCTGCTGGCAGAGACTTTCACCAGCATGGAATCAAAGAAAGGAGAGACTTTCACTCCCTGATAGATACTTCCCGCATCGAGACGTATCCCGAACCCTGAAGCACTTCTATAGGTTGTAATGGTCCCGTAGTCGGGTTTAAAATCGTTGGTGGGATCTTCTGTCGTGATGCGACACTGTAGCGCGAAACCATTGGCTTCAATAGACTCCTGGCTCTCGATCTTGATCTGCTTGTCGGATAATTTGTATCCGCCTGCAATAAAGATCTGGGCCTTTACAAGGTCTATATTTGTAATGATTTCGGTGACGGTGTGCTCCACCTGGATCCGCGGATTCACCTCGATAAAAAAGATCTCCCCGGTCCTATCCACGAGAAACTCCACTGTTCCAATATTGTTGTAATCTACCGCCTTACAAAGTTTAACGGCGTACTTGTAGAGATTTTGCTTTACCTCTTCATCGAGTCCCATGGATGGCGCGAATTCTATAACTTTTTGGTAACGGCGTTGTACAGAACAATCCCTTTCAAAGAGATGCACCAGGTTCCCATGATGGTCCCCGACGATCTGGACCTCAATATGCTTGGGATCTTCCACGAATTTTTCAAGGAAGACCGTATCATCACCAAAGGCATTTTTAGCCTCTCTACGGGATTCATTGAACCCATTCTTCAGGTCTTCCTCGGACCTGATGACCCTCATACCACGACCTCCTCCTCCCGAGGCAGCCTTGAGCATGACAGGATATCCAATCCTTTCGGCCTCATCCAGAGCTACCTCCACAGTTGTAAGGTCCTTCTCATTGCTTTGAATGACGGGAATATCGTTGGCCACTGCAACTTCTTTGGCTCTAACTTTATCCCCGAGGGACTTTAGCACCGAAACCCTGGGACCTATAAAAATGATATCATTCTCCTCACATTGCTGGGCAAATTCGGCATTTTCAGAAAGGAATCCGTAACCCGGGTGAATAGCATCCACCCCATTTTCTTTGGCCACTTTAATAATGGCTTTTATATCCAGGTACGGTTTAAGAGGATCCTTGTCTGCGCCTATCTGGTAAGATTCATCGGCTTTGTAGCGGTGAAGGGAGTAACGATCTTCAAAGGTGTAGATCCCTACTGTCCTTAATCCAATTTCGGTACAGGCTCTAAATATCCTGATGGCAATTTCTCCCCTGTTCGCTACTAATACCTTTTTAATTTTCATTTTCTGAAGTTGCTTTGTGTTGGTTAATGTTGCTTCGGAAGATGCTTTAAAAATGACATTTTTGACACCTTACCTAATTTCAGAAATTAAAAAGAAAAAAGCGGTGAGACACCGCTTTTTAAAATACTTTAACAATAAACTCCTGCTGAAGCTACCTCGTAAAAACAGGTTCGCTCTCCCGGGTAGTTTCCTCGGCCGAATAACGATAGCCGTCGTAATCAAAAGCCTTTATTTCTTCAAGAGTCTCAGCCCCGGTCTCTATGATGTACCTTGCCATAGAACCGCGGGCTTTTTTGGCGAAAAAGCTTATGATCTTCAATTTTCCGTTCTTGAAATCTTTAAAGACCGGCGATACTACCGGCACCTTAAGTTTATCTGTATCAATGGCTTTAAAATATTCCTGGCTGGCGAGGTTCACGAACAGCTCATCGTCCTTTAGCTCTTTGTTGAGAAAAGCAGTCACTTTTTCCTGCCATAGCTCATAAAGGTTCTTTTTTCGTCCAACAGATAAGGATGTACCCATTTCCAGACGGTAGGGTTGCATTAGATCCAGTGGCCTCAAAATTCCGTAGTAACCCGAAAGGATCCGCAAAGAATCCTGCATGAAATCGATCTTTTCAGAAGGAATGGTATAGGCGTCAAGACCGGTGTAAACATCGCCCGCAAAAGCATAAACTGCAGGACGAGAATTCTGCTTCGTGTGTTCTTCAGAGAATTCCTGGTAGCGGGTATAATTAAGATCGGCCAATTTATCGCTGATATCCATAAGCTCAGCGATCTCCTTTTTAGACATGCGGGACAGTTTGCGGTTAACAGTAGCTGTAGTTTCTAAAAAAGAGGGCTGGGTGCCTCGTGTAGTTGGTAATTTGGATTTGTAATCGAGCGTTTTGGCGGGGGATACTACTATTTTCATGGAATTCTCTTAGAAATTTTTCTATTACCCCTCAAAAATATCAAATCCCGACAAGATTTCCTGCCGGGATCGTTTATTAGTACTAATAGGCTTATCAAAAAAGCTTATTCGTCAATGAATTCTTTCTGATTCTTAGCATAATTCCTCCATCTCTCGATGCAATCCTGCATATCCTGTGGTATGGGTGAATCGAAGCTAAGCCACTCTCCTGTTTCGGGATGTTTAAAGCCCAATGTTTTTGCATGTAAGGCCTGTCTCGGTAATACCTTAAAGCAATTTTCAACAAACTGCTTGTATTTGGTAAAGGTAGTCCCCTTTAGGATCTTGTCTCCCCCGTAGCGTTCATCATTGAATAAGGTGTGGCCAATATGTTTCATATGCACCCGTATCTGGTGGGTACGGCCTGTTTCCAGGCGGCATGAGACCAGGGTCACATATCCAAGACGCTCCAGGACCTTAAAGTGAGTTACAGCGGGTTTCCCCTTGTCTTCATCTTCTCCCATATACACCGTATTCTGAAGCCTGTTCTTTGGATGCCGCCCAATATTACCTTCCACGGTACCTTCATCCTCTTCTATATTGCCCCAAACAAGTGCCACATACTCCCGCTCACTGCTCTTGTCAAAGAACTGCTTCGCAAGTTTGGTCATGGCTCTTTCGGTTTTAGCAATAACTAAAAGTCCACTGGTGTCTTTGTCGATCCTATGGACCAGTCCCGGTCTTTCATCGCTGTTCTTGGGAAGATTTTCGAAGTGGTAAACCAGGGCATTGATCAGCGTACCACTGTAGTTCCCGTGACCGGGATGAACTACCATCCCGGCGGGTTTGTTGACGATGAGCACCGAGTCATCTTCATAGACGATGTCCAACGGAATATCTTCGGGTGTAAGCAGGAACTCATAAGGTGGGTGCTCAAAAAGCACCTGCACCACATCTCCCGGCTTGACCTTATAATTTGATTTTACCGGAACTTCGTTCACATGGATATTTCCTTCTTTTGCTGCAGTCTGTATCTTATTGCGCGTTGCTTTCTCAATGTAGTTCATGAGAAATTTATCCACCCGCAGGGGTTGTTGCCCTTTATCGGCTACAAACCTGTGGTGCTCATACAGCTCATCATCATTGTCTTCGGGCTCGGGGCTGTTATTTTCAGAAATCATATTCTTCCTCTTCCAGGTCGTTCAAAATTTGTTCTTCGGCTGTGGCTTCACCATCCTCCTCTTCCATTCCATATCTTCCGGAACCGTCTCCCAATACCAGATCTATTTTTGATGTTTTCATAAGTTTATCTCCCGGCTCCAGCAGTTGTCCCTTATGTCGCATTTCAAGCACCACATCTTTAGCCACATCGGGCTTATAGCTAATAGTTCCTATTTCGAATCCAAGGGAGCGCAAGGTTGGCTCCACCTGCCTACGGGTTCTTCGAATAAGGTTCTCCGGAATTTCTACCTTGGTAAAACCTGAAGGGTTCAGCGTAAGATAGATCTTCCTGTTCTCCTTTACCTCTTTCCCCGGAAGCGGTACCTGGTCGATCACCGAATAGGGCGGATAATCGGGATTATAGTTAGCCGAATCAAGGATCTCCCTGCGCAGGTCAAGCTCCTCAAGCCGCTCATCTACCCTGTCGAGGGAAAGGCGGGCAAGATTGGGCACCGTGATCCTTTGATCCTGATTGGTAGAAAAATCCAGCCATGTTAGAATAATAAAAGCGATCAAAACGAGCGCTAAAACAGCTAAAACCAACTGAAGCAGAAAGGTTTTGCTAAAGAGAAATCGGAAAAAACTCATAGTTTAGAATAAAAAACAAAGATATAAAAACAGGTGGTCTTGCAGACATTCATTTAATAGTCGCTACTTTTGTTAACGTAAAAAACCGGGCCATATTTAATTATGAAGAAAAATGTAGCCATAGCCATGGGCGGCTTCTCCAGTGAATACCG
>CAYLZB010000075.1:9511-11122 GCA_964388165.1 uncultured Flavobacteriaceae bacterium | reverse complement strand
GTAAAAGGGAATAGACCTCATTTGAGCTGTTCAATTGAGTAATGACTACCTTATCGTCGATCAATTTAGCTCTTATGGGAAGCCTGGCATACATGTCATTCCACAACTCACCTGGAGCAACAATAAGAGAATGGCCGTCGTTTAACTGAGTGTAGAAATTGATAAGCACCTCATAATATTCCTTTTTAGTAGGAGCTCCAATGGCTTTTGGGAGGTATGCCATGTAAAGACTGTCCCAGGTAACAGTAGGAATAAGATCAAAATTTGCAAAGTTATATTTTGCCTCTGCCCAGGCAGAGCTGAGACCGGCAATTTTCACCTCTGTGGTTAGACTGTCCCCAAAAGCAGCTTTTTCAAAGATCTTTTTGTAAGTTGCTTTATAAGCAGTAGTATCGAACTGCTGTGCATTCCCAAGGCTAAAAAGCATAAAGCTTAACAGGAGAAGAAATCCTTTTTTCATATTTTATCGAAATAAAAACAGATAAAATTAGTAAAAAGACCAATTCGTTATCCGGAATTTTTTGTCGCCAATTTTTAATAATCCTTGAGCCATGAATAGTAATAATACGCCTGTTCAATATCCTCCAAATATTTTGCCCAAAGACGGGAAAAGTTTTTACTTCGGAAGGATCTTGAACCAGAATGAAGAAGAAAAGTTTTTCGAGGAGCTTATGGAGGAAGTGAGTTGGAAGCATGACGAGGTATTGATCTTTGGGAAAAAGATCACCACCGCCCGAAAGACAGCCTGGTACGGAGATAGAGAGTTTGAATATACCTATTCAAAAATGACAAAAAAGGCAAAGCTTTGGATCCCTGAAATGTTGCCCTTAAAACATAAGGTAGAGGAGGAGACGGGGTTGAAGTTCAACTCCTGCTTGCTTAACCTGTACCATAGTGGTGAGGAAGGGATGTCCTGGCACTCTGATGCCGAAGCAGAACTGGGGCCCCGACCTTCAATAGCTTCATTAAGCCTGGGGGCACAGCGGAGATTTGTATTTAAACATAAAGTTTCCGGGGAAAAGATCGAACTTCAGCTGGAACCGGGAAGTCTTCTGCTAATGGCAGGGGAAACTCAGAAGCATTGGTTGCACAGCCTTCCGAAGTCGAAAAAGATAACCGAGCCCCGGATAAATCTAACCTTCAGGAATATTAAAAAATCGAATAACCGGTAAGGGTCGTAAGGCGCTCAAGGGAAGCCATACCCAAAGCCGAATTTCCTTTAGGGTTGAGTGGCGGACTCCAAACGGCCACTGCAAACCTGTCTGGATGAACAGCAACTATACCACCTCCCACACCACTCTTCCCGGGGAGACCTACTTCAAAACTAAATTCCCCTGCTTCATCATAGAATCCGCAGGTTTGCATCAGGGCATTGATCCTTTTTGCCTGTCTGCCCGTTAAAAATTCCCGGTCTGATCCTATAGTGGACCCATTGTTCGCAAATATGATAAAGGCATTGGCGAGTTCTTTGCAGGACATGGCAATGGAACACTGGTGAAAATAGAAATCAAGTACCTCTTCCACGTCATTTTCAATATTTCCGAAGGACTTCAGGTAGTTGACAATAGCGTAGTTGCGGTAGCCTTCAGACCTTTCGGAAGCAGCCACTAC
>CAYLZB010000075.1:0-9411 GCA_964388165.1 uncultured Flavobacteriaceae bacterium | reverse complement strand
GACTGAATAGAGAAGCGCTCCTGGCTATCACCAAAACAGTAGTTATTCCCCTGCAGGTCATAAAGGTGCATTCCGTATTTGGAGGAAGGCACTTTTGCCAGTTCGGGAATATAAGATGCTACCTTACCTGAACGGGGTTTGTTCAAAAACTCCTGACTTATCTGGTCGAGGATCTTTTGGTATTCTACATTATGTGAGGTCATTTAGCAGGGTTTCCGGTTCAACTTCATAGGGATCTTGTCCGGCTTCAAAGATCCGGGCGGTAAGGCTTCCCTTCAGCTTAATATCTTTTCCTTTAACTTCCAGCCAGCTTCCCTCCCGCAGCCCAACAACGGGTGGTGTATTGAATTGGTGGAATTCTTTGATACGTGTTTCCCGAGTCTCTCCTTTATGGGTTGAATTAGGATCGGGATCCAGGTAGTGCGGATTAATATTGAATGGCACCGCTCCCAATGTTGTAAAGGAGGAAGGGTAAACAATCGGCATATCATTGGTGGTTTTCATGCTAAGGCCGGCAATATTGGTCCCGGCACTTGTGCCCATGTAGGGAGTACCGTTATTAAGCACTTCCTTTAGCACCGGAAGTAGATCGTAATTGTAAAGCTGCTGTACAAGCAAAAAAGTATTTCCGCCGCCAGTAAAAATTCCTTCAGCCTTCTCCACGGCTTCTGCAGGAGTGCCGAATTCGTGAATCCCTTTTACTTTCAATCCTGCCTTGTCAAAAGCTTTTTGAGCTATTGCAGTGTATTCATCATGGGAAATTCCGCCGGGACGGGCGTAAGGAATAAATAAGATCTCTGTACAGCCCGAAAAATGGCTTTTTAGGGTAGGTATTAAATATTCAAGATAATCCTGGCCGTGCAGGGTTGAAGTACTGGCAAGGAGTAGATTTTTCATTGGTCAATAGTTATGAATGACCGTAAAATTAAGAAATCTCGCAGAGGAAGGTTCTAAAATTTGGCCAATTCTCCATAGGTTCAATGTTTAAAGTTTCAAGTTCAAGATTTTTCTTATTTGTTCAAATAGGAATAAGTTATTAATGCCAACTCCAAACTAACGCCAAACCTTTAACGAAAGTTTAGTCGGAAATTAGATTTTTATAAAGATTAGATTTTGTTCCTTTAAGAAAAAGGCACTATGAAATTCTTTCTCAAGTATATTGTTTTGTTTATTTCTGTAACAGTTCTGGCCCAGGACAGGGTGCAGATCAAAGGTAACATTACCCCGCCAATAGGGGAGAGTGCAGAGGGTATTTCTATAGTTAACAGAACAGCTAAAAGTGCCACCATAGCAAATGAATCTGGGAATTTCACGATAAGGGTTGCCAGGGGAGATACCTTACATTTCTCTGCCCTGCAGTTCCAGAATTTTTCTGTGGTTATAGATAAAGGGGTTATGGAGAACAGGCAGCTTAACGTCTTCATGTCTGAAGCCGTTACAGAACTTCCGGAGGTAGTGGTCACTCCTTATGATCTTTCAGGGAACGTGAGGGTTGATGTTGCCATTATTCCTGTGGTGACGGTAGACCTTCCTACAAAACCGGCTGCCGAGATCAATCCTTACGAGCACACCTTTAGACCCGACTCCCTTGTTTCGCCTGCCAATGCTGCGATGCGCAGCGGAATGATCTACAGCGGGATGGACTTTGCGAATATCTTCAGGAATATCTTTACCTCACGTGATGTGATGACCACTGTGGGTGAGGAAGAGGATATAGATGACCAGATCATGCTGCTATACGAAGATGATTTTTTTATGGAACAGCTTAATATCTCTCAGGATAACATTCGCGAATTTATCTTTTTTGCTGAAGATAATGGGCTAACTTCTGAAATGCTGGAACCGGACAATGAGATGCTTCTGGTTGAATTTTTGGTAGCTCAAAGTCAGAAGTACAAGCAGCGGAAGGCCAACTCTTCAAATGATAAATAGGAAAAACAGAAAATATTCTCTAGTAGATCTCTTGATCTAAGGGATCTCAAAAATGGCATTTTAGACAGGTTCTTCTACAAGCTTTTCTCTTTTTGCCGACCCCTTCTTAGGCTTTTTCTTTTTCTTATTCCACCAAACCAGGAATCCGGTGACAGGCAAGCTGGCACAAACAAGACTTACCAGGAAGGCCAGGATTTTACCCGGCAATCCCCATACTGCTCCCACATGAATATCATAGTTGAGCATGGTTAGTTGATCGGCAAAGGCAGCTTCGGCATAAACATCGCCCTGCACCCTATGGCGCTCCAAAGTATACTGGTCAAAATAATATTCGTTCCTGTTGTACCAGGAACCACTATCTAGATAGGCTATGATCTCAATCGCATCTTCTTCGTCCTCCAGGATTGGAGTAAGGTACATTCCCTGGGCATCAGGTTCTTCAGCCAGGACCTTGTACCAGGCCCGGTCCAGAACAGGAACAGTGTCATTTTGAGCCAGAGCCGCTTGCGAAAGATCTGAATGCGGGTGGTGATGCCCGGGCTTTTCCTTTCCGCCGGAAGCGAGATAATATAGTCCCTCATCAAACCAGGTAAAACTCCACACCAAACCTGTGATCCCGATGATCAAAGCCAGAATAAGGGTGTAAAAGCCCAAGACATTATGCAGGTCATAATTTACCCGCTTAAAGCTGCCATTCCACTTGATCTTAAAGCTTTTTTTATAGGCCGTGGAATTCCACTTTTTGGGCCACCACATGATCAGGCCGCTAACGAGGAGGAACAGGAAGATCAAAGTGGCGATCCCGACTATAGGTCGGCCGATATCATAGGGCAACCACAATGCTCGATGTCCGTCTAATATGAACCTGAAAAAATCAAACTCGCCGTTTCCAATAGGCTGTAGTTTTTTGATCATTTCACCGGAATACGGATTGATAAAAACTACTGAAAAAGTTTCTCTTCCTTCAGTAAAATAATGATAACCTACTGCAGCCGCGCCTTCCCTGTTACTATAGGTGAGTCCGGTGGGTTCCATATTTGGCATGTAAACTCTTGCAGTATCCAGAAGTTGGCTGGGAGGCACAAATGCTTTGTCCTGTACTTCCACGAACCGCCAGGGTTCCATGGCATCATTAATTTCCTGCTGAAAAGCATAGAAGCATCCGGTAAGGCTGACAATAAAAACAATTATTCCGGAAGTCAATCCCAGCCACAGGTGGAGCCAGTCATTAAGCCTTCTAAAAATGCCTTTTTTGCTCTTCTTTTTTTGATTCATGGGAAGCAAGGAAAGACACCGACTTCCTAAAACAGAAGCCGGTGTTGCTTAATTTATAGTTTGAAAAATCCTGCTACAAAGTTCGCTTCTACGTTCGCTCCTTTTGTTGCAGTATAGTTTGTTGTATTGATACGGTAAACAGAGATGCTATCCCCTTCAGGAATTGTCAAGTAAATGAATTCCCCATCGTGCAAGGCAGCAAGTCTTCTTCCGGCACCACTGTGTTCAGGAATTCCGCTGATGAATTCTACTGTCTTATTGTTGAAATCAATGATCGCAGATTGCAAAGGACTGTCTGACCAGGTGGCTTGATCTGCCCGTGCTGCCATGTTTATTTCGGCAAACGCCTTTCCGTTTCCAAGATATTTCACGTGGGTAGCAGTACCTCCGGCAATTTCTTCTACATCAAAGAAATAATCGGGATCAAAAGTAGTTTCTCCGCTGTTGATCTTTAGGATTCCGCTGTCATTAGTGAACTGGCTGTATCCATTTGCAGGATTGCTGTGAGAAATTGCATAGATATTTCCATTCTCGTCCTCAACAAGTCCCGATTTGATGTTGAATCCTCCAATTGGTCCTACCCGGTCATCTGTGATCACTTCCTTAAATTCAAATCCTGGATAGGAATACACTGCTACCATAGCTTCATCTGTATAGTTAGTAGCCCAGGTATTTGGATCACTAATATAATAGCTCAGGAATAAATTGTTACCTACGATACGCATTCCGGAATAAGCGGGAACATCATTTGATGTAAGGTCGGATATTGGACGGGAAACGGTATTGGTAACTGTCACGTCGTTCTCATTCAGTGTATGAAAAACAACCTGATCTGAATTACCCGAAAGGGTTACAGCAACAAGAGTGTTGTCATCGGCCTTTACGATATCCGAAAGGCTGTTGGTAAAGGATACATCTCCTATTTGAGTAAGCTCTCCATTGTTGTTCTGGGAGATACCCACCACGTTTACATCATCTAAACCTCCAATGCTGTAGATGGTGTTGTCTATCTGTTTGAAATCGAAATAACCGGGCTGCTCAATTCCCTGTCCTTCAGCAGAAAGTGATCCCGTCATAACATCTTCAAAGGGAACGGTGTAATATGTAAAATTCCCTTCACTTCCCTGAATGGCCAAAGACATAACGAATGGATCTTCAGAAGTCCCGGGAGCCGGATCTATAGGGTCATCATCTGTACTACAGGATGACAGGAACATTGTGGCGAAAAGGCTTAAGGTTGGCAGAACAAATTTTCCTGCTCTTTTTATTGAAAACATATTGTGAGGGTTTTTGATTTAACTAATATTATTCTATAAAGTATATCTGAGTTTGAGATAAAAAGCACGTCCGGGTTTCTGTAAAAAATACTTGTCATAAAGCCTTTCATCAGTGAAATTTCGCAGCTCAAAAGAGACGTTATATCTTCCGTTGAAAAGAGAATAGGAAAGTTCCAGGTCATGGGAAGACTGCCCCGGGATTACCTTTTTGGAATCCCTGGAGCCCAGTTCGGCCCAGCTCAGGAAATATTCTTCTACAAAATTGTATCGGTAAAGCACATTCAGCAAGCTTCCCTTTGATAGCACATTTTTAAAATTCATTCCTGCATTTCCACTTCCGAATAGATAAGGAGTATTGGGTAATCGAAACCCCTTCTGATAATTCTTTTGATATCCGGTGTTAGTGTAGGATTCGTTATACACATAATCTGCCTGATCTGTAATGTCCTGATAAGTAAAATTTCCACCGAGATGGAAGCGATCCAACCATTCATACTCAAAGCTTCCTTCAACGCCAACCGTCCGGGTTTCGCTAAGGTTGTCAAAACGGGTTTGGGGACTTGCAACAGTAACAACCTGGTAGATTAGATCTTCGGCATTTCTGTAGATGAAACTGCTGCCTAAGGAAATAAAATGACTATCCTCAATAGAGAAATTGTAAGCCGCACCCAGGTTCAAGTTGTCACTTTGCTCCGGACCAAGATCCGGGTTGGGACTTACAAAAAGTCCGTCCCCAAACATCTCCGTTGCCGTAGGCATGCGGTAGGTGTGTTCATAGGAAGCCTTGAGCTGCAAACCGTCCAGTAGAAAGTAAGAGGTGGCCATTCCATAGCCCAGACTGTTTTGCGACTGCTGAAATACATCAGTGCGCTGAGAGGGAAGGCCAAAGTCGTATTGTTTGCTCCCTTCAGCTGAAATTGAGTAGTATTTTCCGAAGAGGGTAGTGCTCCATTTTTTGAAAGGATCAAATTTATAGGCAAGCCCGGCTACCTGTTTTGACAGGGACTTTGGGAACAGGTTCTCTATTCTCTCAGGATTTTCTTTATCGAAGGTCTCTCTGGAAAAATTGGAATAGGTATAGTTGAGCGCAACAGAATTCTTTGAGTTGATCTTATATCCCGCATTTAGGCCGGCGCTAAGGTCTTCGTCATCCATTGTCGTGAAGGTTCTTCGTAATTCTCCGTCATTGGAATTGGGAGTGTAGCTGGGTTCTCCCAACCAGTTATATCTTACTCCCCGAAGCGTGTCAATAATTTCACTTTTTGAGAGGTTATATGCTGCATATGCACCCACATCAAGACCGGAAATAAAAAGATCTTTTTTGCTGTACTTAAGCGCAGGGACCATAGACTCACTATTGTTAATGATTCCTCCATAGACGCTGTTCATGGTGGCTCCATGCTGTACCTGCTTGTCATTTGTTCCGGCGATCAGGCTTACCAAAAGCTGATCGGCGTAAGTTTTATTGACCACTCCCGTCTCGATCTTTGCACTTGCCGACCGGTAGCGATCGTGGAAACGTTCTACTTCAGTAGTATCCACGATGTTATTGCCTTCCCGTATAGGAACAAAGACGTCGTAATTATTATCTGAATAATTGTAATTGATATTTCCGCGGAAGGTAAAGCCGGTTTTAGGTTTAGTGAAAGCGCCGTTGACAGATGCTCTGTGAGTATTAAAAGAACCTATTGAGTAAGAGGCATCCAGGAAGTTAGTTTCCTGATTGGTAACAATGTTCACTGCACCTCCCAGGGCATCGGTACCCAACCATACCGGGACAACTCCCTTATAAACTTCGATGCGGTCGATGGAATTTACAGGGATATTATTGAGGCTGAGGGCAGAACCATAGTGATCCATAGGAATACCGTCAAGGAAAAACTTGACCTGATCACCGGAAAATCCGTTAAGGGTAAAATTAGCATCTGAGCCCAAGCCTCCATCTTCCAGTATTCGTACTCCAGAAACGCGGTTAAGGATCTGTTGTGCATCTGAAGTACTATTGTAGAGTTCCTGCGTAGAAATTGCGCTTACCATATAAGCCTGCTCCCGAATTTGCCCTGTAACAGAATTTCCAATAACCGTTACCGCGTGCAGGTCTTCAGCTTTTTCTATAAGAACGAAATCCAGAACAACAGTTTGTCCTGCAGCTAATTTTACGTGTCTTTCCTGAGCTTCATATCCTAGAAAACTTACTTGTAAAGTGTATTCTCCGGGAGAAATATTTTCGATCTTGTAGTGTCCATCAATATTGGTCATGCTGCCTTCTCCTGTTCCCTTTAGCAGTAGAGTGACTCCCGGTAAAGGTTCATCTGAATCTGATCTTACCGTTCCTTTTATTGTAGAATCTTGAGCTAATGAGGTGCTGCTGAAAGCCAGGTAAAAAAGGATACTTAATAGGGGGGTAAAGACTCTCATGAAATGGACGGCAGCTTAGTTTATTTAGACCATTTATAAATTGACGGAGCAAATATAAAAGGAATTCTGAAAGTTCTAAACTTATTTAGATTAAATCTAGTTAAGATTCAAAAAAAGGAACTAAAATATGATGGGGCTCAGTTTTTAGGATCTTAAAGGAGGAGCTAAAAAGTTCTTAACCTAAAGACCTGATGGTTTTACTTTTGTATTTTTTAGTGTTCACAAGAAGAATAGATCTTCTATGAGTTTTTCGGGGCGATTTATATTTATTGTAGGAGACCAATTACAATTTCCTACAAATTTATTCGTTTAAATAAAGGATGAAGAAGCTGCTACTCCTGTTCTTACTACTTTTTTCTTTCTTAGGACGGGCTCAGACTGCAGAGCCTGTAGAGATAACGGGAGCTATTATCGTTCCTTCCGGTTTCTCGCCTGTCGGGGTTCACGTCTACAACATTTCTTCAGGCAAGGGTACCGTTTCCAATTCTAAGGGAGAATTTGAAATTCAGGTAAAGAAAGGTGATTCCATATCTTTTTCAGCTTTGCAATTCAAGGAACTTGTCGTAATTATTAATTCTGAGGTCCTGGAAAATAGACGTCTTGTGGTAGAAATTCTTGAGGGAATGAACGAGCTTCCCGAGGTGGTAATACGGCCGCATGATCTCTCGGGTAATCTTGATGCAGACGTAGCAAATATTGAAGTTGAGGAGCTGGAATTGCCTACTATGACTGCTTTCTCCATTAACGATTATGACTGGGAATGGAGACCCGATGCACAAACGGGAGTGACGAATGCCGCTATGCCCTCAGGTACAGGAATGATAAATGGCGTGAATTTAAAGGCCCTTTTTGGGGAAGCTATCGGTTTGCTCTTACCTCCCAAAAAGGCCAAAAAACCGGCGCCTTCTCCAAGAAACATGATTGGTCTTATCAAACTGGAAAGGGAAATAAGAAGTCGTTATGACGAGACCTTCTTTGAGGATGTATTGAACATTCCATTAGAGAAGATCAGTGACTTCATTGAATTCATCGACACCAAAGGATTCTCTGCCGACCTTCTGGAAAAAGAGCGGGAGCTGGATCTTATTGAACTATTGATCTTGAGGAGTGGGGAATTTGCTGCAGGATAATTTTGAACAGGCAGTTGCAGTCGTAAGATATTTTGGCTGAAAAATTATATACTCTTAGTTTGGTCTTATTATATATACATTTTTTTGCAGGTCCTTTCCGCGGAATCCCTCCCTAAAATCCACAGGAACAGAGAGGAGTCCGCCTCCTGAAGGATTGGGAACAGAAACGTTGAAGTGCAAATGCGGTACATCTGTATAGCCGGTCATTCCAACAAGGCCGATCGGCTGCCCCTGTTTAACCCGGTCTCCCGGTCTAACAAAAACACCTTTAAAGGTCAAATGAGTGTACCCGAAATATAATCCGCTCTCGGGATTATAAATTACGATTTTATTAGCAAAATCCAGATAACGGATATCTTTTCCTCCCAGCTTATAGCCATCAACTGCCAGGATCACATAGCCGTCGGAGGCAGCAAAAATGGTGTCGTTGATCTTGAGTCCGAAGTCTATAGCATACCTTGAACCATCGTGATTATGACTGTAGGAGCCGTTATGCCCCTGGATTATTCGAACCTTTTTATTCTTTGGTATAGGTAAGGCAATATTTGAAACATCTATTTCCTTCTGCGGATCTCCGAATTCGGCCTGAAAGTCCAGGTTCGGATATTCCTGAGGTGAAACATTTAGCTTAAGAATAGTATCCTGTTCGGCTTGTAAAACAATAGGAAAATAAGAAGATAGTATATCGTTCACCTGAAGATCGGCAGACCTTATATCGACCTGGACCGGGGACTTTAGCCGATTTGCTATGTCTAGCTGGAGGCTGTCATTTAGTTCAGTATGAGAAATTTTAATAGAAGTAGGCATGGGTAAAGGCTCTACCGCAAATTTTGATGTCTTGCATCCCCATACCAGCAACAATAATAAAACCTTAAACCCAACTAATCTCATAATGGGAACTCTTGATACTTAAATGAATAGGTATAGGTTTAGGATATTTTGTTACATAGAATTTTTCCAAAAAAAAGAGCTAAAAGATCCTGGTGCTCACCAGATCCACATCTGTTGAAGGTCAATTACAGAGAACATCTCTGGTTCTGAAGGAGCCTCCGTCTGAAACAGAAATCTTCAAATCCGTAAGCGGGACATCTCAGTTGCATGAAAATCTTTGAGCGAGACCTTCTTTTCCCGATTACGAGATTCACTTTAGTATTTATTCCGTTTTGGAATTTAGTACATGTAATTGGAAATTAGTTTTACGGATTAGCTTCGCTGTTCCTGAGAGAGTTCCCGCCTGAAAATATAAGGTCCACATCGCCTGTCGGCGCTGTGTTTTTTTTGTTTTCCTTCAAAGCTTGAAGCAAGCTTAGCTTTTTCGTAAAACAGAAAAATCCGCAGCTTTCGCTGCGGACTTTGTGCTTTAAGTGACCTCGCCAGAA
>CAYLZB010000074.1:8255-11330 GCA_964388165.1 uncultured Flavobacteriaceae bacterium | reverse complement strand
AAAGCTGAAACACCTTATTACTATTCAACTTTTGAAGCTGAAATTGAAACAAAAGATGGCTTCAAATATGTTGAGAACGACAGTAAAGTATCCGATCGAAGAAAAATTGTTGTTCTGGGTTCAGGTCCAAACAGAATTGGACAAGGTATTGAATTCGATTACTGTTGTGTCCACGGAGTATTGGCTGCCAAGGAATGTGGTTATGAAACCATCATGATCAACTGTAACCCTGAAACCGTTTCGACCGACTTTGATGTGGCCGATAAACTGTATTTCGAGCCTGTATTCTGGGAGCATATTTACGACATCATACGTCATGAAAATCCCGAAGGTGTCATCGTTCAGTTAGGTGGACAGACAGCTCTAAAATTAGCTGAAAAACTCGATCGCTACGGAATAAAGATCATTGGTACCAGTTACCAATCCCTGGATCTGGCAGAGGATAGAGGATCTTTCTCCAAACTCCTACAGGAAAATGACATTCCATATCCTGATTTTGGAGTTGCCGAAACTGCGGATGAGGCACTCGAGCTGGCAGATGAACTCGACTTTCCTATTCTTGTGCGTCCTTCTTACGTACTGGGGGGCCAGGGAATGAAAATTGTTATAAATAAAAAAGATCTTGAAGCAACAGTTGTGGACCTGCTTCGGAAAATCCCAAATAATAAGCTACTTCTGGATCACTATCTTGATGGTGCCATAGAGGCTGAAGCAGATGCTATCTGTGACGGGGAAACCGTGCAGATCATTGGGATCATGGAGCACATTGAACCTTGCGGAATACATTCAGGAGATTCAAACGCTTTACTTCCTCCTTTCAATCTCGGGGATCTTGTGTTACAGCAAATAAAAGATCACACCAAAAAGATCGCTTTGGCTTTGAATACGGTTGGCCTTATAAATATTCAGTTTGCTATTAAAGATGACAAAGTCTTCATCATTGAAGCGAATCCAAGAGCTTCGAGGACTGTACCTTTTATTGCCAAAGCTTATGGGCAGCCATACGTCAATTATGCTACAAAAGTGATGCTGGGAGAAAATAAAGTGACCGATTTTGAATACAGCACCAAACTTGATGGGTATGCAATAAAACAGCCTGTCTTCTCTTTCAATAAGTTCCCCCATGTGAACAAGCAACTGGGACCTGAAATGAAGAGTACAGGAGAAAGTATCCTGTTCATTGACAGCTTAAGAGATGACACTTTCTATGAGCTTTACTCCAGGAGAAAGATGTATTTAAGTAAATAAGAAAGAAATATTTAAAAAAACAAAGAGCCTGTTCATTGAACAGGCTCTTTTTAATTTTGCTGCTTTTTATCTTATTAAAATAAAGTATAGCCTACAACAAGAGCGAAAGAATGATTTTGGTGCAATTTATAACCTCCATTAGCAGTTAAAGGTCTAACTGGAAAATACCTCATTTCAATTCCTATTTTTTCGCTATATCTATATCCAACTCCTGCAAAGAAGGTAGGTTGCCACGACTGATTAAAATCAAAGTCTGAGCTTTCATTATTGTAATTTTTCACCATGGTTGAAGAGTTGAACACTAAGTTAAGACTGGCACCAGCATTCACGAACATTTTTGAAGTATAGGCCTTGTTAAGGTACATGTAGTATCTTAATCCCAACGGGAGGTCGATAATTTTATAATCCATATTGACCATTGCTCTAAAACCGCCTGAGGCGCCGGGATTTGACGGGGTAGATCCTTTGGTAGCTACAATTATTTCATGATCTGCATTATACATGGAAAAGGAGGGTTCCATGTAAAGTGCCACCTTTTGATTAGCCATTGGAAGAATGTACTCTATTTCAAAACCAATCCTGGGATCAATTTGATATTGATAATCCTCTACAATGTTATAGATATCCTGTTCCATCCCGAAATTGGTGAAATTAACCCCTGCTTTGATCATGAAATTCAAATCCCCTTCCTTCTTTACAAAATATATCTTGAGATCCCTTTCAGCACACTGGTGGTATTTCTTAAAGAGATCAAGAAGTTGTGAGCGGTCATATCGAAGATTCTTTAGATCGCCTTCCGTAATATCTTTACATACAAGTGAGTTCATAAGCTGTTGCTTATACCTGTTATTCTTTCGGATTATATTATCACCTGTTGTATACTTTTTATAGATCAATTGTTCTATACTTTCATCGGGATTTTTAATGAAAAATCTCTTTAACTTCCCGTCCTGGTAGTACAATAAAGAAAAATCTCCTTCCGCCAGGGTTCTGAGAAAAAGAACTTCTTCTTTAAATTCTGCATTCCTTATCTGGCTAATCTCATTGAGTTCTAAAGATGACCTGTCTATCTGCACCTTCTCTCTGGTATATTTATAAGACTCACCTATCCCAAATTCTGAAATAGTTGCAATACCAGCAACGTTAACCGTACCATCTGGAGTCAATTTATATTTTATTTCGGTGGGGTTATCGGCCAATTCATCCAGCCTAATATAAACCTCCGATGTTTGTCCAGACTGGTTTGTGATGTAACCTTTTTGATATTTAATCTGGGAAATAGCCGGTAAGGAAAGGAGGGTAAAAAGTGCTAATAAGAATGCTTTTTTCATTATTAAATTCTTTAGGTGTTAAAAAATTTAACAAGAATACAACATTTGAAAGAATTTTCTTGCTTTTTTGATCCATTCTCTGATAAATGCATCGGAAATAACACTATGACAAATCCTTGTGATTTAGTATTTTCATTCAAAATTATTGATGAAAGAAATTGTATTTATTGCTGGAGGTACTTATGGAGCATTAGCAGTTATTCTTGGGGCCTTCGGAGCTCATGGATTAAAAAAGTACCTGGATAACGACCACCTAAAGAGCTTTGAAACGGGAGTGAAATACCAGATGTATCACGCCCTGCTGCTCATTCTCTGCGGAGTAATGTTTCCGTTTGAGGGCTACTCCCAGATCCTTATGGGCTGGTTTTTGATCTTTGGAGTTTTCTTTTTCTCCTTTAGTATTTACGGTCTCGTCCTCTCCTCGGCAAGAGGTCGAAAAATGTCATTTTTGGGACCTGTTACTCCTTTGGGAGGTTTGCTTTTGGTGATGGGATGG
>CAYLZB010000074.1:0-8155 GCA_964388165.1 uncultured Flavobacteriaceae bacterium | reverse complement strand
GTTTTTAGAATCTGAGTGTAAAGCTGGCTTAATTCTTTTCTCATTACTGATTGGAGGTGTTCTCCGATAACTGGCAAGAGGTCGAAAAATGTCATTTTTGGGACCTGTTACTCCTTTGGGAGGTTTGCTTTTGGTGATGGGATGGATCTTGTTTGTACTAAATGTAGCTGTTGTTTTCTAGTTGGGATAAGGCTTCCGGATCAGTTTCTAAAGAGAATTACAGCTTCTATTGTAAAACTCAAAGATCGGAGCTAAACCTCTTCGAATTCTGAAATCCCTGTTCAGGATCTTCTCTACCAGTTCGGGACAGTCACTAACATAGGCAATTACTTTGTCTCTTAAAGTGTTAGGGATGGGATCATAAATACCCATAAAAGTTAAATTCTCTTCTGATGGTCTTTTGACATAGTACTTTACAACTTCCTGGCCTATCGATGGTCCTGCTCCAAAAGAAGATTGTGCATAGAAGCTTATAGAATACAGATCAGCCTTGGGTCCTGTTGAAAGCTGTTGAAGCTTTGTGTACTTTTCATCATCATCAAGCTGAAAGAACCTGTAGGTCCTTACATCTTCTTCGGAATGTAAAAGCTGTACAAAATCAATTTCTGAAAAGTCTATTTTTTCAGGCCTTCCATTAGTTTGATATTTATATTTAAATGCCTTTCTCTGGATGTCACCAATAATTCCGGTAATAGAATCTCCAGACTTTAATTTTACCACCGCCGGTCTGTATTGTGCAAAGCCCGACATTGTAACTCCTATTACTAAGAGTAAAAATATGTATTTTTTCATTTGAAATCTTGTGGTCATATTAAGGGTGGGCGGTGCTTGTGTTGAAAAAAAACATCTCTTGCAAAAAACCGGCGACGTGAAATTAACAAAATTCTAACAAATTTGCAGAAGTGCCGGTAGAAAAAAATTAGGCTTCAGGATCTGTTAACCCGGGTTCGCCGGATTCTGTATTTTTCCGCAAAAACAGCGATCACCAGCAACTGCAGGATATGGTAAAGCATAATAGGCAGTAGGTACAGGGCATTCGCCGCGCTGTTTCCAAAGATGACTTTCACCATTACAGATCCATGCACCAATGATTTTTTAGTTCCGCAGAATTTGGCTGTGATCTCATCTTCAGTAGAAAGACTCATCCACCGCGATACGATTCCGAGGCCAAAGTAAACGGTAAAGAACAGAACCGTGACCAAAGCTGTGAGTTTCAGAAGATCTGGAAGTCCAACTGTGGTAAATAAATCCGAAGAGAAGGCGCTGCTAAAACTGGAGTAGACGATCAAAACAATAACTGACTTGTCAAAAAAGCTGATCTTCTTTGAATTTTTTCTGGCCAGATTTCCGAAATATTTCTGAAGGAATAGCCCAATGACCAGTGGTAAAATGATCTGAATTACCAGCTTTTCCACCACTGCACCGAATTCAAAGTCGGAGGAGGCTGCCATATAAAGGCTCATCCATAACGGTGTAGCCACGATCCCGATCAATCCCGAAAGACTGGCATTGAATATTGCCGTAGGGATATCTCCTTTGGCAAGGGAAACCATGACTATTGAAGAACTTACGGTTGAAGGCAAAGCTCCAAGAAAAAACAGGGCTAACCAGAGTTGAGAGGAGGTCCCTTCTGCAAAAAAAGGCGTGAAAGCCAGCACCAGCATGGGAAAAATGACAAAAGTGGTAAGCTGGATAAGGATGTGGACCCTATAATTACTAAATCCTGTCTTAAATTCTGCAGGTGAAAGTTTGAGGCCGTAGAAAAAGAAGATAAACCCAATTCCTATATCGGTAATTGTCTTAAGCGGTAAAACCTCCGGCCCGTTCGGTAGAAACCATGCAATGAGAATGGCAAAAAGCAGTGCAGCTATGAATCCGTTGAATTTCACTTACTGCTCTATCTTAACATTATAAGTTTCTACGATGTGCAGATGTTCTTCCGAAACAAAATCTGTTTCAGTAAATTCTTTTAGTCGCACTCTCTTGTTATCGTATCGCTTGATACTTTTTGCAAATCTTCTAATATCATCCCGAGACTTCAGTATCAACCCCGGAACCTTAACCGATTTTCCCTCGCTGTCTTTTGCAACCATGGTAAAATAAGAAGAGTTGCAGTGTTTTACTGCTCCCGTTTGGATATTTTCAGCTTCCACCCTTATTCCTATTTGCATTGAGCTGTTCCCAACAAAATTCACCGAAGCTTTCATAGTTACCAGTTCCCCGATCTCTATTGGGTTCAAAAAGTCCACAGTGTCCACACTTGCAGTAACACAGTACACTCCCGAATGTTTTGAAGCGCAGGCAAAAGCTATCTGATCCAGAAGGGAGAGCACATAACCTCCATGGATCTTACCATTGAAATTCGAGTGGGAGGGAAGCATAAGTTCTGAAATGGTTACCTGAGATTCGGCAACTGTCTTGAATTCTTGTGTCATTCTAAAGATTTTGGTAAAGCAGGTTCATGAATTCTCCCATTTTAGAAGGTTCTAACCAGCGGGTGACTATAACTATATCATTTTCTGTATCAACGACTATGAAATTGCCGCCGAATCCGGCAGCGTAGAAGACGTGTTCAGGTACGTTCTTCCACTTGCCCTCGCCGCGGTTGAGCCACCACATATATCCGTATTTATCATTAACGCTTGAAGGTTCCATAGCTTTGGAAATACTACCGGGAGATAAAAGTTGCTTTCCTCTCCAGGAGCCATTGTTCATGTAGAGTAATCCAAATCTGGCCATATCCTTCGTATTGATGAACATTCCACCACCGGAATGTCCGCCGCCGCTTACAGATTGCATTTTGAGTCCGTCAATGGTCACCCACGAATTTTCATAGCCATACCAGCGCCAGGTGGAAGAGGCGCCAATAGGATCCATAATATTATCTTTTAGAACTGCCGGTAAGGGTTTCCTAAAGACATTGAGCAGTGAATATGCCAGGACGTTTACCCTTACATCATTGTACTTATAAGAGGTTCCCGGCTCATTAAGTTCTCTTGCCCTCCATTGATCAATGTTTTGTGAGGAAGGAGGTCTGTCGGCCCAGTCAAAGCCACCCCACAGTTGTCCACTCCAGTCAGACGTCTGGTGAAGCAAATGTTCCCAGGTGATCTTGCTGTTGTGCGGACCCTCGAAAGTGTTATCCCAAACATATTCCTCTACCCGGTCATCAAAGCTGTTGATGAGCCCTTGTTGGTGCGCAAGCAGGGCAGTGGTGGCCAAAAAACTTTTGGTCACGCTAAAGGTCATATCAACCCTTTCAACATCTCCCCATTTTCCAATGATGTAGCCATTCTTAAGGATCATCCCTGCCGGGCCACCGCGCTTTTTGGTAGGTCCGAGCAATTCATGGTAAGGTTCATTCTGAAACCCTTTCAAGATTGCCTGTCGCAGATCTCTGGACTCGGAATACTCATTGCTTTTGGCAAACTCTATTGCCGCTGAAGGGTCTATCTTGAAATCTGAAGCCTTTTTTTCTTCCCATTTATCTTCAGAAGGAAAGTATATTTCCTGCGCCGGAAGGCTGAGTGAAATACTGCAGATCGCTAAAAAATAAAAGAATTTTAAATGTTTCATGCTTTAATTTAACTGGTTTGATGAATCTTCCCCGTTTGCGCGGGAAAGCCATTTTTGAGACATTTTTTGTTTTGGTGAAATACCCAAAGCTTCCAAGTGCTCAATATCTTTAATAAGATTCTGTTGCCCGGTCAATTTCTTCATTGCATCATCATACGCCGTAGTTGTAGATCTTAACCTTTTCCCTACTGTTTCAAGTTCATCGAGCAGCAACTTGAATTTGTGGTAAAGCGAAGCGGCATGATTTGCGATCTCCAGCGCATTTTGCTGTTGCTTTTCATTGCTCCATAAGGTGTCGATCGTCCGGAGTACAGATAACAGGGTTGTTGGACTTACCAACAAAATATTCTTTTGAAATGCTGTATAAAAGAAAGAATTATCCAGATTTTGAGCCAGGTACAGCGCTGGTTCCACAGGAATGAACATCAACACAAAGTCGGGCGACTCCATCTTGTAGAGGTCCTCGTATTTCTTGGAACTCAGGTCCTGAATGTGACTGTTGAGCGAACGCAAATGCTCCTTTAAAAACCTGCCTCTCTTTTCCTCGTCTTCCTCATTCACATATCTTTCATAAGCCACCAGTGAAACCTTGGAATCGATGACCATTCGCTTATCTCCTGGCAAATGCAGTACAACATCGGGCAGCAGCTTTTTTCCTTCTTCAGTTTCGTGAGATCTCTGGAGAAAATATTCCCGGTCTTTCACCAGTCCCGATTTTTCCAGCACGCGCTCCAGGATCAATTCCCCCCAGTTACCCTGTGTCTTGTTTTCACCTTTTAAAGCTTTGGTGAGGTTGTTTGCCTCTTCAGAAATTTTGATATTCTGTTCATGTAAATACTGAAGCTGTTTTCCCAGTTGTGCATGTCGCTCGATAAAATCATTCGAATTCTTCTCTACCTTATCCTCAAAAGTCTTGATCTTTTCCTGAAGCGGTTGAAGGATCTGCTCAATATTCTCTTTATTGATGTTGGTAAATTTTTCTGATTTCTGATCCAGGATCCTATTCGCCAAATTCTCAAATTCTTTACTGAACTTTTCCTGAAGTTTTTCCAGCTCCCCCTTTTGTTCCTCGAGCTTTTCCTGAAGGTTTTTATATTCAGAATTCCTCTCGGTCAATTGGGTGCTTAAAAGGTCTTTTTTGCCTCTTATTTCTTCCCGTTCCCTACAGGCATCGGATAGTTGCTTTATAGTTACCTCTTTTTCTTCTTTCGCCTGCTCTTTTAGCTGAAGTACCTGTTCCTGTATCTGGACCTTATAATCCTGAAATTGGTTGTTGAGCTGTTCATTCCTCTCCTTCAATACATTTTGAACACTTTTACTTCTGAAGTTGGCGATCAAATAACCTAAAAAGGTTCCAAAAAGGAGAATTCCGAAGGAGATTGCAAGGAGGCCGGGATCTGTCATGAGGAGCAGGTTTGCTCAAAGATACTATTTTCAGGTTTTTATTCTGAAGGATTCTGTGTTCCTGTCAAAAACTATGAGGTCTGCCGGAAATATGTCCTCAAAATGCCCTTTTTGGATAAGCTGTTTCGGTGTATCCTGAACAACTCCGTCCGGTTTCATTAGAATTATTTTGTCACAAAGTTGTAGCGCAAGGTTGATCTCGTGAGTAGCAAAGATCACTGCTTTACCGGTGCCTAAACTTAGGTCTTTAAGGAGTTTTAAAACCTGAGCCTTGTGATACATGTCCAGATGAGAAGTGGGCTCATCCAGGATCATGAGCGGGGTGTCCTGCGCCAAAGCCCGGGCAATAAGCACTTTTTGCAACTGCCCATCGCTTAGTTCATAGCATTTCTTAGCCTGCAGGTTTTCTATCCTAACAAGAGAGAGCGCATTTTTGATCATTTTACGATCCTCTACAGTCAGTTTTCCTATCCAGTTTGTGTAAGGCTGGCGACCCAGTGCAACCAGTTCGGCTACGCCCAGATTTTTAGATAAGGGCTGCTCTGTCAGCACTAAGCTGATCATTGTCGCAAGCTCTTCCGGCGGAATATTTTCCCTGTCTTTTCCGTTGATGTTGATCTTGCCAGAAAGTGCCGGTTGAACTCCACTTATGGTCCTCAAAAAAGTGGATTTACCCACACCGTTAATTCCTATCACAGCTACAAGTTCTCCTTCCTTAACGGCAATATTAATTCCTGAAGCAACTACATTCTCCTGTTGCTTTTTGCTGTAGCCTATGTTGAGATCTTCAGTCCTTAAAATGATATTTTTTGTACCTGTTTCTATGTTGCCTGATTTTAAAAGAGAAATTTTCTTTTCCTTACAAGAAGCCAAATGATCACCGGGGCTCCCACCAGGGAAGTTATGGCATTTATAGGTAAGGTGTGCTCACTCCCCGGAAGTTGTGCTACCATATCACATAACAACATTAAAATAGCTCCCCCAAGAATAACTGCCGGGAGGAGGATCTTGTGATCGTTCACCGGGATAACCTGTCTTATAAGATGTGGTACTGCCAATCCTACAAATGCTATTGGCCCTGCGAAGGCCGTGATGCTTCCTGCCAGTAAACTGGTAGAAATGATCAATAATAACCTGTTCCTTCCAATATTCATTCCCAGGCTGCGGGCATATTGTTCTCCCAATAAGAGGGAATTTAAATTCTTTATGCTGAAGAGGGCGATTAAAGTTCCGATTAGCCAGAATAGACCAAGCACCCCCAATTCATTCCAACTCAGGTCCCCAACACTTCCGAAGGACCAGAAGACGTACTGCTGTAATTGCGCCGCCGGACTAAAATAGGAGAGGACGCTGACAACCGCCGAGGTAAGGCTGGCAAACATGAGTCCGATGATAAGGATCGCCATAGTGTCTTTCAATCTTACTGAAGCCAGCAACACGGCCAAAAGTACGAGCAGACTTCCTAAACTGGAGGCGATCACCAGGCCCCATTCCGAAAAAATGACACTTCCGGCAATACCTCCAAACAAGGTTGCGCCCATGAGAACAACAGCTACACCCAAACTGGCACCGCTGCTCAAACCCAGTACATATGGCCCTGCCAAGGGATTCCGGAACATCGTCTGCATCAGCATTCCGCTTACGGCAAGACCCGAGCCTGCCAAAACTGCTGTAAGTGCTTTTGGTATGCGATATTCGGTTATGATATAGCGCCAACTTTCATTAGCTGTTTCCGAAGAAAATAACACAGCCAACACCTCATCAAAGGGTATGTTCACAGACCCAAGACTAATGTTAAGAAACCAAATCGCAACTGTCACTCCCAGGAGGAGCAATAGTACAACGGTATAAGAGCGGGTAGTTTCCAACTATTCCAGGGGTTTATAAAAGGTGGTGGTGTAATTGGGGAGCAGTTGCGGATGAAAAATTGAGATGAGATCTTTCAGGACCAGATCGGGCCGCATAGGGGCCAGTTCGTAAAAAATGACACCACCGGTCTCTCCTTTTTCACTCGAAAATGTATAGATATTCTGCTCCTGGAAAGCTTTAAATCGTGTGTAATGTGGGGAGGCATTCCTTAGCTCTTCATAGGCAGTGAATTGCGCCGGCCCCACCCAATAATCGGCTTGAGCAGCTTTTGCCAGCACGGTTTCGAAGGAGAGGGAAAGACTTCCCGTTCCTTCTGTGTCCCCAAAAAGGTAATTGGCGTTGGCATCTTTAATGAATTGTGCCTGCCATGAATTTCCTGCCGGTAGATACCATTGATCCTTGTACATGGAACCTGCCACTACTGTGGGAGTTTCTTCTGCTTGTTTTGCGAGCTCTTTGGCTGCGAGATATTCTTTTTCTACCTCTTCAAAAAAGGCATTTGCCTGCTCCATTTTTCCGAAGAAGGCACCAAAGAATTTTATCCATTCTACTTTTCCCAGCGGCGAGCTTTCGGTCCAGTCGGCATTAAAGACCACAGGAATTCCGCTTTTTTTTAGGGTGTTGAAGCTTTTATTACTTCCGTCAATGGAAAAACCAATCACCACATCGGGCTGCAGGTCAAGTAAATTTTCTGTATTCAAAGCTTCATTCTTTCCCAGCTCCCTTACCTTTCCTTCAGCAATCAATTTTCTTGTTTTTTCTGATGAGATATAATCAAGTCCCGGAAAACCCACCAGCGAACCTTCGGTCTCCAATATTTCCAGCGAAGGAATATGGGTTGTGGAGGTAACCACCATTTTTTCTACCGGGATTTGGACCGTTTCATCAAATTTTATGTCTTGCGGGACATCTGCTCCTTTTCGGGCTAAGAGGTATCGATAGGTCCTGTCTGCATTGGGCCAGGGATTTTCGACAGTAATGATCATATGATCTCCAAAATCCACAATATTTAAACCTGAAGCATATTTCACCTCAATCTCTTCGCCCTCCCGGCTTAATAGAGGAATTTCTTGCTTGTTTTCAGATCTGCACCCCAGCAAGAGGATGGATAGGAACAGGACGATCTTGTAAGAAAAAGTTCTCATTGGCACTTCAAAAGTAAGATTATTTAAAATTAATGGAGGAGGAAGATTTGAATTGTTTATTTTCGCATTGAAATTTTGGTTCGATTGTTTTCTGAAGTATTTCAGAAAGAAAAGACATCGATTAAAAGGGAATCAGGAGAATTTGAAGTTAGAAGTACGAA
>CAYLZB010000073.1:4243-11340 GCA_964388165.1 uncultured Flavobacteriaceae bacterium | reverse complement strand
GGATCTTATTTGGAAATTATTGATCAAACCTCACAGGTTTTAAAAACCTGTGAGGTTTTTTCATTTACGCCAACCCTTTCAGGGTTCCAAACCCTGAAAGGGTTCTCTACCTAAGGAGGCTAAAATGACCTTTCAGAACCAGATTTTCGGGAAGTGAGAATTCGAACCAGTAATCATCTGCCGGAAGTTCGCTGCCGTTAAAGGTGCCGTCCCAGTTTCCGGAGTTGATGAAGAATTGCGACAATAATTTCCCATAGCGATCAAAGATCCTCACCGGCCGATCGGGAACCGGATAGGAGCCGGTACTAACAAACCAGCTGTCGTTGATACCATCGTTATTGGGACTAAAGGCAGCAGCAAATTCGGGCACCAGAACGTCAACTGAAGTAATTGCACATAGGTCGGCATTTCTAATGTATAATGTGTTCATTCCTGCGGGAACATCTTTAATTTCAGGTCCGGCGACATAAGGGCCATTTGGATTGTTAACAGCGTAGTCAAATTCAGGTTTGACCGCGACCGAGATCTTTCTGGAGGCGACCCTTAGGTTAAGGCTTGCAGTGGATAATCCGGGGATACTCGCAGGGGCATTCACCTGAAGATCAATAGTGGCAATACTAAAACATTCTGATCCATTGATCTCTTCCACCCGCGCAAAGATCCTTCCGCCGGAAAAATTTTGAGCCGAATTAATTTCAGAATTGGCATTTATGGCATCTTGTTCAGAGGGATAGAACGAGATGGAATGATCTTCAGCTGAAAGATCCTGAAGAATTTCGGCTTGTAACTGTTTCAGATCAAAATTTCCCCGGCCATCGAGGTCAAGATCACATATTCCTGAACTCACCTCAGTCTTGATAGCGGGACCGGGATTCATGATCAGGGAAAAATCCACGATCTCTGAACAGCCGGTAACAAGATTTTCCACCCTGGCATAAATTGTTTTTTCAGAAACGCTACTGGTGTAGATGCCTTGTAGTTCATTTACCCTGTCAATGGCATGAGCAAGTTGTGCGTAATATTCGATCTGCGTTTGGGGTTGGGAGGTGATCTCGCTGCCGGTTGAAAAAATATCGAAATCTGCGCGCCCGTTGATGCTGCATTCAACAAGATCATTGGGTTGATCCACTTCCACTCCTTCGGGAAAGGGAAATCCGTCAATGGTTGAGGTACCGGTCCATTCGAGGTCGAAAGGACTTTGCCCAATAGGTCGGTCTATAACAATAAAATAGGATTCTCCCGGCAGCACATCGAGGGATCTGACAAAACTGTTACCATCGGGACCCGGACCTTCAGAAGTTTCCGTTTCCTGGTCGTTCATCCCGGTGAGATTGTCCATCTGGTTTGCTGCAAGGGGATTGGTCGTGGAGCAGCGAATAGCTTCGCCTAAATTTCCGCAGCTGGCATTGGGTCCAAATATGAAGAAGTCATAATCTACTTCCATAGCAGTGCTCGTAGGGGTAAGCGTAAAGCCGAGCGTACCCGCTTTTGTGATCTCGATCTTTATCCAAAGGCTATTATGCTCAAAACTCGAACAGGCGCTTCCAACGATCTCCTGTTGCCCCACCCCTGTAGCATTACTTGAAATTGCCCCATTCCCGCAAACTTCTATAGCGCCCGAACAGTCATTAAGGGAGCTTTGTGCATGAGCTGAGAAGATGGTGCTAAACAATAAAAGGATCAGCCATATTAATTTAGGCTGATCCTTTACAGTGCTGTTATTAGTAAATCCCATTTATGCCCCAAAAATGTTATTCTGAAATGCCTTTTTTGGAAGGTCAGCTTCAGAAGAAGCAATTTAGGATTTTTTTATTGTCCGAAAACAGTAGTGGAATTTGTCATTTTTGACAGGTTAGTCTTCTTCGTCAAAAGGATTATCAAATGGGATATCGTCATCGGGATCTTTATCGTCGTAATTGACTCCGGGAGGATTAAATAAGCCCCAGCGATCGATAATGTAATTCCACTGGTCAAAAGTTTTCACCCACTCGGCAAACAGTACCCGAAATTCTTCTATCTCGGCACGCAGCATATCAAGATATTCCACATCCTTAAAACCTTCCATAAGAAATCCATTGCAGCCCACATAGATCTCACGGGCGCATTTTCGAATAACAGCCGCATTTTCCATTTTAATATCGTAAAGATCTACCCCTTCGGCACCGGCTATTTTTGGTGCCAGTTGCAGGGCATCGGCATACATATTCTGGGCTACGGTGGCTGTAAATTCATTGTCTTCGGGAACCAACTGCCGTATTCGTTCAACGATCTCGAAGATCTCCATTGCTTTCCTGTACAATGGCATTTGCTCCAGTTTATCTTTTCTCATTTGATAAACCGCAGTTATGTGAGAGAATCCTCTGAGTCGCTTTTAATGGAGTTGTCCTGGTGAACTTTCCACTTCTCGTAATCTACAAGATCGTCACTCACCAGGGCGAGGCAGGCAGCAATAACCCCTGCATCATCAAGAAAACCTGCTACAGGAATAAAATCGGGGATAAGGTCGAGCGGCATAAGAACATACAACAAAGCTCCTGCCACGGCAGCAATGGTTTTCCATGGTACCTGCCGATAGTTGCCATTCCAGTAATCCCGTATAAGGCCGAACATACTTTTGGCCTTGGCGAGATATCCGCTCATGGATTCGTTGTTGCGGAATTTGTCCTCAATCTTTTGCTCCTTGGCCAAAACTTTTTCGAGGTCTTTTTGCTCTACTTTTTCTGCTTGTTCGTTCAATGCGCGGTTAGCTTCTTCGGGAGTGATTTCCTTCATTTTTCTTCTTTATTTATTTGAATTTAATTGTCCGGTTCTTCTGAAAATATTTTCAATGTTGTAATCGGAGGCGCTTTTTAAGCGGGAAAGTTCATCCCACTCAAGCGGAGTTGCAACTCCGGCCTCTTCGGTCGCCCTTAGCGAGTAAGGACAGACAGCTGTTTGGGCATAGGCATTGCGCAGGTAATCTACGAATATCTTGCCGTTACGTTTGTCTTTTCTTATCTGAGTGGTAAAGAGATCTGGTTCTTGCTTTTCTGCTTCTTCCGCAATTTTTCGGGCGATCTCTTTCACTGCATCAAAATCCTTCCCACGCCTTATCTTATAATATAAATGTAAGCCGCTTTTTCCGCTCGTCATAAGAGATGGGTCAATATTTTTCTTATTAAGAAGACTTTTAAGAACCTTTGCGCCTTCCTTTATTTTTTCAAAATCATCTTCGGAAGGATCCAGGTCAAAGACCACCTTATCCGGTTGTCGCAGTTTATCTTTTTTGCTCAGCCAGATGTGGAAAGCCACAGTGCCTTGATTGGCAAGATAGACAAGCGTTTTCACGTCATTACAAATGATCTGGGTATTGGTTCCTTCCTCTGTTTCTATTTGCACTGTTTTTATGAAGTCGGGAAAATAATCCGAAGCGTTCTTTTGATAGAACCCGCTTTCCTGGATCCCGCTGGGAAAACGATGCAGGGTTAGGGGCCGGTTTTTCAGGTAGGGAAGCATGAGGGGGGCGATCCTCTCATAATACGAAACCATGTCTGCTTTGGTGATCTTCTTCTTCGGAAAAATAATTTTGTCTGCACTCGAGATCTCCACTCCGGCTACTTTCATTTGCTAGTCGTTTTGTGATTCATCTTTTTCGATCTGCTTCAGGGTTCTTCCCGAGACCACACTTTTAGATTGGGTGCTCACAGGGTTGCGACGAGCATCAGCTTCTGCATCATCCTGCTTCATGAGCAGCCAGTTACCTTTCATCCTTCCACCTTTCATTTCCACCAGGTTATATCCGCCTTTAAGCTTTTTGCCGTGCAGGGTAACCTCTATACTTCCGGCCTTAAAACTTTCTTCAAGAGAAATGATATTTCCGTCATCATCTTTCTTGTTACTTTCTATGGTTCCGGTATCCCAGATCATCACTGTACCGCCTCCATATTCCCCCTGTGGGATCACTCCTTCAAAATCGGCATAGGCAATAGGATGATCTTCTGTTGGGATCGCCATTCTTTTTACCGAAGGATCTGTGCTGGGTCCCTTGGGAACAGACCAGGATTTGAGGGTATTATCTATTTCAAGCCGAAAATCATAATGAAGATTTGTAGCGTCATGTTTCTGAATGACAAAAATCGGTTCCTTATTTCCCTTTTTTGAAGGGGTATCTTTTGGCTCTTTGGTTTTGCTGAAATCCCTTTTTTCGTTGTAAGTCTTCATGAATCCCTTTATTCCTGAAGCGAAAATGTACAAAAATTGCGTCTGTAGCTTCGTTAAAGAAGTCTCAAAACTTAAGATGGATAAGTGGGGGCAGGTGACCGGGTTTTTACAGCTGATTTATTTTAAATACTTTTACCTCCACTAACCACTACACCAAAAAAAGAAATGGAGGGAATATGGGTCTTTGCCATAGCCGTTTTCACAGGATTTATTGCCATCAATAATCCCGTGGGAAACGTGCCTATTTTCCTCAGTCTCACCCGCCAGGCAGACAGGCCTACACGTAAGACCATTTCGCGTAAGGCAACTTTTACCGCCTTTGTTATCGTTTCAGGTTTTATTATTCTTGGTAAGTATATATTCGACTTCTTTGGCTTGACCATTCCGGCGTTTAAGATCACAGGGGGGATCCTGGTTTTCTTTGTAGGTTTTGAAATGATCCGGGCACAGGTTTCGAGTATCGATAACCAGAAGGAAGTTAACTTTAACGAGGAGATATCTATTTCTCCACTTGGTATTCCTATTCTGGCCGGTCCCGGTACCATCGTGACTGCTATGAACTTTACTACGACTGCAACTTACCTGCAACTTGGAATCATCCTGGTGATGTTTGCCCTGGTAATGTATCTAAATCACCTTGCCTTCCTCTCCAGTGAGTACCTTGTACGTTACATTGGAGCCAATAAGATCGTGGTAGTAGAGAAAATCATGGGGCTTATTATTGCAATTATTGGAGTTAACATGCTGATACAGGGGATTCACATTGCCTTTTTGGAATAAAATAAATAATAAATTGATTTTTAGTAGGTTATCGTTTTTTTAGTCGTACCTTCGCACCCAATTTAAATTTATATAATGAATAAAGGTACAGTTAAGTTCTTTAACGAATCAAAAGGTTACGGATTTATTAAAGACGAAGAATCAAACGACGAGTATTTCGTACATGCTAATGGTCTTGTAGACGAGATTAGACAGGATGACGAAGTGACTTTCGACCTTGAAGAAGGTAGAAAAGGTGTAAATGCAGTAAACGTGAGACAAGCATAGTCTCAATTTTTGATATTTATCCTAAGCCTTACAATTTGTAAGGCTTTTTTTATGCGCTAAAGTGAATTCCTGCGTTACATTTTAGAAATTTTACTACCTTAATTCCATGAAAAAGATCATCTTTTTTTTGTTACTGAGCCTGCAGGTATCCGCTCAGGAGTTGCTCATTAAAAAAGGAGTAGTGGTAGACGATCTCAAGATAGCAGATACTCTTGATGACAGTTATGCCCTATATCTTCCTACAACATATCAAAACGGAAGGCCCTGGCCGGTTCTTTTTGTGTTTGATGCTGAAGGACGGGGAAGAACCGCTGCCCAACTCTTTCACAGCACTGCCGAAGAGCAGGGATACATTATTGTCTCTTCAAATGATATAAGCCGCCAAAAGGATCTGGAGCAAAATCTTCGTACAGGCGCCAGGCTCATGCAACATATTGCAGGAATTTTACCAATTGATGTAAATCAGGTCTCAACCATAGGATCAATGGCAGGAGCCAGGGTAGCCACTTCGATCCCGCTGGTCTTTGAAAATATATTTGGAACCATAGCAGTGGGAGACCACTGGATAAATTTTGAAATGCTGGATGATAATAAGAACTTTATGTTCATAGGGATCGTAGGCGATGAGCAATTTGCCGATTCAGGTATCAAAAGTACGGCAGGTGCTTTGTCTCACCTAAGATTCCCCTCACAGGTTTATACCTACTCTGGCAATGAAGAGTGGCCACAACCCGAGATCGTCAATACTGCTGTAGGATCACTTACTTTGGAGGCAATGCGCAAGAAATACAGGCCTGTGGATGTTAGTCTGGTAGAGCAGCTTTACAACATGGACATTTCCAGGGTGAATAAGTTGATGAGCAACAACCAGCTCATGAATGCCGATGCACTTCTGGACCTCATGGAAGAAAAGTACAAGAGTTTCATTAGCCTCACAGAGATAAGAGCCAAGCAGGATCAATTGGCCCGCTCCCGAAATTACACCCGGCAAAAAAGGGAACAGCAGGTAGTTTCTGAAAAAGAAGCCAGGCTTATGGATGATTTCATTTATTACCTGGAAGAGGATATACGCACCGCTAATTTTGAAAATCTGGGGTGGTGGAACTATCAGAAAAATCAACTGGACTCCCTGGCGCAAAGAAATAATGCAGAAGCCAAAATGGCGCTCAGGCTGAAAGATTTCATCAATGAATATGTGTGGATCAAGCGCAGGGATCTAAATAAGAAAAGAACTCCGCTGGAGAGCAAGCTGGTCGCCAATATGATACAGACCATTTTTGATCCCCATGCTTATGAAGCCTATCGAAACATAATTTCCTTAAGTGCGCAGGATAGTGATTTCCCCACAGCCTATTTTTACCTGGAGGAGATGCTGAAGCACGGATATACCAATCTCGAGAATCTCTATAATATTGAAGGTACTCTGGGCTTGAGGTTAACTCCTGAATATAATCAGATCATCGAGAAATATCTGGGTACCTCAAAATTTTATGACGCCGAAATGGAGGATCAAAAATGACATTTTTGAGACTCTTTCTTTTTCTGATCTTTGCAGCTCAGGCCGGCGCGCAGCAAGTAAAGATTGATTCTGCTTTTATAGCATTTCAGGAGAAGATCAATTCTGAATTTAAAGATCCGGCAGAATCTCCCTTGCCGGAAGAAGAGCGGGAGAAATTTATAGCTCTTGAATTTTTTCCTTTTGATCCGGACTTCAGGATCACAGCTGAATTTCTTCGTACGCCCAACGAGATTGCATTCGCCATGCCTACAACTTCAGATAAGACGAAGATGTATGTGAAATATGGAGAGCTTTATTTTAACCTGAAGGGAAGAGATTTTAAGCTGAATGT
>CAYLZB010000073.1:0-4143 GCA_964388165.1 uncultured Flavobacteriaceae bacterium | reverse complement strand
AGCCAAAGACCTATTAGAATAGCTGCTATACCCAGAAAAATACTTCCGGCAGAATAAATTCCGAAATTAATAAATTCCCCCGCTTTCAACAGTGCCTGGTTTTCAAAGCTAAAAGCAGAAAATGTTGTGAATCCGCCACAGAAACCCGTCGCGAGCAGTAAAGTAGCATTTGGTGAGAGAATTTCCTGCTTTAGTCCCAATCCTAAAATAAAACCTATGATCAAACTTCCGGAAATGTTGACCAGAAGTGTTCCCAGGGGAATACTCGAAACCTGGTTGAGGTTTTTTGAAATGAGGAACCGCAGCACACTACCAACTCCGCCACCAAGAAATACAAGCAGAATCTGTTTTATCATTCTACCGGAATGTAAATTTCGGTAACCCACAGCGCCGGATTGTCAACTTCAGTAGGATCTGTGATTAGGATCTCGAATGGTTGTCCCTGCGGATCTACGATAAGACCGTTCTCTTCGATATAGCGGTAAGTACTTTCCCAGGCTTCCGAAACGTTTTTGTGGTGCCCTTTCAGGGTTGTCTTCACTACCTTCTGTGGTTCAAGGTAACCGTTAAGGATCTCACTGCCAGCCGGCGTGATCACCTGGCTGGGCGTTGGTACGCCGGTAGAAAATATGGTCGTGCCATTGCGGTCATCCCGTTCATTGTAAATGATGAGGGGTCGGCCACTTATCGAAATGTTATTCTGGTCCATATAAACCTTTACCTGTGCGATCATATCTGCGGCGCGGGTATTCACTTCCCCCATGCGGGCAGCGGTAGTGGTGTACATGTAATAGCCGCCTCCGTGCTCGGTCACCCCCTCAACATTGATGGAGTAAGCCTCCATTTTTCGGGTGACATTCTCCCCCAGGTTTTCAAGACTGGCCGTTAGGATAGGTAGGAAAACATTCGGCAGATCATCATCCTGGATAGTAAAAGCGAGTTTCTCTTTAAAGCTTTGATCTCCTTCAAGGGAAAGGCTCACGCGAGTACCGCCGTCTTCGGGTGTAAAGGTCCAGGTGACTTTTCCTTCAGCTTCCCCGATTATGGTCTGCATGATCAGCATTTGCTCAATGCGGGAGTAGGGAACTAATGCGGTAGTCACAATGCTGCCATCACGTATCTCATCGGCCTGCCATGTGATCGCAGCACTCTCAGCTCCCGCTTCGCCGGTAACATCCATGTCCATGCCTTCTACCTCACTCCAGGCGTTCCAGCTCTTCCAGTTAGAAAGATCGGCTACCTCTCTAAAAAGCATTGGTGCAGGTGCATTGATGACTTTGCTGGTCTCGACCTTATAGGCACCATCTTTGGTTGCAACATAGATCGATCCTGCAATAAAAATAATTAACAGCAGGAACAGGAGGTATTTTAGGATCTTCATGGTGGGTGGCTCGTTAGTTGTATTTAATACGCTAATATAAATAATTTGAATATGTTAATTCTTACATTTGTTAAATATTGGTGAAAGTTCCGAAAGGAGGAAAAATGCTCCTTGCTTCAGGCCATTTACCATTTAATCTTAATCACTATTAATTTTTAGAAAATGAAAATCAAATCTTATTTGATGCTGTTATTTACGGCAGCATTTCTTTTTTCCTGTGCAGATTCCAAAATGGAGAACCCTGCAGCAGTGGGAGATGTTGAACAAACCAATGATTTTGACTACCAGGTAGACGAATTCGCCGATGTCAAGGTGCTGCGTTACCAAATTCCGGGCTGGGAAGATCTCAGCTTAAAGGAGCAAAAACTGGTCTATTACCTTACCCAGGCAGGTCTTAGCGGAAGGGATATCATCTGGGACCAGAACTACAAACACAATTTAAAGATCCGTGAGGCTCTTGAGAATATCTATACCAGCTATGAAGGGGACAAAACCACAGAGGACTGGAAGAATTTCGAGACTTATTTAAAGAGGGTTTGGTTCTCTAACGGGATCCACCACCATTACTCAATGGATAAGCTGAAGCCGGGCTTTAGCAAAGAATATTTTGATACTCTTTTAGCTGAAACCGGAACAGAATTGACCGGAGAGGCTTATGAGGTGATCTTTAATGATAAAGATGCCAAAAAGGTGAATCTTGATGAATCAAAAGGTCTTGTGGAAGGATCTGCCGTGAATTTCTATGGTGAAGGTATCACTGCAAAAGATGTGGAGCAGTTCTATGCCAATAAAAAATCTCCTAACCCTAACAAACCTCTTGCTTTTGGTCTTAACTCAAAACTTGTAAAAGAGAATGGGCAGATCGTTGAGAAGGTATATAAGAGTGGTGGAATGTACGGTCCTGCCATAGATAAGATCATCTTCTGGCTTGAGAAAGCTAAAGGAGTTGCCGAAAATCAGCAGCAGGCAGATGCGCTTGGTCTGTTGATCAATTACTACAAGACCGGAGATCTTCAAACCTGGGACGACTATAATATTGCCTGGGTAAAAGCTACTGAAGGAAATATTGACTACATCAACAGCTTTATTGAAGTTTATAATGACCCTCTTGGCTACACCGGGTCTTACGAGACTATTGTGCAGATCAAGGATTTTGATATGAGCAAGAAGATGCAGGTGCTGGAGGAAAACGTTCAGTGGTTCGAAGACAATGCGCCGTTAATGGAAGAGCACAAGAAAGATTCTGTTGTAGGTGTTACTTACAAGACTGTAATTGTTGCAGGAGAGGCAGGAGATGCTTCCCCGGCTACTCCAATTGGTGTAAACCTTCCTAACTCTAACTGGATAAGAAAGGAACACGGAAGTAAATCTGTATCTCTTGGAAATATTATCGAGGCTTACAACAATGCCGGAAGTACCGGAAGGCTTGAGGAATTTGCTCATGACGAAGAAGAAGTGGCTCTTGAGAAAGAGTATGGCGAACTTGCAGATAAGCTTCACACTGCCCTTCACGAAGTTGTGGGACATGCATCGGGTCAACTTAACCCTGGAGTTGGAGAGACCAAAGAGACCTTAAAAAGCTATGCTTCAACCTTAGAAGAAGGACGTGCCGATCTTGTGGGTCTGTACTACCTAATGGATCCAAAACTTGAAGAACTTGGGTTGGTCGATGATCATCAGAAACTTGGAAAAGCAGCTTATGATGGGTACATCAGGAATGGTTTGATGACCCAGTTGATCAGACTTGAGCCGGGAGCCGATATTGAAGAGGCACACATGAGAAACCGTCAGTGGGTGAGCGCCTGGGTATTTGAAAAAGGTCGTGAACGCGGAATTATTGAAAAGGTGACCAGAGATGGAAAGACCTATTTCAATATTACCGACTATGCTGCACTGCGTGAACTTTTTGGAGATCTTTTAAAAGAGACCCAAAGGATAAAATCTGAAGGAGATTACCAGGCTGCTAAGGATCTTGTTGAGAACTACGGAGTAAAAGTAGATCAGGATATACACAGGGAAGTTCTTGAGAGAAACGCTCAATTCAAATCTGCTCCTTACAGCGGATTCGTAAATCCTGTTCTTGTTCCTGAAATGGATGCTAACGGGGAGATCACTGCGATCAAAGTAGTACAGCCAACTTCTTTTGAAGAGCAAATGCTTGAATACTCAGAAAACTATGATGTTCTTCCAATGGAAAACTAGTTGCTGAAGGAAATTAAAGGAAGCCGCCATTCTGTAAAGAGTGGCGGTTTTTTTATGCTGAAAAAAAGTGTTTCTTCATTCTGAATTTATTTCAGAATCTGACTTCCGGAAAGCCGGAGAACCTGGAACACCTTCCGGGTTGTTCTAATAAGAAAATCTTATTTTTCTTGCCTGTACTTAGCCTTTTAAATAGGTCTTAAGGACGAACAACAGCAGGATAAAGGCAATGAATCCCAGCAGGATGTATATGGTGCCTTTATAATACTTGCGGTGGAGTTTAAGGTCTTTGCGGTAGCTGAAGAAAATGATACCTGCAAAAACAATAAAGAACAATACGCCGAAGATAATCTGCCCCGTGCTAAACATTTTTCTAATTTTATGCGAATTTAAAGCATTAAGATGAAAAAAAGCTTAGCCGCAGTACAGGAGTTTCATGAAGCTTTTGGTTTAGGTGTAAAACAGCAGCCCACAGCCGACCTGGGTATTGAAAAAGTTCAGTTGAGATATGAGTTAATGAAGGAGGAGAATGAAGAATATCTCGAAGCAGCAAAAAGCGGAGA
>CAYLZB010000072.1:0-11466 GCA_964388165.1 uncultured Flavobacteriaceae bacterium | reverse complement strand
TATTCTTCAGATTTTCTACAACTACATTATCGCTAAGATAGACCGTATCGTTAACGATATGGAAGATGCTTCTATCACTTTGATAGATATCCTTGTAGACTACAAGAACAAAAGAAGAGTATAACAATACCAAGATTTAATTATGACCTTACATAAAATATTAAAATATATAGCGCTCGTTATCGGTGTTATTGGACTTATCCTTTGGGGAAGAGTTCTAATGGCCGGTGATGATGCTATAGAAAACTCAGCCGATGTACAGGCAAGTGTGGTAACTCCATTTCTGTATGTGGCATACTTAGTGTTTGCAATAATTGTGCTTCTGGTCTTGTTCTATGTAATCAAAGGACTTTTCTCAGGAAACATTAAAAGAACACTAATGGCTGTTGGGGCTTTCATCCTGGTAGTGGTAATTGCTTACCTGCTTACCGATGGAACCGAAACCCAACTAAGTGACGGAACTATGCTTTCGGCAAATGCGAACCACTGGGTAGGAGCAGGTCTTGTGACCTTCTATATCCTTGCAGGGATTGCGATCTTGTTGATGGTAGTATCCGGAATCAGAAAACTTATAAAATAAATTAGCTATGGCCAGACGATCTACACCTGAAGTTAATGCCGGTTCTTTGGCCGACATCGCCTTCTTGCTTTTGATCTTCTTCCTGGTGACCACAACTATTGAGACAGATAGCGGTATCAGCAGAAAGTTGCCTCCAATGCAGGATGAAAACGTGGAACCACCAATTATTAAGGAAAAGAATATTTTCCAGGTAATAGTGAACCGCAACAATGATCTGCTTGTAGAAGATGAGCTAATGGAGCTAAAGGATCTAAGAGAAGCCGCTATTGCATTTTTGGACAATGGTGGTGGAGTAGGACCGGAGGCTTGTGATTACTGCCAGGGTGCCGGGGATCCAACTTCCTCAGATAATCCTATCAAAGCAGTTATCATGCTTGTTAATGACAGACAAACCGAATATGGTACATACATTGCTGTTCAAAATGAACTTGTAGCCGCCTACAACGTGTTACGTGACCGTACAGCCCAAAGGCTTTATGGGAAGTCGTTCTCGCAAATGGAGGCAGACTATAACAGCATTAACTATAGAGGGAACAAGGAAAGGTTGAAGGAGCAGATCGAGGAAATAAGAGATATGTGGCCTCAAAAGCTATCTGAAGCCGATCCTAAAAATTAATCGCGAAAAACTTTAATTATGGCAAAATTCAATAAGAAAAAGAGTAGTGAGCTGCCCGCGATCAATACCTCGGCCCTTCCGGATATCGTTTTTATGCTACTTTTCTTCTTCATGGTTGCTACTGTAATGCGTGAGAATACCTTAAAGGTTCAAAACGTACTTCCATATGCAGACCAGGTGGAGAAATTAGATAAGAAGGATCTTGTAATGTATATTTATGCAGGTAAGCCAAGTTCGAGGTTTCAGCAAAGTTTTGGTACCGAAGCCAGAATTCAGTTGAATGATAATTTTGCAGATGTAAGCGAAATTCAGCAGTTCATTTATGCAGAAAGAGAATCCAAAAGAGAGGAATTAGTTCCTTTCCTTACTACTGCACTTAAAGTTGACCACGAAACCAACATGGGATTAGTATCTGATATTAAGATGGAGCTTAGAAAAGCTGAAGCCTTAAAGATCAATTACACTACCCGTACTGGTGATGCGGCGCAGAACTTTGAATAATCAATTTCATTATCTTAATAGAATCCCCTTTCAAATTATTGAAAGGGGATTTTTTTTGTAGGTCTTTTTCTTCAGCTTAACTTTACCTAAAAATATCGATGAACCTGTTCCAAAAATGGCATTTTTGCCTGTTATTTCTTGTTTCTCCGTGGTTGACTGCTCAGGAGATCAATGATATACCACAGGTGATCGATAGTCTTTACAGGGAGGATCAGGTCTACTTCAGCTTTACTTATAACATTGTAACAGGAAATCCTGATGGAATAAGGAGCTCTCAATTCTCAGGAGGTTTTCATACCGGATTCATACGGGATTTTCCGCTAAACGAAAGACGGAACGTAGCTGTTGGTGTTGGCCTTGGATGGTCAATCGATACCTACGGACAGAATCTTTACATCGGTAAAACGGCAGACGGGGCATCAACCCGCTTTGAGGTGCTGGATAGAAGTACGGTGGATTTTGACGTCAACCGTTTCACCACGCAATCCATAGATTTGCCCTTACAGTTACGCTGGCGAACTTCAACGCCGGAGAGCTATAAATTCTGGCGTATCTACGGCGGAATACGACCTGCCTATGTTTACTACTTCAGGTCGAAATTTGAAAGGGATGGGGAGGTCTACAGAGAGTCTGATGTACCCGAACTTGAACGATTAAGGCTTGGGGCTACTTTTACTTTTGGCTACAACACCTTCAATTTCTCCTTCTATTACAGTCTCAATTCTTTTTTTAAAGACGCAATGGTCAATGAGGAGGAGCTGGATCTAAAGACCTTCCAGGTGGGCCTGACCTTTTATCTTCTATAGCCAGAAAAAAGCTGCTGCTACTTGAGGCAGTAATCCTATTAACAGGCCTATTGCCAGTTCATTCCCATTGTGAGCATTGTGATAAAGGCGTGAGGATGCAGTGAGACCGGTGACCGCAACCAGGAAACTTACGGTGTAGACCAGGTTGAGATTGAAGTGCAGGCTTAAAAAGATCAGGAAGAGCGTAAGTCCGCCCAGACCCATCATGTGCAGACTTGCTTTAATGTTGGCTAAAAGGAAGAACAGTGCCAGTAGTGCAGAGAGCATGATCCCGATAAAGAAATAGTATAATTCCGGATAATCGAAGTTATTGAGCACATACTTCAGCACTACGAAATCAAGACCTGCATAGAAGAGAAGAGGCCATTTTCGCTCTTTTAGATCCTTCAAATAATGATCTTTTACCTTTCCAAGGGTTTTGAGCATGTAAACATACACAACCGGAATAAAGATCGTCATTATCGCCACGGCCAATAGCTTGGCTTTGACCACCTCGAGAGGGAAGAACCGTGGTGTTACCATAAAATAGATCAAAGTCCCCGCAAATGGCATCCAAATGGGATGAAACAGGAAGGAGGCAGACTTGAGAAGGAGCTTCATTAAATTTCCTTTCGAAGACGGGCAACCGGAATGTCCAGTTGTTCACGGTATTTTGCCACTGTACGGCGTGCAATGGGATAACCCTTTTCTTTAAGCATCTTAGCCAGCTTTTCGTCCGTAAGAGGTTTTCTTTTATTTTCCTCTTCTATGGTCATTTCCAGGATCTTTTTGATCTCCTTTGTAGAGACGTCTTCTCCCTGGTCATTCTTCATGGACTCAGAGAAGAAGTCCTTGATAAGTCTTGTCCCATAAGGGGTGTCAACATACTTGCTGTTGGCTACCCGTGATACGGTGGAGACATCCATATCTATCTCATCGGCAATATCTTTAAGGATCATAGGTCGCAAGTTCCTTTCATCACCGGTAAGAAAGTATTCTTTTTGATAGTTCATGATGGAACTCATGGTGACAAATAAAGTTGTTTGTCGCTGCTTGATAGCTTCTATGAACCACTTTGCTGCATCGAGTTTCTGTTTGATGAACATTACGGCATCCTTCTGTGCCTTGCTCTTTTCTTTTGATTCTTTATAACCTTTGAGCATTTCACTATAGTCTTTGGAGACATGCATTTCGGGTGCATTCCGGCCGTTAAGGCTCAGCTCCAGTTCCCCATCAACGATCTTGATCGTAAAGTCGGGGATCACGTGCTCTACTGCGCGGGTATTGCCTGCGTAGGCGCCTCCCGGTTTTGGGTTCAAATGTTCTATAACATCTATGGCATCCCTAAGCTCATCTTCAGAAATGTCGTGCTTGGAAAGCAGCTTTTGATAGTGCTTCTTGCTAAACTGGTCGAATGATTTTTCAATAAGATCCTTAGCAAGACTTACCGGTCTGGTTTGCTCCTTACGGTTCAACTGAATGAGTAAGCACTCCTGAAGGCTTCTTGCACCAACTCCGGCAGGATCCAGCTCATGGACATATTTTAAAACTTTCTCAACCTTTTCTTCATCTGTGTAGACGTTCTGGGTAAAGGCGAGATCATCTACTATATCCTGGACAGACCTTCTAATATATCCGCTTTCATCTACGCTACCTACGAGGAATTCGGCTATTTCTTTTTCAGATTCATTCAGCCTAAGCGTACTTAGCTGGGTCTTTAAATACTGGGTAAAAGAAGTTCCCGAGGCGTAGGGTACCTGCCTGTCCTCATCATCTGCGCTGTAGTTGTTAGCCTGTAAGCGGTAACTGGGTATCTCGTCATCGCTCAGGTATTCATCAACATCAATTTCGGCTTCGATGCTTTCATTACCGGGATCTTCATCCTGGTAATCGGGGCTTTCGAAATCTTCTTCGTAATCATCTTTATCTTCCTTTCCACCTTCCAGAGCAGGATTCTCCTCCATCTCTTGTTTAAGCCGCTGCTCAAAAGCCTGCGTAGGGAGCTGGATAAGCTTCATCAACTGGATTTGCTGAGGGGAAAGCTTTTGAGATAATTTAAGGTTTAACTGCTGTTTTAGCATATAATTCCGGGCTTTTCATAAAAATAAAAAAAACAATCTACAAACGTAAACGAATGCAGATTGTTTATGAGTACTTTAGGATGAGAGAGGGCGGTTAGAACTCAGCATTTAAGGGAGTTCTTGGATAAGGAATAACATCTCTAATATTCCCCATTCCCGTTGCAAACTGCACAAGTCGCTCAAAACCAAGTCCAAATCCACTGTGAACACAGGTTCCGAACTTGCGGGTATCAAGATACCACCACAGCTCTTTCTCGTCAATATCAAGGGCCTGCATCTTTTTTCTTAACACATCAAGGCGTTCTTCCCGCTGCGAGCCGCCAACGATCTCCCCAATTCCGGGGAAGAGGATATCCATGGCACGCACAGTCTTTCCGTCTTCATTTAAACGCATATAGAACGCTTTTATGTTGGCAGGATAATCAAAAAGTATCACCGGACATTTAAAATGTTTTTCTACCAGGTAGCGCTCGTGCTCACTTTGAAGGTCGGCACCCCATTCTTCTATGATGTAGTTGAATTTCTTCTTCTTGTTGGGCTTCGAATTCTTGAGGATGTCAATAGCTTCGGTATAGCTCACCCTTTTGAAGTTGTTCTCGATGACGAACTTTAGTTTTTCGGTAAGGCTCATCGGGCTCCTTTCTGCTTCTGGCTTTACCTTGTCTTCATTGGCAAGTCGCTGCTCAAGGAAAGCAAGATCATCCTTGCAGTTATCCAATACGTATTTAAGCACGTATTTGATAAAGTCTTCAGCAATATCCATGTTTCCGGCAAGATCACAAAAAGCCATTTCGGGTTCTACCATCCAGAATTCCGCCAGGTGCCTGGAGGTATTCGAGTTCTCTGCTCTAAAAGTTGGTCCAAAGGTGTAGACCTGCCCCAGCCCAAGCGCATAGGTTTCGGCTTCCAATTGGCCAGATACAGTAAGATTCGTTTCCTTTCCGAAGAAATCTTCTTTAAAATCTATGGAACCATCTTCTTTTTTAGGGACATTATCCAGGTCAAAAGAAGTCACTTTGAACATTTCCCCTGCACCTTCTGCATCACTTCCGGTAATGATTGGTGTGTTGACATAGTGAAAGTTGTTCTGCTGGAAATAGCTGTGAATAGCAAAAGAAAGTTTGGAACGCAATCTCATTACAGCCCCAAAAGTGTTTGTTCTTACTCTAAGATGTGCCTGCTCCCGAAGCTTCTCCAGGGAATGCCTTTTTGGGGAGAGAATAGTGTATTTTACTTCTTCGGGATCTGCATCTCCAAGGATCTCCACAGTATTCACCTGTACTTCTACCTTCTGTCCGCTTCCCTGGCTCTCAACCAATGTTCCCACCACTTTTATTGCAGCACCAACAGTGATGCGCTTAAGGGTATTCTCACTTAGCTTTTCGTAATCAACAACACATTGTAGGTTGTTGATGGTGGAGCCATCGTTAAGAGCAATAAACCGGTTGCTCCTAAAAGAGCGAACCCAGCCCTTAACCTCTACTTCCTGTAAATATTTTGTGCTTTCTAAAAGTTCTGCAACTTTTCCTGTGATCATCTTTTTCTATTTGGACAGCAAAGATAATTTTTCCGCACTTGCCTTACAAGTAATTAAATAAAGGCCTCAGGCAAAAAGAGGTGTCAAAAATCACATTTTTGGATCCTCTTCTTCAAAGTCCTCTTCGGAATCTTCTTCCGCCGGGAGGATATCGATTGCAGGCTCCCTGAGTACATCCTTGTTAGCGATCTCCTTCTGAAGCGATAATAACAGTGCCGGAAGTAAAAGCAGGTTCGACAGCATGGCGAACAGGAGCGTGGCCGAAACAAGTCCCCCCAGGGCCACTGTGCCTCCAAAACTACTTATCATGAACACCGAAAATCCGAAAAAGAGTACGATAGAAGTATAGAACATACTCACCCCGGTCTCCCGAAGGGCTGCGTAGACAGACCTTTTGACCTTCCAGTTGCTTGCTTTAAGCTCCTGCCGGTATTTGGCGAGAAAGTGAATGGTATCATCAACCGAAATACCAAAGGCGATACTGAATACAAGTATGGTTGAAGGCTTGATCGGAACTCCAAGAAAGCCCATCATGCCCGCGGTCACCAATAGTGGAAGCAGGTTAGGGATAAGCGATATCAGGATCATCTTCCAGGACCTGAACATCCACGCCATGATCAAAGCAATGAGGAAAATTGCAAGGCTCAGGGAAATGACCAGATTCTTTACCAGGTAATTAGTTCCTTTCTGAAAGATCAAAGCTTTCCCGGTCATTTCAACCGAAAACCGATCTTCGGGGAAAATTTCCCTGATCTTTGGCCACAGGTCCTCTTCGATCTCTTCCATTTCCTCTGTGCCGATATCTTTCATGAAGGTGGTCATCCGGGCATAGCGCCCTGTACTATCCACAAACGAAGTAAGAAGATTGTCACCTGCCGCATCCAGCCCCTGGGCGTAAGGGAGGATGAAATTTCGTTCCTGGGACGTGGGCAATTGATAGTATTTGGGATTACCGTTGTAGTAAGCCTGTTTGGAATATTTCACAAGGTTGACAATGGAAACAGGAGGGGAAAGCTCTTCTTCTGCAGCAAGCAATTCCTGAAGTTCATCCATCTTTCTTAGCGTGGGAAGCTTCATCACCCCTTGCTCCCGCTGGGTATCTATTAAGATCTCCAGTGGCATTACGCCATCAAACTCCTCTTCAAAGAACTTAATATCCTTAAAAAAAGCGGCTTCCTGCGGCATGTCCTCCAAAAGACTTCCGGAGATCCTTATCGTGTAGATCCCAATGATACTTGCTACCAGCAGAACAATAGAGACTATGAAAATAGCGATCCTGTGGTCTTTGACCATTCTCTCCATCCAATCTACAAAACCACCAATCCATCTTTTATTAAGGTGCTTGAGGTGCTTTTCTCTCGGCACATTCATATAGCTGTACACAATAGGAATTATCAGCAGACTTAGAATAAAAATGGCAATGATATTGATCGAAGCCACGATCCCGAACTCTTTAAGTAGAGTACTTTCAGTAAGGATAAAGGTCGCAAAACCCGAAGCCGTGGTAAGGTTGGTCATTAAAGTGGCATTCCCCACCTTGGTGATCACCCGTTGCAGCGACTTCGCCTGATTTCCGTGCTTCTTGATCTCCTGCTGATATTTATTGATGAGGAAGATACAGTTGGGAATTCCAATCACGATGATCAACGGCGGAATGATCGCCGTTAAGACTGTGATCTCATAATGTAACAGCCCAAGTACTCCAAAGGCCCACATCACTCCAATGATCACAGTGATCATGGAGATCACTGTCGCCCTAATACTTCTGAAGAAGAAGAAAAAGATGAGAGAGGTGACCAAAAGGGCGGCACCAATGAAAAGTCCGATCTCATCAATGATGTTCTGGGAATTAAGGGTACGGATGTACGGCATTCCCGAAACATATACGTTCATTCCCTGTTCCTGCTCAAATTGCTCCACAATAGGAATGAGTTCTTCAACTACAAATGTTTTTCGCTTCCCGGTGTTGACAATTTCCTTATCGAGGTAGATAGCAGTTTGTACAGTATTGGAATGCCGGCTGTACACCAAACCTTCGTAAAAGGGTAAATTTTCAAATAATTCTTCCCTGTATTCCTGCACTTGGCGGGCATCGGGTTCTTCTTCAGCAACAAAAGGAACCATTTCAAAACGACCGGGATCTTCAAATTTTTCAAGCTTTCTTAGATTGCCAATGGCAACAGTGAATTCTATTTCGGGAAAACTGTCGAGCTTTTCAGCGAGGGCGTTCCAGGCAGTGAACTTTTCAGGAGTGAAGAGGGAGGAATCATTGACTGCCAAGACGATCACATTGCCTTCTTCTCCAAATTTATCAAGGAATTCCTGATACTGAAGATTTATAGGATCATCATCGGGAAGGAGGTTTGCTTCAGTGAAGGAAAACTTCATATTCTTCCATTGCAAACCTAGAAAGATTGTACAGGCGGCGATCAACACCAGGATAAGGATCCTGTTCCGTAGAATAGTGCGTGCGACAGTATTCCAGAACTCAAAGCCGAGAAATTTTGACATGGGAAAAAATTGTGTTGCAAAGGTAATAAAGCATATCCTCTTTTTCCAATGCAGACCTTTTTCAATGGGGTAGAAAAAAAGCGGCCGAAAAAGCCGCTTTTTGAAAGGTATATTTTATTCGCGTTAGACCGTCATGATCTCTTTTTCCTTTACAGCAAGGATCCTGTCGATCTTTTCGATATAAGTATCGGTAAGTTTCTGAATATCGGCTTCTGCAGACTTCTGAAGATCTTCAGAAAGATCGAGTTTTTTGATCTCCTGGTTGGCGTTCTTCCTGTCGTTTCGAACTCCGATCTTGGCATCTTCAGCTTCAGCTTTTGCCTGCTTTGCAAGTTCGCGGCGACGCTCCTCGGTCAAAGGCGGAACATTGATGATCACACTGTCCCCGTTATTCATCGGGTTGAATCCTAAATTCGCCTGCATGATCCCTTTTTCAATAGCCTGAAGCATACTCTTTTCAAAAGGTTGAATGGTGAGGGTGCGGGCATCCGGAGTATTTACGTTGGCTACCTGGTTTAGCGGGGTCTGGCTACCATAGTAGTCAACTCTAACGCTGCCGAGCATAGCGGGGCTGGCTTTTCCTGCCCTAATATTTAAAAGTTGTTTCTCGAGGTGAAGAATGGCTTTATCCATTGCTTCTTGTGTACTATCAATAACAAAATCTAACTCGTCGTTCATTTCGAAAGTTTAAAGTTTTACAGATTGTTCTTAATCCTATCCTTCTAAAAATTTACTTTGGTACCTATTTTTTCTCCGGTCACTACCTTTTCAAGGTTTCCGGGTTTGTTCATATCAAAAACGATAATAGGAAGCTTGTTTTCCTGGCTAAGGGTGAAAGCTGTGGTATCCATCACTTTCAAACCTTTGGTGAGCACGTCATCAAAGCTTATAAAATCAAATTTAGTAGCTTTTTTGTCAATTTCGGGATCTGCTGTGTAAATTCCATCCACGCGGGTACCTTTCAGGATCACATCGGCGTGGATCTCAATAGCTCTTAGAACGGCTGCTGAATCTGTAGTAAAATAAGGATTCCCTGTACCCCCACCAAAAATGACTACCCTGCCTTTTTCAAGGTGACGCATGGCTTTTCTTCTGATGAAAGGCTCTGCCACCTCATTGATCTTCACTGCCGACTGAAGTCTGGTCTGGATCCCGGCATCTTCAAGAGCCGATTGTAGTGCCAAACCATTGATGACGGTTGCCAGCATTCCCATATGATCACCTGTTACCCGATCCATACCTTTACTGGCACCTGCCACACCTCTAAAGATGTTTCCGCCGCCAATAACTATGGCTACTTCAACACCCCGATCTGTAACTGCCTTAATTTCTTTTGCATATTCGGCCAAACGTTCAGGATCAATTCCATATTGGCGGTTGCCCATAAGAGCTTCACCCGAAAGTTTTAGTAAAATTCTGTTGTAATGCATCTATGTGATTTGATGGGTTGTGCAAAACTAGTGAATTTATCCAATAGAATAAGGCTGCGAAAAATCAAATTATATGCAAAAGAGGGTTAAAGAAAAATATTAGATCCAGGTTGGCGTTGTATCATCAACTATTTTTGAAGAAAATCAAGATGAATATGAAATTCCTGAAGTCCGGATGTTTATTTATACTGTTCATAAGCCTGTTTTCCTGTTCTGTCGATAGGGATGATGAGGCTTCCATTCTTGGTACCTGGATCGAAACAGCGCCGGTTCCAGACCGGACGACCCTGGTATTTGGTATTAATGACCGCCTTACCCGAATAGACGGAGATGGGAATGCGGAAATCTATTTCTACCGAATTGAAGATAAAAAGCTTTTTCTGAAGCTTGCTTCAGGACTCGAAGGAAGTTCTGAACTCTTCTTTGAGCAGATCAATACGAATAAACTTAAAGTAGGAAATCTCTATGGCTCAATCCCTGAAGCGGAACCCGTTTTTATCATTTTTGAGAGGTATTAGCCGGAGGATCCAGATCACAAATCTCTCAGGGCTTTAGCCCAATATTAAATTTTAACCCTTTTAGAGTTCTAAACCCTGAAAAGGGTTGGAGAGAATAAAACAAAAAACCCGCTCCTTTACGGAAGCGGGTTTTTTTATGATATTCAGAAGGGAAATTATCCCAGAGCAACTCTTTCGAAAGCAACCACCTTAAGGTTGGCATCTTCAGACTTCACATATTCTGCAACAGACATTTTGCTGTCTTTGATGAAATCCTGGTTAACAAGAGTGTTGTCTTTAAAGAAACGCTTGATCTTACCTTTAGCGATATTGTCAAGCATTTCCTCTGGCTTACCTTCCTGTCTTAGTTGATCTTTAGCGATCTCTATTTCTTTTTCAACGATAGACTGGTCTACACCTTCTTCGTTAAGTGCAACAGGGTTCATTGCAGCAGCCTGCATAGAAACATTCTTTGCAACTTCTTCAGCGTTTTCGGTCTTTTGAGAAAGTCCTGTAAGTACAGCGATCTTATTTCCTGCGTGGATGTAAGATCCAACGAAAGGAGCTTCCAAAGTTCTGAAGTCACCAATCTCGATCTTTTCACCAATCACACCTGTTTGCTCAGTCAATTTTTCCTGAACAGTGATCCCTTTGTAATCTTTAGCAAGCAGCTCTTCTTTAGAGTTCACATCTATAGCAAGATCTGCAAAATCCTGAGCAAGTTGTACGAAAGAATCGTTCTTAGCTACGAAATCTGTCTCGCAGTTAAGGGAAACGATCACACCTCTTGTGTTATCAGCATTCACAGTTGCGATCACAGCTCCTTCAGAAGATTCTCTGTCGGCACGGTTTGCAGCAACTTTTTGACCTTTCTTACGAAGGATCTCGATAGCTTTATCGTAATCTCCTTCAGCTTCAACCAATGCCT
>CAYLZB010000071.1:0-11499 GCA_964388165.1 uncultured Flavobacteriaceae bacterium | reverse complement strand
TCTCCCGGAGAAGGGACTTTCATTTCTAAAGCCATGATTTCTTCTTTTTTATTTTTTAGCGCCGGAATTTCTGCCGGCAAATTTTCTAATTTATTAAACTGTAACCTCTACGGTCTTATCAAAAACAGATTCTATAACTTTCTCGTGACGCTTCTTGAATCTTACCGAACTTCCGGCAGCAGGCGAGCCATAGAATTTTCTACTACACACCCTAAAGCTCTTGGATTCTTCCAGGTGTAATAACAGGTGACTATAAGCTCCCATATTCCTTGGTTCTTCCTGAGCCCATACCACATCATCGGCGTTGTATTTGGCAATAGCTTCTTTGATCTGTTCTGCCGGTAACGGGAACAACTGTTCGATCCTAACTAAAGCCACATCATCACGGCCTAACTCCTCCCTGCGCTCAAGCAGGTCATAATAGAATTTTCCGGTACAGAAGACCAGAGACTTCACCTTATCGGCCTTCGCCTCAGTATCATCAATTAGAGGCTGAAAGGTACCATTGGCAAACTCCTCTTTTGTAGACATTACTTTTGGATGCCTCAACAAACTCTTAGGAGTAAAGATGATCAAAGGTTTTCTATAATTGACCTTCATCTGCCTTCTCAACAGGTGATACATGTTTGCCGGTGTGGTAACATCTGCAACGAACATATTGTCTTTAGCGCAAAGCTGAAGATATCTTTCCATTCTTCCCGAAGAGTGCTCTGCTCCCTGCCCTTCATATCCATGCGGAAGGAACATTACCAATCCATTCTGAAGTTTCCATTTATCTTCGGCTGCAGAAATGTACTGGTCGATCATGATCTGCGCTCCATTACTGAAGTCTCCAAACTGTGCCTCCCAAATTGTGAGACAGTTAGGACTGGCCATGGCATAGCCATAATCAAATCCAACCACGGCATATTCAGATAGAAGAGAGTTGTAAATGCTAAGGTCGCAAGATGATCCTTTCTTCGCTTCACAAGTCGTTCCATCCATTTGATTTAGAAGGATGATCTCTTCTTCACTATCCTCAACTTTCACAACAGCGTGGCGGTGAGAAAAAGTTCCTCTTTCCACATCCTGTCCGCTCATTCTCACATAATATCCCTCTTTAATAAGAGTTCCATAGGCAAGTAATTCGGCCATACTCCAGTCAAGACTGTTGTTCTCAAAGAACATGGTATGCCTTAGATCTACTAACTTCTTGATCTTTCTCAGGAACTTTTTGTCTTCCGGAAGTTCAGAGACGGCTTTGGCAACCTCGCTAAGGATTTCCATATCAATGGTAGTATCCACCTCTTCCATCATGCGGTTCTCATCTACATGTTCAAATCCTTCCCACTCATCCTGCATGAAAGGTGTTACCCTTGTCTTTTCTTCTTTTCTTGAATCTTCAAGATCCTCTTCCAGTTTCGCTTTATAGTCTTCCTCAAGCTTCTGCACATAGGCATCATCTATGACACCTTGAGCCTTCAGCTTTTCTGCGTATATATCGCGCGGATTCTTATGGCTGGCAATTGCTTTATATAGTTTTGGCTGCGTGAATCTCGGTTCATCCCCTTCGTTATGCCCGTACTTACGGTATCCTAAAAGGTCAATAAATACGTCCCTTCCAAAGGTCATTCTCCAGTCAAGGGCAAATAATACTGCGTGAACCACAGCTTCGGCATCATCGGCATTTACGTGAAGTACAGGTGAAAGTGTCACTTTTGCAACATCGGTACAGTAAGTCGAAGAACGGCCGTCAAGATAATTGGTGGTAAAACCAACCTGATTGTTCACAACTATATGTATGGTCCCTCCGGTAGTATAACCTTCAAGTTGTGCCATTTGTACGATCTCATAAACTATCCCCTGACCTGAAATAGCGGCATCCCCATGTACAATAATAGGAAGAACAGAATCATTCTTCTTTGCATAATGCCGATCCTGCTTCCCTCTTGTGATCCCCTGAACTACAGCTCCTACTGTCTCCAGGTGGGACGGGTTAGGAGCAATATTGATATTGATCTCTTTCCCGCTGTCGGTCTTCCGGCAGGAGGTCCATCCAAGGTGATATTTCACATCCCCGTCAAAAATATCCTGCTCGTAGTCTTTCCCGTCAAATTCGGTAAAAATGTCCTTTGCGCTTTTTCCGAAGATATTGGTAAGGGTGCTAAGGCGACCACGGTGGGCCATTCCCATGACGAAATCTTTCACGCCAAGATCGGCTGCCCTTTCAATAATAGCATCAAGGGCCGGGATAAGGCTTTCTCCTCCTTCCAGAGAGAATCGCTTTTGCCCCACATATTTGGTATGAAGAAAATTCTCAAAAGAGACCGCTTCACTTAACTTCCTTAAAATGTGCTTTTTTTGCTCTGCATTAAAAGAAGGTTGATTCTCATTGATGTTGAGCTTATCCTGTATCCATTTTACCTGTTCAGGTTTGCGAATGTACATGTATTCGATCCCGATGGAATCACAATAGACCTTCTCCAGGTGCTTGATGATCTGTTTTAAAGTTGAAGGGCCAATACCAAGAATCTCACCGGCGTTAAAGACCGTATCCAGATCGTTCTCGTCAAGATCGAAATTTTGAATATCAAGGGTTGGACTGTATTTTCTTCGCTCCCGCACAGGATTGGTCCTTGTAAAAAGGTGCCCCCTGGAACGATACCCATCGATCAACTTCACCACCCGAAACTCCTTCAACACAGAATCTGAGATCTCTACAGGCTCCCCATTTTGAGGATGCTCCACAATGGTCTGCCCATTTTGGGAGGTTTCCAGGCCAAAGTCGAAGCCCTGGAAAAAAGCTCTCCAGCTGGGTTCTACACTGTCCGGGTACTGCAAATATTGATCATAGAGTTCAGCGAAATAGGCTGTATGTGCGGCATTTAAAAATGAAAATTTATCCATAAGTTGAAACTACCTGTTTCTTTTTTGTAAAACGCTACAAAAGTACAATTTTTAAAAAAGAAGCGCGGGAGCATTTAATATATTTACCTTATACTTCGAAAACTTTTAACATTATGAACCTCTTTCTAAGCAACATGAAAAAGCTTTTATGCTTAGCCCTGTGTTTATATTCCTCTCATTCTTATATAGTTGCACAGAATACTGAAGTCCCAAAAAGGGCTTTTTGGAATGATGTTAGATTTGGCGGAAGCCTTGGCCTCAACTTTAGCGACGGAAGCTTCAGCGGTTTTCTTGCCCCTAAAGCCGTCTACGATTTTAATCGTTACACCTCTGCAGGCGTGGGTCTCGCCGGCTCATATACCAACACCTCCAGATACTCTTCCTATACAGCCGGCGCAAGTGTTCTTGGGCTGCTTCGGCCTTTTAATCCGCTACAGCTTTCAGCAGAATTTGAAGAGCATTACGTCTCAAGGGATCTAAAACTGGACGGAGCAAATATCTCCGATTCATACTGGTATCCCGCACTTTTCTTTGGACTGGGATACAATACAGGACCGGTTACTGTGGGAGTGCGATACGATGTCTTGTATGATAGTGAAAAAAGCATTTACGCCAATGCCTTCATGCCTTTTGTAAGCATCTATTTCTAAACCTGCCGATCCATCAGGTTTTGGCCAAACTTATAAAGCAACTCTTTTTTATCCTCTTTAATTTGTAGCTCCTCGAGCACTGCGAAGGCTTTTTGGGTGTACTTTTCGATCTCCTGTCGGGTAAGTTCGGCCGCACCACTACTCTCAAAAAGGCCTTTTACCGTCTCCACCTTTGCAGTAGGATCTGGCGGGTTTATAGAATACAAATGTTCTAACTGGATCGCTTCCCGGGAAGCCGATTTTTGCAATGATGTGAGATACAGGAAAGTCTTCTTATTTTCGATAATATCTCCCCCCACCTGTTTCCCGAAGGAATCGGGGTCTCCAAAGGCGTCGAGATAATCATCCTGTAATTGGAAAGCAATTCCCAGGAGTCTTCCAAATTCATAGATCCTGTCACAATCCTCTTTTGATGCATTGGCCACGATCGCTCCCATTTTGAGCGAAGCCCCAACAAGAACAGCGGTCTTGTATTCTATCATTTTAAGGTATTCCCCGATGCTCACTTTCTCCCTCACCTCAAAATCCATGTCGTACTGCTGACCTTCACAAACTTCAATAGCGGTCTTAGAAAAAAGTTCTGCCAGTTTCCTGAAGGTCTCTCCCGAATAGTTTTCGAACAGCTGATAGGCTTTGATAAGCATGGCATCGCCGGAGAGGATCCCGGTGTTGATATCCCAACGTTCATGAACGGTCTGCTTTCCCCTTCGCAAAGGCGCATCGTCCATGATATCGTCGTGTACCAGGGAAAAATTATGGAAGACCTCAATAGCCAAAGCGGCATCAAGTGCCTTTTTGTGATCGCTCCCAAAGATCTCTGCCGCCATCAAAACAAGTACCGGCCGAACCCTTTTTCCTCCCAATCCAAGGATGTAGACCATAGGGTCATAAAGGTTAGCAGGTTCCTGTTTTACAATCTTTTCGGAAAGATATTCCTCGAATTCTTCACGATAGCGGTCTATTGGGAGCATAATTAGATTTTGCGCTAAAATACCAAAACAATAAGAAAATCCCGCTTTTTTGAGACCCCTGAAATTTCGCACAGAAAACCATGGAAACTTTTATTGTTTTTAAAGTTTCCATTCGTATCTTTGCCCGCTCAAAATTATAAATGTGAAAGAACAAATTTTAGCCAAGGCAGCCGAAATGTTTCTCACCCTGGGGGTGAAGAGCGTGACTATGGATGAGATCGCGGCAGAAATGGGAATTTCGAAAAAAACCATCTATGCACATTTCCCCACAAAGACCAAATTGATAGAAGCAACAGCTCTATTTGTTTTCGATCAAATTTCAACGGGAATAAAGGAAATAAGGGATGAAAAGAAGGATGCCATAGAGGAGCTTTTTGAAATCAAGGATTTTGCCTGTCAAAATCTTAAGGATGAAAAATCCTCTCCTCAATATCAACTTCAGAAATATTATCCAAAGATCTATTACAGCATCAGGGAAAAACAAAGAAAGGTTTTGGAGGAAATCACCAGCGAAAATCTTAAAAAAGGGATTGAAAAAGGCATTTATCGAAGTGATCTACCGGTAGATTTCATAAGCCGCATTTACTTTATTGGGATCCTCGGAATAAAGGATGACGATCATTTCCCGGAACCTGAATTCTCCACAAACCAGTTGACCGCAATGCACCTGGAATATCATTTACGGGCCATAGTAACTACTAAAGGCCTTAAGAAACTTGAAACTTTTTTAAACAAAAGCAGCATAAAATGAAAAAATTAGTCTTTTTATTCAGCAGTTTGTTCTGTCTTCATGCTTTTGCTCAGGAACCCGGTTCCCAACCTCTTGCTCTTTCTCTGGAAGAGGCTGTAGCTTTAGGGCTTGAAAATAATTATTCTTCTATTCGATCTGAAAAAGAGGTAGAAAAAGCACTGGCCCAAAAATGGGAAATCATTTCCCAGGGTCTGCCGCAGATCAACGGAAATGTAGATTACCAGAATTTCCTGAAACAGCCCGTGACGCTTTTACCGGCAGCTGCATTTGACAATACTCAAGCCACTATTGATGTAGTGGAAGAATATTTTGAGGGGGTTCAAAGGAATAGTCAGCCTGTAAATGCACCGGAAGGCTTTATACCCGTCCGGTTTGGAACCAAGCAAAATGTTACCGCAACTGCGACCTGGTCCCAGCTTATCTTTGATGGCTCCTATATAGTAGGAGTTCAGTCGGCCAGAACTTTGTTACAGATCTCCAAAAATGCCAAAACCAAGACCGATCTTGAAGTGCGTAAGGCAGTGATCAACGCCTATGGAAATGTGCTCCTGGCCAGGGAAACAGTAGATATCCTGCAGAACAACCTCGACAACATCAGTAAAAACCTCAGTGACACTCAGAAGATCTATGAGAATGGACTTGCAGAAGAAGAGGATGTGGAGCAGCTAAAGATCACACGTCTAAGCCTGCAGAACAACCTCAACCGCAGCCAGAGAATGCTCGACATTTCTTACCAGTTACTCAACCTGGCGATGGGAGTGCCGGTAAACAAAGAGATCATTCCGACAGATGACCTTAATACCTTAGCCCTGCAGTTCTATGATGAGCAATTGCTGCAAGAAAGTATTCCTTTAGAAGAGAATATTGACGTGCGCATTGCTCAAAATTCAGCCGAAGCTGCCCGGATCTTTGTAAGGCTGGAAAAGGCGAAAGCTTTACCTCAGCTCACCGGATTCTTAAACTACGGAACTTCGGGTTATAGCGATTCCTTTACTTTCTTAAATGATGATCAGGAATACTTCAATCAGTCCATTCTGGGAGTAAGTCTTAACATCCCGATCTTTAGCAGTGGGATGCGCACTGCCCGTACAAAACAAAAGCAATTGGAGTATGAGCAGGCCATGCTTGACCTTGAAGAAACTACCAATCGCATTTCCCTTGCAATTGACTCCGCAAAAGCCGACTACAGGTTTAGCCTTGAAAACTTTGAAGTTCAGCAGGAAAGCCTGGCTCTTGCTCAAAGAATTGAGAACAAGAACCAGATCAAATTCTTTGAAGGATTGGCCAGCAGTTTTGAATTGAGCGAAGCACAACGACAACTTTATACTGCTCAGCAAAACCTGTTGCAAGCCATGTTGGAGGTGATCACTGCCAAAGTAGAACTTGAAAATGTGCTTAGCACCAAAACTTATTCTGAAGAAGACTAATCAAACTAATATAATAGTCAAAAAATGAAAAAATTAAGCTTAATAATAATTGGTCTCTTACTCATGGTCTCCTGCGGAAAAGGAGAATCTGTCGAAGAGGTAATAGAAAATGGAGATCTTACTGAAATAAGAGCAAAAAAAGCCGAACTCAGCTCCCTTCAAAGTGAATTATCTGCCCAGATAGCACAGCTGGATGAGGCCATAGAAAAAATGGAGGTGAACTCGAATTTTGCTTTGGTAGAAGTACGGGCCGTTTCAGATTCCCTGTTCAAGCATTACGTGGAAATTCCGGGAGATGTAGAAACAAACCAGAACATTACAATTTATCCGGAATTCTCCGGAGTACTTGTGGATGTGAAGGTTGACGAAGGAGACAGGGTCCAGAAAGGACAAATTCTTGCCAGGATCGATGACGGGGGTCTCTCTAGTCAGCTGGCACAAATGGAAACTCAGGCTGCACTTGCAAAAACTACTTTTGAGAGACAACAAAGGCTTTGGGAACAGAACATTGGTAGCGAGATCCAGTACCTGGAAGCAAAGGCCAATTATGAAGCTATTCAGAATTCTGTGAACCAGATGAGATCACAGCTCGCAAAAACTGTGGTGAGAGCACCTTTTAGCGGGATCATAGACGAAGCTTTTTCTGAAGAAGGGGAAGTAGTTGCGCCCGGCCAAAGCAGGCTGTTCAGGTTGATCAATTTAAAAGACATGTATGTTTCTGCTGCAGTACCCGAATCCTACCTCAGAAATATTGAAAAAGGCACAGAGGTAATGGTAGAAATAGGCGCTACAGGAACTTCCTTTAAAAGTGAGGTAAGACAGGTTGGAAATTTCATCAATCCCAACAACCGCACTTTTGAGATACAGGTAGCAGTTCCACAAGGAGTTGAAAATGTTAAGCCGAACCTCATTGCTACGGTCAAGCTTAACGACTATACTTCTGAAGGCGCTATCATTGTTCCCGAGAACGTGGTGCAGACCAATGCAACAGGACAAAAGATCGCATATGTTCTGGAAAAGGAAACAGATTCCACGGGAGTAGCCAGAAAAAGAGTTCTGGAAACAGGGTTATCCTATGATGACTCGGTAGAAGTTCTTTCGGGTATTGAAACGGGAGATCTGCTCATCGTAAGTGGCGTACGTAGTATTCGCGAAGGCGAAAAGGTAAAAATTGCTAACAGCACTTTATAAACAAATATGAAGTTAGATAAAGATTTTAAACTCTCCTCCTGGGCCATTGACAACCGCATGACGGTATACGTGATCATTGCCATCATTTTTGTTGGCGGACTCATGTCTTACTACAGCATGCCAAGGGAGTCTTTTCCGGAGATCATTGAGACCAAAATATATGTAAGTTCGGTAAACCCGGGAAACTCAGCCGAGGATATTGAAAAATTCATTACCGAACCTCTTGAAGAAGAATTCAACAATATTGCCGGGGTGCAGGATATCTCCTCCACCACCCTTCAGGATTATTCCCTGGTCATTGTTGAATTTGATGAAGACATCTCTGTAGATGCGGCAAAGCAGAAGGTAAAAGACAAGGTAGACCAGGAAAAGGCTGCCACTACCTGGCCAACATTAGACAATGGTGCCAAGGTAGAACCTAATGTCTTTGACCTGAACATTTCAGAAGAAATGCCTATTCTGAATGTCAATCTTACCGGAGATTACCCGGTTCAGAAATTAAAGGAATATGCCGAATATCTACAGGACAGGATCGAGCTGCTTCCGCAGATCAAAGAAGCCTCGGTAAGGGGTGCCGAAGAAAAAGAAGTGGAGATCGCCGTGGATATCTATAAGATGACGGCTTCAAAAGTGAGCTTTCAGGATATCATTAGCGCTGTGAGCATGGAGAACCAAACCATCTCGGGGGGTAACGTGATCACCGGCGGAATCCAGAAGAACATTCGGATCCTTGGAGAAGTAAAAGATCCTGCAGAACTCAACAAAATCATTGTAAAAAGAGAGGACGGAAACGTCTTTTTGAGGGACATAGCCGAGATAAAATTTCAGGAACAGGAACCTACCACTTTCGCAAGGGAGTACGGGGAGCCTGTTGTGATGCTCGACATCAAGAAACGAGGCGGCAAGAACATGATCGAAGCCATTGACAATATTAAGCAGATCATTGAGCATGAAAAGGAAACTTACCTGCCCGAAGACCTGAAGATCTCCTACTCCAACGACCAGTCTACCATCACACAAAACATGGTTGATGACCTGGTAAACAACATCATTTTTGGGGTGATCCTGGTGGTGGTGGTCCTAATGTTCTTCCTTGGTTTTAGGAATGCATTATTTGTTGGATTCGCTATTCCATTGTCCATGTTCCTATCCTTTATCATCCTTTCCAGCATGGGCTTCACCCTTAACACTATGGTGCTCTTTGCTCTTGTAATGGGACTTGGAATGCTTGTAGATAATGGGATCGTAGTGGTAGAGAACGTTTACAGTCTTATGGACCAGGGTGTACCACGCCTAAAAGCTGCCAAACAGGGTGTGGGCGAGATCGCATGGCCAATCATTGCCTCCACAGCCACCACGCTTGCGGCCTTTTTCCCACTGGGATTATGGCCGGGAACCATTGGAAAGTTCATGATCTTCTTCCCAATAACCCTTTCGGTGGTGCTCGGATCTTCACTTTTTGTGGCCCTCATTATCAACTCCATGTTGACTTCGGAATACATGAAGACTGAAGAAAAGGAGCTGACAAAGAAAAAACTGATCCGCATTAGTGCCATTTTAGGAGGTACAGGTTTGATCCTGGTGATCGCCGGCTTCATCCTTGATTTTGGCTCATTCAGGGCAATTGGTAACCTTGCGATCCTGTTTGCCCTCCTGCTTTGGTTCTATAAATACTTCCTTAGCTCCTGGGTGGATTTCTTCCAGTACAGGGCTCTAAAGAAACTGGAGAAACAGTACGAGTCTACGCTTCGTTTCTCCCTTCGCGGAAAAAATTCTTACCTGGTCTTCTTCGGAACCCTGGGTATGTTGATCCTCTCGTTCGTACTTGTTGGAATTGTACAACCTAAGGTCCTGTTCTTTCCGGAAAATGAACCAAACCAGATCATCACTTATATCGAATTCCCTGAAGGAACCGACATACGGAAGACCAATGAGGTGACCAAACAGATCGAACAACAGATCTATGAGGTCATTGAAAAATATGAAGATGAGGATGGTTACAATTATATGGTGGAATCTGCTATTTCCCAGGTTGGCCAGGGTGCAGGTAACCCCATGACAGATGGCGGACAGCAAAATGATATGCCGCATAAGGGAAAGGTTACTTTGTCCATGCGGGAATTCAAGGATCGCCGCGGAGTAAGGAGTAGCCATGTACTTTCTGAAGTGCGGGAGGCAGTACAGGATTTCCCGGGTGCCTCCATAATTGTGGAAAAAGATGCTGCAGGTCCCCCGGTGGGTTATCCCGTTAATATTGAATTAAAAGGAGAGGATTACGAGCAGATGCTCATTGAAGCCGAACAACTTGTGAATTTCATCCAGGAGCTTAACATTCCCGGGATCGAAGAGCTTCAAATAGACGTAAATAAATCCAAGCCTGAGCTCAATGTCACTGTAGACCGTGTGAAAGCGGGGCAACTGGGTGTTTCCACTACTTCTGTAGGACAAACTCTAAGACGTGCTATTTACGGGGAAGAGATCTCCACTTATAAAGAAGGAGATGAGGATTACCCAATAAACATCAGGTTCAATGAAGATTTCAGGTATGATGAAAATGCACTTTTCAATCAGCCTGTGACCTTTAAGAATCAGAATACCGGAGAGTTGGTGCAAGTCCCAATATCTTCGGTGACAAAAAAAGAATTGACCTCTTCCTTCAGTGCGATCAAACGTAAAGACCTTAAGAGGGTGATCACCATATATTCCAACGTACTCGAAGGTTATAACGGGAATGCTATTGTAGAACAGCTGCAGACGGAGCTGGCAGGATATGAACTACCACAGGATGTTTCCCTTGAGTTCACAGGAGAACAGGAAAAACAAGAGGAGAACATGTCCTTCCTGCTTAAGGCCTTATTGATTGGCCTGGGTGGAATCCTGTTGATCCTGGTGGCACAGTTCAATTCCATTCCAAAGCCATTGATCATTCTTATGGCCGTATTCCTGTCCCTGGCGGGAGTATTTCTCGGGATGGTGGTCTTCCAGATGGATTTCATTATTATCATGACGATGATGGGAATAATTTCCCTTGCCGGAATTGTAGTGAACAATGCTATTGTACTGGTGGATTACACACAGATCCTTATAGATCGTAAAAAGGCCAGTTTAGGACTTGATGATAAGGACTTGCTGACGAAAGGACAGTATTATGAGATGATCGTAGAGGGCGGTAAGTCAAGATTGCGGCCTGTACTTTTAACTGCCATTACGACAGTATTGGGGCTAATTCCGCTGGCAATAGGCTTAAACATTGACTTCTTCTCACTTTTCACAGATTATGATCCCCAAATTTATATTGGAGGGGATAACGTGATCTTTTGGGGGCCGCTGGCCTGGACGGTGATCTTTGGATTGATCTTCGCAACCTTCCTAACCCTTGTGGTAGTGCCCGCTATGCTTTACCTCGTGAACAGGGGACGGGTGAGATTGCGAAACAGAAGAGAAAGAATGCCTGCCTAAAAAGCCATTTTTGACACCTTATTATTTGAAGCCTCCGGAGTAATTCCGGAGGTTTTTTATTTAAAAGGGAGTATGGCAAAGTGTTTGGACAAACAGGGACAGCAATAAATTAAGTTTAATTAAAAAACAACGAATGAACACTCAGTTAACCATTGATGAACGCA
>CAYLZB010000070.1:0-11516 GCA_964388165.1 uncultured Flavobacteriaceae bacterium | reverse complement strand
GTGCATATTCCAGAAGATCTGTCACTCCATTGACTGCAAAATACAACCAGGGTATTTTTGCTATACGGTCAAGTCTGTAAGGAAATTGTTTGGTTGCATTTCCGGTCTTTTTGTCGAAGTAAGTGATCCGAACCGGAGATTTGGTAGGGTAGAGTTTGGGTTTAGGACCGTCTGTTTCCAAAGGAAGTTCCATAGCGGCCCAAATTCCCTTCCCGTCATGGGAAGCAGCAAGACCTTCAAGCGTTCCGTTATTGCGGGGTTTCTTTATGCTTTCAGCCAGAAGATTTTCGGGTACTGAAAAAGAGCTCACAAATTCCCCATTTTTGGATGCCCTAAAAACCATGGGATCTTTCCCGCTCTTAATATTTCCCTCACTGCTAAGGATGAAATTCCCTTCTGCAGGATCAACGAGAATACTTTCAAGATCCAGGTGTTGATCTTTTAATTCTTCCTGATCCTTTTCCAGCATGATGACATCAACTATGGATACAGTATCTATCTTTTCTTCTGAAATCTCAATTTTGGCGAGATAAATCCGTGGATTTGAAGGTTGGTCGCTCACCATATAGAAATTGCCTTCATGGTAATCAATTCCTGAAAGTCCGCCAACTTCAGTTCCTTTAACTGTCAATCCGCTTTTTATGCTATAATCATCCAGAAATCTTACCTGGACATTTGATGTATTTCCTACTCTGGTGCTCTTGCAGCTAACGAGCGCAGAAGCCAGAAATGCAAGAAGGATTATTTTTCTCATAGCGGTAAAAATAACAAAATCTTAAGAGCAAAATGGCAAATTTTTAAAGGCAGGAATGCGCTTTTCGGGGTAAATTGAAGATCAACCTAAAAACAACTTGTTATGAATGATGATCAAATTGAAGGAAAATGGAAACAAATAAAAGGTGAGTTCAAACAAAAATACGGCGATCTCACCGATGATGATGTAACTTACCGTGAAGGAAAGTTTGATGAAATGCTGGGTCGATTACAGGAAAAAACGGGCCGCAGCAAAGAGGACCTGAAAAGAGAAATCGACAGATGGTAAGAAAAAAGGCCCCGATAATTCGGGGCCTCTTCATTATTGTACAATTTCTTCCTGGTTCCTGAAGACCAGTTCGTCATCAAAAGCGTCCAGCAGAATGATACTGTCTGTGTGGATCTTTCCGCTTAAGATCTCTTTCGAGAGTTTGTTCAGAACTTCTTTTTGAATAGTTCTCTTCACCGGCCTCGCACCGTATTGTGGATCAAAGCCTCTTTCAGCAAGATGTGCAATTGCCTCTTCTGTAGCATCAAGAGTAATTCCCTGCTTTGCAAGCATTTTAGTTACTCCCTTCAACTGTAATCCCACTATTTTCTTAATGTCTTTCCTGGTAAGAGGAGTGAACATTACTATATCATCGATCCGGTTGAGGAATTCAGGTCTCACACTTTGTCTTAACAGCGCCAGTACTTCAACTTTGGCACTTTCCATTGCCGTGTCAATATCCTTTACAGCATCAAATTTCTCCTGTATGATATGAGATCCCATGTTGGAAGTCATTATGATGATGGTGTTCTTAAAATCGGCTACCCGGCCTTTATTATCTGTTAGTCTACCTTCATCCAGTACTTGCAACAAAATGTTGAAAGTATCGGGGTGGGCTTTTTCGATCTCATCGAGCAGGATCACAGAATAAGGTTTTCTCCTTACCGCTTCAGTAAGTTGACCGCCTTCATCATAGCCCACATATCCCGGAGGAGCACCTACGAGTCGACTAACTGCATGCCGCTCCTGGTATTCACTCATATCGATCCTGGTCATTGCGCTCTCGTCATTGAAGAGATAATCGGCCAGAGCTTTAGCAAGTTCAGTTTTACCGACTCCGGTTGTTCCCAGGAATAGGAAAGACCCTATCGGTTTTTTCTGATCCTGTAAACCGGCACGACTTCTTCGCACGGCATCGCTTACTGCTTGTATGGCTTCATCCTGTCCCACAACTCTACGGTGAAGTTCATCCTCTAGTTTTAGAAGTTTCTCACGTTCGGTCTGGAGCATTTTAGTAACCGGAATCCCGGTCCATTTTGCAACTACTTCGGCAATATCTTCATTAGTTACTTCTTCCTTGATCAAAGATTTTCCCTTTTGATTCTCCTCAAGTTGCTTCTGAAGTTCAGCTAACCTTTCCTGTTCTTCCTTGATCTTTCCGTAGCGCAATTCGGCTACTTTGCCGTAATTTCCTTCTCTTTCGGCACGTTCGGCTTCGAGCTTATACTCTTCAACTTTAGATTTTGACGTCTGGATATTATCAACTACTTCTTTCTCATTTTTCCACTGGGCGTGAAGTTCATTGCGTTCATCTTTGTAATTGGCCAGATCGGCACGAAGAGCTTTGAGTTTATTTTCATCATTTTCTCTCTTAATAGCTTCCATTTCTATCTCCAGCTGCATGATCTTGCGATCCAGCACATCGAGTTCCTCCGGTTTTGAGTTGATCTCCATACGCAGTCTGGAAGCCGCTTCGTCCATAAGGTCTATAGCCTTGTCGGGAAGGAAACGGTTTGTGATGTAGCGTTGGGACAATTCAACTGCCGAGATAATGGCCTCATCCTTGATCCTTACCTTATGGTGTGTTTCATATTTTTCCTTGATTCCGCGAAGGATGGAAATAGCACTCTCGGTATCGGGTTCATCTACTATGACCTTTTGGAAACGACGCTCCAGCGCTTTATCTTTCTCAAAGTATTTTTGGTACTCATCAAGAGTGGTTGCACCAATAGCCCGTAGTTCCCCTCTGGCAAGAGCAGGCTTAAGAATATTCGCTGCATCCATGGCTCCCTGCCCACCACCGGCACCAACAAGGGTATGGATCTCATCGATAAAGAGAACAATATTTCCTTCACTCGACGTAACCTCTTTAATTACAGCTTTTAGTCTTTCTTCAAATTCTCCTTTGTATTTCGCTCCGGCAATTAATGCTCCCATATCCAGGGAATAGATCTGCTTGTCCTTTAGGTTTTCAGGAATATCACCCGCAATGATACGATGTGCAAGACCTTCGGCAATTGCAGTTTTACCAACTCCCGGTTCTCCCACCAGCATTGGGTTGTTCTTTGTTCTTCTCGAAAGGATCTGTAGTACACGCCGAATCTCTTCGTCCCGTCCGATCACGGGATCAAGTTTACCTTCCTCGGCCAACTTGTTGAGGTGGTTCGCATATTTATTTAAGGAGTTATATGTCTCCTCTGCACTTTGTGAGGTGACATTCTCACCTTTTCTAAGCTCCTGTATAGCTGCTTTTAATCCTTTTTCTGTAGCACCCTGATCCTTGAGGATCTGGGCAACCTTACTTGAAGATCCAAAAATGGCTAAAATGAGATGTTCTATGGAAACGAATTCATCTCCCATTTTTTTGGCTACAGAAGATGCATCATTTAATGTTCTCGATGCTTCACGGGAAAGCAGGATATCTCCACCGCTCACTTTTGGAAAACTTTGTAGGGTCTTATCAAGGATCTGCTGAAACAGAGCGACATTTATATTCAGTTTCTTCAGAAGAAAAGGAGTAACATTCTCATCTACTAAAGTAATAGCCTTAAATATGTGTTCATTCTCTATTTGCTGATGTCCTAATTCCTGAGCCAGTTGCTGTGCCTGTTGAATGGCCTCCTGACTTTTGATTGTAAAATTATTTAGATTCATAGTAATGTTGTTTGATCTTTTTATCTCAGGTTTAGCAAAGCATGTACCAGCAGCTTTTAGCAGACAAAATGGCTGATATTGAGGGAAATCCAATGACTTTTTGTCTCTTATAAAGATACTAAACTTCGGGCTTTGTTCGGGAAAACTCAGATGATTTTACTATTTTACGGAGGTGTAAAAAATTGTAACCAAAGATTGAAAAATGGGATTATTCGATAAAGTTTTTAAGAGCGAAAGAGATATAGTGAAAAAGGAGATCGAGGAAGTGCCATGGCACACCCTTACGAGAAAGGAGCAGCTGGATGAGATCGAGAAAGAATCTGAAAAGCAACCGGTGGTGATCTTCAAACATTCTACCCGTTGTGGTATAAGCCGCATGGTATTGAACAATTTTGAAAGAAATTACGACCTGCCGAAAGACAAAGAGGTGAAGCTTTATTTTCTGGACCTAATCGCAAATCGTGATGTTTCCAATGAGGTAGCCGCCAGGCTGGGTGTTAGGCATGAAAGTCCGCAAATGATCATCCTCAAGGATCGTAATGTTGTGCATCATTCTTCTCACCAATCTATAGAGGTTGAAAGAATAAAAGAACATTTATAGCCTAAAGGGTTTCGAATTATGTTAAACCGCTAAAATCCAGTTAAAGGTTTTATAACCAGCTTTTTATAAGGCTGTAGGTTAAGTAAATTTATTATGTATAAATTATTAACCCAAAAAACTTTTATTATGGAAGAGAGAAGAGAAGATCGCAACCGGGATCGCAATGAAGAACAAAGGCGTCACCAACAGGAAGAACAATCAAGAAAGCCGGCACAACAGGCCGCAGGTGACCGCGATAAGCAGAAGAAAGAAGATGCCGAAAGAGAAAGAGATACAAATCGTGACCGTAACAGGGAAGATAGAAGTAGCAGAGAAGAAAGAAGATAATCGCTTTCTTGTCTGAAACTATAAGAGCCGCATGTTGCGGCTCTTTTTCTTTTTATAACGTAGTTACTCTACTTTTTCTTTGGCTCAAAAACAGGAAGTAATTTAGTACTTACTTCTCCAAAACCAATTCTGTAGTTTTCCCTCTTACAGTGTCCGCGCATGATCACAGTATCGTTATCTTCAATAAAAGTACGGGTGCTGCCATCTTTAAGCTTTATAGGCTTTTCACCTTTCCATGACAGCTCAAGCATAGATCCGTAAGAATCTGGGGTTGGACCCGATATGGTTCCGGATCCCATCATATCGCCCGAGATCACGGGACATCCATTCACCGTATGGTGAGCCAGTTGCTGACTCATGTTCCAGTACATGTACTTGAAGTTGGACTTGGAGACTCTTGTCTCTTCACCATTTTCGGGCTGAAGGAATACTTCAAGCTCAATATCAAAGCTTTTCTTACCGCTGCTCTGCAGATAAGGAAGTAATTTCTTTTCAGGTTTTGGACTTTCTACTCTAAAAGGATCTAAAGCATCTAAAGTCACGATCCATGGAGAGATCGAGGAAGCAAAATTCTTTGCCAGAAATGGTCCAAGGGGAACATATTCCCAGGTTTGAATATCACGTGCACTCCAGTCATTGAAAAGTACCAGTCCAAAAATATAATCTTCGGCTTCCTCTATAGGAATTGGCTCCCCAAGATGATTGGCATCTGTGGTTATAAAAGCCATTTCAAGTTCAAAATCTACTCTTTTTGAAGGCCCAAAGACCGGCTCATCGGCATCCTTAGGTTTAGTTTGTCCTTTTGGCCTGTGAATAGGTATTCCGCTGGGAACTATGGAAGAACTTCTTCCGTGGTAACCTACAGGAATGTGAAGCCAGTTCGGCAATAAAGCATTATCTGGATCACGGAACATGGTTCCTACGTTCGTAGCATGTTCTTTACTGGAATAAAAATCGGTATAATCCCCTACCTGAACAGGCATTTGCATCTCGATCTCATCAAGACCAAAAAGCACTACCTGCCGGTGGTCTTCATTGTCGCGGAGTTTCTCATTGTTCGCGTCAAAGATTTCGGCAATTCGGTTTCTTACCAGTCTCCAGGTTTTTTTACCGTCAGAAATAAAATCGTTAAGGGTATCCTGAAGGAAAATATCATCTGTTAGTGGAATTCCTTCAAAATAGCCCAGCTGGTGCAGGGCTCCAAGGTCGATCGCGGTATCCCCAATGCGGGTACCGATGGTAATTATATCATCCCTTGTGAGGAAAACTCCGAAGGGAATATTTTGAATAGGAAAATCAGAATTTTCGGGTACTTCCAGCCAGGTTTTTCTTGTAGGGTCGTTAGCTGTAATGGACATAATAAATGTTGGTATTTTGTTAAAATCAATTCAAACCAAATATATTATTTTCTTACTAAGAACCGAATGTATTTGCTATTTTTGAGTATTATTTAACGTAAAAAATGCATATGCAAAGGGATAAAGAATTATTTGATTTAATTGACGCAGAAAAGGAAAGACAACTCAATGGTTTAGAGCTTATTGCAAGTGAAAATTTTGTAAGTGAACAGGTGCTTGAAGCAGCCGGTTCTGTTCTTACGAATAAATATGCTGAAGGCTATCCCGGAAAAAGATACTATGGTGGATGCGAGGTGGTAGATGAAGTTGAGAATTTAGCGATCGAAAGACTTAAAGAACTCTTCAATGCCGAATACGCTAACGTGCAGCCTCACTCGGGCTCACAGGCCAACACCGCAGTTTTCCATGCCTGCATGAAACCGGGAGATAAATTCCTGGGTTTTGATCTTTCCCACGGCGGACATTTAACTCACGGTTCCCCGGTAAATTTCTCCGGAAAACTTTACCAGCCTGTATTCTACGGGGTAGATAAAGAAACCGGACTTATAGATTACGATGAAGTTCAGAAAATAGCTGAAAAAGAGAAACCAAAGATGATCATCGCCGGTGCGTCTGCATATTCCCGGGAGATCGATTATAAAAGGTTTCGTGAAATAGCCGATAGTATTGGAGCTATACTTTTTGCAGACATTGCGCACCCTGCAGGTCTAATCGCAAAAGGATTGCTAAGTGATCCCATTCCTCATTGCCACATAGTGTCTTCAACTACCCATAAGACCCTTCGCGGGCCACGCGGTGGAATTATCATGATGGGCAAGGATTTCGACAACCCTTTTGGAGAGACTTTAAAGAATGGAAACCCCAAGAAAATGTCGATGCTGCTTAATAGCGGAGTATTCCCTGGAAATCAGGGAGGACCTTTGGAACATATCATCGCTGCCAAAGCAGTAGCTTTTGGAGAAGCACTTACAGATGAATTCCTTCATTATACGGTGCAGGTAAAGAAGAACGCCAAAAGAATGGCCGAGGCTTTCATGAAAAAAGATTACCAGGTGATCTCGGGCGGAACAGATAATCACATGATGTTGATCGACCTTCGGAACAAGAACATTTCGGGTAAAGAAGCGGAAGAAGCTCTTGGAAAGGCCGATATCACTGTAAATAAGAACATGGTGCCTTTTGATGATAAATCTCCTTTCGTCACTTCCGGAATTCGCATTGGTACTCCGGCAGTTACCACTCGCGGACTTAAAGAAGATGATATGGACACCGTTGTAGATCTTATCGATCGCGTGATCACGAATTATCAGGATGACGACAAACTGGATGCAGTAAGAGAAGATGTGCTTGACCTAATGCAGGGAAGACCTCTTTTTCAAATGTAGTTCTGAATTAAGTCTTGATTTTGGTTCTTGAAGCGATCCAGACTCATAAAAAAAAGCTGTCTCAGGTCCCAAAAATGGGATTTTTGACAGCTTTTTTTATTCCTCCATTTTAGTGAATTCATAAGCTCCCAGGTCGGGCTTGGGTATTCGATCTGAGCCCAAAATATCCAGGGGAACTTCTTGTGCTACTCCGGGATCTCCTTTGTTTATGGCCGGAGAACTCTCCTGAAGCATCAGATCATTTTCTTTTGGGGATACAAAAAGAGGATCTTCATTCAGCCAAATATTGTTATACATCTCATTGTTGCTGAAGTCATAAAAACCTCCCAATTCCTGTCCACTGCTGAATTTTAGCAAACTGTGAGAAAAAAGTACTTCAACCGGAAATGTTTCATCAAGTTCAAAACCTATTTCCCTCTCTTCATTTCCATAGATGATACTATTTTGGAAAAGAGCCTTTATTGGTGCAGGCCCTTCTTCCGATATATTCGTAATAAATAAAGCGGGTGCCTGGCGGTAACTTTGCTGCCAATAGTTTCCAATACTAAGGTGTCTAAAAAGGTAATTTCCGCCGTTGATATAAAGTGAAGCTTGTCCGCTGTTGTTGATCACAAGGTTTTCAGCAGTGATCCCAGTATTTTCAGCTCTTATTCCTGAAAGAGCAGAGTTGTAGATCTGCACATTCTTTATTTTCACAGAAGTAGGGGAGAGGGTAGTTCCTTCTGCTAATATTCCCACTCCGGCATTCCTGATGGTGACATGCTCAAAAAGGTGATCTTTACTGTCCTTTTGCAGCCAGATTGCTCCCCATTGCCCGGGAATATTCCTGTAGAGACCCTGTAACCTGTCTCCCTGGAAGATCACTTCATTTTCCATTTTTTCAGGATCTGTGCTGGGAGCACCTTTCACCTGAATAGAGGCGTTTTTGGGAACAAGAATACCGCTATCGGCATGAAAATAAATACGGGCTCCTGCCTCGATGTACAGGGTAGCCGCCCCGGGAACTGCAGCATAACCGTAAATGACATATGGTTTTTCCCTCGTGAAATGAAGTTGGTCCTGATCGAGCTCAAATCCCGAAACCAATATTGGCTCCCCATTTTCATCTCTCCCCACCGGAATTTTTTGGGGGATGCCCCGTGCATCCTTTTTAGGGTATAAGAAGATCGCATCTTTCACCAGGGTGACCAAAGGAACTTCCTGAAGATGTGACTGTGACCGGAACTCAAGTTTATCTGTATAGAGAAACTCATTCTCCTCCATTGCGGCTGAAGGTACAGTGGTCTCAATAAATATATAAATACTGTCCCTTGCCAGGATCTCTACATTGTCAAAGCTACTTCCTGCTACTCCATCAACATTCAGCCGGTAAAGAGAGTTCTCTCCGTTTTTTAAGCTTACCTGGGGAATGAAAATATCTTCTCTCGAACGGTTATATACCTTTAAAGAATAGGTCGCGGTACTAAGGTTGCTGAATACTGTGTCAAGAAAAACAGTGTCCTTAGAAAATTCAAGTTGACCGGATGACTCGGAAGTATCAAAATCACTGCGGCAGGAGCTGAAAAAGACCAGCATCAAGAACACCATGAAGCCGGTAATTTTTTTCATCTTTTATGGAATACGGTGCGCAGCTCTTCGGTGATCTTTGTAGGTCTTTTTGAATCTGCATCAAGCAGACACCACATGGACTTGGCTGCCACGAGGATATCACCAGTTTTTGCATTTTTGATATTGACAAATCTTTCGGAAGTTACAAAAGTAGTCTCTCCAACATAGGTCTCGATAAGTAGCTCATCCCCCAAAAATGCCTGTTTCTTATAGTCGATCTCATGCCTTATAACTACCCAGATAAAATCCCTTTTTAACTGGTCTGTCGCCCGTACTTCCCAATGTTCCTTAGCAATGTCCTGTATCCACTGCACATAGCGTACATTATTGACGTGATGAAGGTCATCAAGGTCTTCTTCCCTTACTGTTCTTTGATGTGTATATGTTTCTGCAGGTATTACCATCTAGTTCTCAATAATTTTTACTTCAAAAAGGGTATCCCAATCTTTTCCGGTAACATAGAGCTTTTGGTTCTTCTTGTCGTAGGCAATTCCGTTAAGAACATCGTTAATAGGATCCAGATCCTGAGTATTTCCCAACTCATCCCTTAAACCTGAAAAATTGATCACTCCTTCAATGGCACCATTTTCAGGATTAATTATTGCAACTCCGTCCTTTTGGTAAGTGTTGGCATAGATCTTTCCTTCTACCCATTCCAGCTCATTCAACTGTGTTGCAACAGTTCTATGGGTAACTGTTTGAATAAAACCCTGTTCAGAAAGATCAGCGGGGTCCAGGAACCAGATCTTTTCTGTACCATCACTTTTATAGATCGTGTTGCCATCATTAGCCAGCCCCCATCCTTGCCGACTCTGGCCGTATTCGAATTCGTCGATTTTTTCAAATGTATCTACATCATAGATAAAACCTACATCTTCCTTCCAGGTTAGCTGGTAGATCTTATCATTAAGAATGGTTATCCCTTCAGCAAAAAAGGTGGAGGGAATATCAATCTTTCTCTGCACTTCTCCTGTTTGCAGGTCGACCAGTCTTAATGAAGAGCTCCCGTAGTGTCCTGTACTTTCGTAAAGGCGGTTTTCATAAAACTCCAGCCCCTGGGTATATGCATCCTCCTGGTGTGGATATTTATTGACGATCTCATAAGTGTAGGAGGTGGGTGCTGTATTGTTAAAAAGGGTAATTTCCTGCTGCTTTTCTTCGACTTCCCGGTTGCGGTATATTTTGGCCGTTAAATTCCATTTTCCAAGCTTTTCATTCTGAAAGGTATGACTCAAAGATTCGTTCCCGATGGTCTTTGCCAGCCGTTGCTCACCTAAATAATAGACTACTGAATCTTTTTCCCCGTTTACCTGCGCCTGAATTTGATCTCCCAGCTGAAATTCCTTTTTATTTTCGGCTATTTCCAGGTTATATTCGGCGGAAGGATCATCTGGATCGCTTCCGCAGGAAAACAGAAATAAGCTCAAGAATGTAAATATGAGGAAGTTATAAACTTTCATGTTTAAGAGTGATTTTGGTGCAAGCTAAATTAAAGAATTCGGCTTAGAAAATACTTGCAAAAAGTATGAAAGGTTGTATATTTGCCCCGGCAAGTCCCACACAACCAGCTCCTGCTGAATCCCCCAGGGCGGGAACGCAGCAAGGGTAAGCGGTCGTAGCGGTGTGATGTGGGTAGCTTGCCATTTTTTGTTTCTATAAGTGAGATTTATTGCATCTTTGCAGCATGACAGAAACAGCTTCAAAAGTGGTGCTTATTACAGGAGCATCCTCAGGAATTGGCAAAGCCATAGCCGAATTTCTTCAGTCAAAGAATTTTATCGTTTTTGGAACCAGTCGCAATCCGGGAAAGCAGAATTCCCCCTTTCCGTTAGTGGCTCTCGACGTCACCAAGCCTGAAACCATACAATCTGCCGTAGCCCAAGTAATTTCTTCAGCAGGAAAAATTGATATCCTAATTAATAACGCCGGAGTAGGAATTACAGGGCCCATAGAAGAAACGCCCGATGAGGAGATAAAAAAAGCGTTTGACACCAACTTTTTTGGACCTATTAATGTTATTAAGGCCGTACTTCCCGCAATGCGCAGGAACAACGGCGGACTTATCATCAACGTGACTTCCATCGCCGGATATATGGGCCTTCCTTACCGCGGAATCTATTCAGCTTCAAAAGGGGCATTGGAGATCACCACCGAAGCTTTTCGCATGGAGCTTAGAAATTCCAATATTAAAATGACGAACATTGCTCCCGGTGACTTTGCAACAAATATTGCGGCGGGAAGATATCATGCGCCGGTTGTCAAAGGATCGCCTTATGAGAAAGCTTACGGCAATACGCTTAAGATCATGAATGAGCATGTGGACCGGGGAGAAGATCCTGAGGTCATGGCCAAAGCCATCTACGGAATAATTCAGGAAAAAGAACCAAAGATCCATTACAAGGTGGGCGAGCCACTTCAAAAATTTTCGATCGCTTTGAAACGTATTCTACCCGATAAAGTTTATGAGAGGCTACTCTTAAAGCATTATAAATTGTAGTTTTGCAGGAGTTTGAAAAATGGCATTTTTCAGCAGTATTTAATCATTTATAACAACACACTAT
>CAYLZB010000069.1:0-11642 GCA_964388165.1 uncultured Flavobacteriaceae bacterium | reverse complement strand
AGCTTACAACCAAGGGTATAAAATGCTACTTTTTTTGCGTCTTCCATTTCTTCTCAATCACCATCCCGATAGCTAATCCTCAGGATTTCAGTTAAATAAAACAGCCTCTAAAATTGTCATTTTAGAGGCTGCAAAGATACCAACTTTTAAACAATGCACAATTAGCAATGATCAATAACCAGCTAACAATGAACAATTACCGGCAGAACCAAATATCAAGCACCAAATTTCAAATTTCCTCCTGACCACCGATCACCGACCACTGAACACTGCTCACTAACTTCTCCTATACTTTTTTGTATCTTCAAACACCTGTTCGAGAATGGCTCTGTCTTCTTCTGAAAATTCGATGTTACGTCGTTCCATCACTTTTTCGGCTACCTCAAAAGCTTTATCGGTTTTATAGGTTGTAGTTCCGCCGCTACCGCCCCAGCTGAAACTAGGGATGAAATTCCGCGGAAAACCGGCTCCGAATATATTGGCGCTTACCCCTACTACAGTTCCGGTGTTGAACATGGTATTGATCCCACATTTACTGTGATCACCCATCATGAGACCGCAAAACTGAAGTCCGGTAGGCGCGAATTTTTCTGTAGCATAGTCCCAAAGCCGCACTTCGGCATAATTGTTCTTTAGGTTTGAAGTATTACTGTCGGCTCCAAGGTTGCACCATTCTCCAAGAACAGAGTTTCCGAGGAAACCATCGTGTCCTTTATTTGAGTATCCAAAAATGACAGAATTGTTGACCTCTCCTCCTACTTTGGAATGAGGCCCAACAGTTGTTGGTCCATAAATTTTTGCCCCTAACTTCAGGGTCGCATGTTCACATAAAGCAAAAGGACCTCTCACAATGCTGCCTTCCATGATCTCGGCATCGGCTCCTATATAAATAGGCCCTTCAGAAGCATTAAGGATAGCACATTCCACTTTTGCCCCCTCCTCTAAAAAGACATTTTCGGGTGCTATTACCTGGTTGGTAGAAGATAACTTCTGACTTTTTCTGTCTTGCGTGAGTAATTCAAAGTCGGCCGCAATAGCCTCCCCATTAAGCCTGAAAATATCCCAGGTATGCTCCACCAGCATGGCTTTTCCTTCCATTTCAATATTGGTGCAGTCTGCAAAATCTACTTCCTGTTCTTCATACGCATGAAAAGCAACAACATCTTCGTCGTGAAAGATCCCTTCGCCGGGCTGCAGGTTCTTTACCTGCTCTACAAGCTCTGCTGTGGGTAAAAAGGCTGCATTGATCATAATATTTTCCTCCATCTCCACCATGGGCCATTTTTCAGATAAATAATCCTCGGTTATTGTGGAGGTGGTGGTATTGAGAAATTTTTCCCATTTCTCACGAATGGTGAGAATTCCCACCCGGATATCGGCCACAGGCCTGGTAAAGGTAAAAGGCAAAAGCTGCGTGCGAACAGCCCCGTCAAATAAGATATAGTTCATTTGAAAATTCTTTTAGGTAAAGGTACAAGTAAATTTGAACCGGAAGAAGTAAATCCGGCTTGTACAGTGCAGAACAAAAAAAGCCCCCTTAACAGGAGGCTTCTTTGCTATAATAATGACGCAGAAATTACTTCTTGAACTTCGCGTATTTGTTCTTGAACTTATCGATACGACCGGCAGTATCCAACAATTTGGCTTTCCCGGTGTAGAAAGGGTGAGAAGTTCTGGAGATCTCCAACTTCACTAAAGGATATTCCTCACCATCAACTTCAATAGTTTCTTTTGTGTTTGCGGTAGATTTGGTAATAAAAACTTCCTCATTGGACATGTCTTTAAACGCTACCAATCTATAATTTTCCGGATGGATTCCCTGCTTCATCTCTTTATTCTTTAAAATCTTGTAATTTTTTCGAGGTGCAAATTTAATTAATTTTTCTAATTCAACAACTATTCACCCTTAATTTTTATGGAATTAAGAAAGCTGTAACAGCTGTGTAACGTTTTGTTATATTTGCCTACTAACCGTAGTTGAACCAACAAACCTAACCAAAATGGAAATACAAAAAGCTAAAGCAGGTAAATTTGTTCTTAATTACGGTCTTTTACTGGGGATAATCCTCATCGTTATTGGGGTGATCATGTATGTCACCAATTATCACCTTCAACCACACTGGTCTTTCATGGTCATTACTTTTGCTGCTTTCATTGCAGTGATCATTTACGGCCTCAAAGCCTTTAAAGCAGAGAATGGAGGCTTCTTAAGCCTCGGTGAAGCTCTAAAAGTTGCAGTAGGTATTGGTCTTATTGCCGCCATCATAGGTGGCCTATGGACGATCCTACTTTCCGAGGTCATTGAACCTGATTATATGAACCAAATGGCAGATCTTCAAAGAGAGGAGATGGTGGAACGCTTTCCTGAAATGACAGATGCACAGATCGACAACGCCATGGAAATAGGAGCCCCCTTTAGATCTCCGTGGATCGCTTTTGCAAGTGGTCTTGTAATGTATATGTTCTTTGGACTTATAATTGGTCTTATTGGTGGACTCATCATGAGGGAAAAGAGACCTTATGACGTATAAATAAATTTAAATGCAGTTATCTATTGTCATCCCTCTTCTCAACGAAGAAGAATCTTTGAATGAATTATATAATTGGATCGCATCGGTGATGCGGTCCAATTCTTTTTCCTATGAGATAATTTTTATAGATGACGGTAGCACAGATAATTCCTGGAAAACGATCAAGAAGATCTCTGCGGAAGATCCTTCGGTAAAAGGGATAAAGTTCAATCGCAACTACGGAAAATCCCAGGCGCTGCACGTTGGTTTTGAAAAGGCTGAAGGCGATGTAATCATCACTATGGATGCCGATCTGCAGGATAACCCCGAAGAGATCCCGGAATTGTATCAGCTTATTACCAAAGAAGGTTACGACCTCATTTCGGGCTGGAAGAAAAAGCGCTACGACTCTGTTCTTTCTAAAAACCTTCCTTCAAAGCTTTTCAATGCTGCTGCGAGAAAAACATCAGGCTTAAAGCTGCACGACTTCAACTGCGGGCTTAAAGCTTACCGCAAAGCTGTGATCAAGAATATTGATGTTTATGGCGAGATGCACCGGTACATTCCGGTTTTGGCAAAAAATGCCGGTTACTCCCGCATTGACGAGAAAATAGTACAGCACCAGGCAAGAAAGTACGGAAAGACAAAATTTGGAGCAGAGCGGTTCATCAACGGCTTCCTGGACCTTATCACCATCTGGTTCCTTTCCACCTTTGCCCGTAGGCCAATGCACCTTTTTGGGGCGCTGGGAGTTCTAATGTTTTTCTTCGGTTTTCTGTTCGCTATTTGGATTGGAGCCTCCAAACTGTATAAGCTCTATCACGGTTTGCCTAATATTCTGGTGACAGATAATCCCTGGTTCTATATTTCGCTCACCACCATGATCCTGGGAACCCTTCTCTTCCTTGCCGGTTTTCTTGGAGAACTCATTCTGCGCAGCAGCAGGGACAAAGAGCGCTACCGCGTTAGCGAAACTACAGGAGAGTTTTAACAGCTTTACCACATAAATCCTTATTTTTGTTGCTGAATAAAAATTTCGGAAATGAGCTACTACGATATAAAATCCAGGGCAGAATCCTGGTTAAATGCTCCTTTTGACCAAGAAACACAAAAGGAAGTACAGGACTTGCTGGAAAATGACTCTCAGGAACTAAAAGAAAGTTTTTATACAGATCTTGAATTCGGGACCGGTGGAATGCGCGGTATCATGGGCGTGGGCACCAACAAGATCAATAAATATACCTTAGGAAAAAATACTCAGGGACTCTCCAACTATTTAAAAAGGCAGTTCCCCGATGAAGATCTAAGAGTAGCGATCGCTTATGATTGCCGCAATAACAGTAAAGAACTGGCCCGCGTAGTGGCCAATGTATTTTCGGCCAATGGGATCAAGGTTTTCCTTTTTTCTGAATTAAGACCTACACCCGAACTCTCTTTTTCTGTAAAATATCTGGATTGTCACTGCGGCATTGTTCTTACCGCCAGCCATAATCCGCCGGAATATAACGGCTATAAAGTCTACTGGCAGGATGGCGGACAGCTGGTACCGCCTCAGGATAAGGAGATCGTTGATGAGATCAACGGATTGGAATACAGTGAGATCAAATTTGAAGCTAATAATGATTTGATCGAGTTGATCGACAAAAAGGTCGATGAAGCTTTTGCTGAAGCATCTGTCAAAAATGGCACTTTTGAGACTTCTTCTGAAGCTCGTAAAGATCTTAAGGTAGTATTTACCTCCCTTCATGGAACTTCAATTACCATGGTGCCCGATGTATTGGAAAGAGCCGGATTCTCTCAGGTAAGCATTGTGGAGGAACAACGCGAACCAAACGGAAATTTCCCTACTGTCAAATCTCCAAACCCCGAAGAACCTGCAGCCCTTAAAATGGCTCTTGAAAAAGCCGAAAAAGAAAATGCTGATATAGTCATAGGTACAGATCCCGATTGTGACAGGCTTGGTGTAGCTGTGAGAGATACAGAAGGAAAAATGGTTCTTTTGAATGGTAACCAAACCATGTTGATCATGACCTGGTTCTTACTGGAGCAATGGAAGAAAGAAGGCAGGCTCAAAGGAAAAGAATTCGTTGGGTCAACAATTGTGTCCACTCCAATGCTCCGCATTATGGTGGAGGATTATGGAGTAGAATATAAAGAAGGACTTACCGGCTTCAAGTGGATAGCCAAGATGATCAAAGATTTCCCAAATCTCAACTTTATTGGTGGCGGGGAAGAAAGCTTTGGGTTTATGGTAGGTGACTTCGTAAGAGATAAAGATGCCGTCACCTCTACCCTACTGGCTTGTGAGATCGCTGCACAAATGAAGACTGAAGGAAAAACCCTTTACTCAAAGATCGTGGAGCTATATGTAAAGTATGGTTTCTACAAGGAGGATCTCGTTTCACTTGTCAAAAAAGGAATTGACGGGGCAGAGCAGATCAAGACTATGATGGTCGATCTAAGAGAAAATCCGCTTTCAGAAATTGCAGGCGAAAAAGTTGTACTTGTCGAAGATTATCAAAGCTCCAAATCCTTCAACTACAGCTCCATGGAAACTGAAATTAATACTTTACAGGTTCCAAAGTCCAATGTGTTGATCTATTATACTGAGAATGGAACGAAAGTAGCTGCGAGACCCAGTGGAACTGAACCCAAGATAAAATTCTACATCAGCGTGAATGCACCGCTCGATTCGGTAGAGAAATACGGCAAAGTTGAGCAGGAACTCAATGAGAAGATTGCCAATATAAAATCTGAGCTAAAACTGGCCTAGGCCACCCCCAATGAATTACTTCAAGAAAATCATGAGGTTCGCGATCCCTTATAAGAGGTTCGCGATCCTCAATATTATTTGTAACATTTTCTACGCGCTCTTTAGCACCCTGTCCTTTCTGGCGCTCATCCCGGTGATCCAGATCCTGTTCGACAAGACCAAACGAGTGGCCGTAGAACCGAAATGGGCAGGCCTGGCAAGTATAAAGGATTACGTTGTGGATTCCTTCAACTACGAAGTCACCAGGAGGGTAAACGAGGATGAAGTCACAGCACTACTGTTTGTATGCGGAATTGTAGTCATCCTGTTTTTCCTAAAGAACCTCTTTGGGTATATGGCCGCCTTTTTTATCACTTTTCTTCGGAATGGTGTGCTGCGGGATGTTAGGAATGCCATCTATGACAAGATCCTTGTGTTACCTGTCTCCTATTTTTCTGAAAAACGAAAAGGAGATACAATTTCTCGTATTACGGCAGATGTGAACGAGGTGCAGACTTCATTTCTTTCCATTTTGGAGCTTATTGTTCGGGAACCGCTAACCATTATTTTTACAATAACGGCAATGCTTATTATGAGCCCCACGCTCACGATCTTCGTCTTCATTTTTCTACCTATTTCGGGATTTATAATTTCGTCAATTGGGAAAAAACTGAAGAGTAAATCGAACCAGGCGCAGGAAGAGAACGGGTATTTTCTTTCTCTTGTTGAAGAGACGCTGTCAAGCTTGAAGATCGTAAAAGGTTTCAATGCCGAAGATAAATTCCGGGATAAATTCCATACCTCAACCAACAGGCTAAAGAGAATTCTTGACAGTCTTCTTAACAGGCAGAACCTCGCCTCGCCTACCAGTGAATTCCTTGGAATATTTGTCATAGTGATCATCCTCTGGTTTGGAGGGAACATGGTGCTGGTGGAAGGAACTCTTGACGGGGCGACCTTTATAGCTTTTATGGGACTTGCCTATAATATCCTTACCCCTGCTAAACAAATAAGCAAGGCCACCTATAGTGTCAAAAAAGGAGATGCAGCTGCCGAAAGGATCTTTCAGGTGCTCGATACCGAGAGCAACATAGTAGATTCTCCAAATGCTGTAGAAAAAACAGATTTTGAAAAGGAAATTGAGATCGAGAACATCTTCTTTAGATATGAGGATGAAAATGTGCTGAAGAACTTCAGCATTAAAGTACCAAAAGGTTCAACCGTCGCCCTTGTGGGTCAATCGGGTAGCGGAAAATCAACAATTGCCAACCTGGTGACGCGATTTTATGATGTCAACGAAGGAGCTATAAAGATCGACGGAGTCGATATTAGGGACATGACCAAAAAATCCCTCCGGAATTTGATGGGGCTGGTGACACAGGATTCTATCCTCTTTAATGACACTATAAGAAATAACGTTAGCCTCGGAAAAGAAGGTGCAACAGACGAAGAGATCATTGATGCCCTAAAGATCGCCAATGCCTGGGAATTTGTTAAGGACCAACCTCAAGGACTGGACACGAATATCGGAGACAGCGGAAATAAGTTGAGCGGCGGCCAAAAACAGCGGCTTTCGATTGCCAGGGCGGTGCTTAAAAATCCGCCCATCATGATCCTCGATGAAGCCACCTCTGCCCTTGATACCGAAAGTGAAAGGCTGGTACAAAAAGCTTTGGAGAACATGATGAAGAACAGGACCTCTATTGTTATTGCACATAGGCTTTCAACCATTCAAAATGCAGATCAAATTGTAGTGATGCAAAAAGGACAGATCGTAGAACAGGGCAAACACGACGAACTGCTGGAGAAAAGATCTGTCTACCAAAAGCTGGTGGAGATGCAATCTTTTGATTAAGTACCGACTTGGAAGAAGGATTTTAGAAGTAGACGATCTTTCAAAATTCTCTTGAATTAAGATTATTCCCAAAGCTTTGAAAAAAGCTGTAAAAAAAGAAAGGTTCCAAAAAAAACATTTTTGGAACCTTTTCTTTTAAAGTAGGTCATGGCAGAAAGAAAAAAATGGATGAAGTAGGTCCATCCATTTTTCCTAAATCTAGTCACCGCTTTGGGGCAGGTGGTGAAAAGACTCCATCATTTGGAGCAAAAAAGATTAACTTTTTCACAATGTGAAGATACTACAAAAAACCAAACAAAAAAATTTTTTGTGTATTTTATCTACATTTTATGCATTTCGTCGATGATTCGCATGTGGAGAGGGCATTTTGAGCAGTTATCATTTTTAAAGATTTCCTCCTATCTTTAACGGCTTCTAAATTCCGGCACCTTTTGAATTCTTCCGAAGAAAATCTAGTTCTACGCCTTCAGGACCCGCAGTCCAGGAATGACGCCTTCCGGGAATTGCTGGAACTGTATCAGGAGCGGCTCTACTGGCAATGTCGAAACATAGTTAAGAACCATGAAGATGCCGATGATGTACTCCAAAACACTTTTGTAAAGATCTTCAGGAACATCGAGAAGTTCAAAGGTGAAAGCCAGTTGTTCTCCTGGATGTACAGGATAGCCACCAATGAAGCAATAACCTTTCTTAACAACAGGGCCAAAAAACAACATATCAGTTCAGAGGAACTTCAGCAACAGATCATCGATAATCTGGAGAATGATGTCTATTTTGAGGGTGATGAAATTCAGCTGAAGCTACAGAAGGCTATCGCTACCCTTCCGGAGAAACAGCAACAGGTTTTTAACATGAAATACTTCCAGGAATTGAAGTATAAGGAAATTTCTGATATTTTAGGTACTTCAGAAGGTGCGCTCAAGGCTTCATACCATCATGCGACCAAAAAAATAGAAGATTTTTTAAAACAGACTTAAACCTTAGGAAGAAATTTCAGTCAAATAATCAAATGAAAGAGAACAGGTTACCATATAGCAACAAATCAGGATTTAAAGTTCCGGAAGGTTACTTCCAGGATTTCCAATCCCGTATGATGGAGCGCGTAGCCGAAGGTGAAAAAGATTTCGGATCTAGCCCCTTCACAGTTCCTGAAAATTACTTTGAACAGTTTGGTGACAAGGTGTTTGAAAAACTGGAGAATCCTCCCGAAAAGGGCAAAGTTATTCCGCTTTTCCGCAGAAAGACCTGGTCTTATATCGCAGGAGTGGCAGCTGTTGTAGCCGTTCTGTTTAGCTCTGTGACCTTTAATGAAAATGGTGAGATTGGTTTTGAAGACCTGGATATCACCGCTGTTGAAAATTACCTTTTGGAGTCCCTCGATATGGACAACCCTAATGAGGCTCCCTATGTAGACTATGAATTAACCGCTTCGGCGAACCCCAATATTGATAAAGAAGCCCTTTTTGAATATTTGAATGAAAATATTGAAGAACCGGCACTCCTACTTAATGAAGATTAAAAAATGAAAAAAATTTTATTTATGGTTCTCTTCCTGGCACTTAGCTTCCAGGCGTCTGCACAAGACCGGGATGAGCATCGCGAAAAGATCAAAGCTCTTAAGACGGCTTATATTACCGAAGGGTTGAACCTCACCCCCCGGGAAGCACAGCAGTTTTGGCCTATTTACAACGAATTCGAAAAGAAGCGCCGCCAGCTTTATCGGCAGGAAAGGGCTGAAGTTGAAATTGAATGTTTGAGTGAAGAAAAGGCGAACTCGAAGCTTGAGGAGTATGTGGAACTCGAGCGTGAAGATTACTTATTAAAAAAGAAGTATTACAATGACCTTAGGAAAATTTTTACGGCCCGTAGAATTATGGAGCTAAACAAGGTCGAAGACGATTTTAATCGCAAAATGATGCGGGAGTACCGTGCCCGTCAAGCATCAAAGAATTAATATTTTAAATTTTTGGTTGGTTAGTTGAAATGATCCGGTTGCTTAGGCGCCGGATCATTTGTTTCTACCTGAACTTCAATTTTGCCAGCCGATTCTTTCCTGCAGCATAGGCTACTGAATCATTGAGGAACCGAATGGTATAAAAACCTTCCGGAGAAAGCTCCTCCCAATTCTCACCGCCATCGGCCGAATAAGAGATACCGGTAAAACCTACGGCAACTATTTCTTTTCCTTCTCCACCGGGAACATATCGCACACTGCTTTTATAGCCGGGATCTTTACCTTCAGCTATTAACTGCCAGGTTTTTCCACCATCATTTGTAACTGCTTTATTAGCCTTATTTCCTTCGGGAGCCGTGTAATCGCCACCAATAATTATCCCCTGTTGTTCGTCGTAAAAATCCATGGAATATCCTCCCTGGGTACTCTCCCCTTGCACTAGGGGTGTTTCAAAAACTTCCCAGGTTTTGCCTTTATCGGGCGTAAAGAACACTCTGGATCTCGCTCCACCGGAAAGTATCCATGCCTTCTCCCCCTGTACCGCAATATTTGAATTACTGGCTGCAAACGCGGCCTCCCCTTCAGCTGCTTCGGGTAATTGGTCGCAGGGAATTTTGGTCCATGTCTTTCCGCCGTCACGGGTGATGATCACCGAAAGGCAATTCTCCACCGGGTCACCCATGGCAATACCTTCTTTATCATTCCAAAACGTCATCGCGTCATAAAAGACCTTTTCCCCTTCCTCTTTATAAACCAGTTCCATTTTTCCGCCATCCCCAGTTTTGTACAGGAGCGCGGGATTAGCCACGCTCAGCATAAAAAAATCTTCGGAAGTTCCCGCGACCGCCCTGAATTCGGGATAAATAGAATCATACTGCTGCCTGCTCACCCGTACCTGGTCCTGCGCGGAATTATAAATACCGTAAGCTCCGTTGGAACCTGCAAAGGCCAGATCCCTGCCCATTATTTCTATAGCTCTAATGCTTATGGAATCTTCAAGAAGAACATCCATCTCTACTTCAGAAAAAGGAATTCTTTGCTGTTGTTCAGGTTCCGATTTACAGGCTGAAAAGGCAATAAAAACTAGAAAGAGTAGTCGCTTCATTTATAGGAATTTGCCCGTAAAGATAGATTTTTCCGAAGGTTTAAAAAGCTTACCTTTGCAGCTTTAAATAATTTTTATGCGTTTATACAGAAACCTGGTCTTTGCAACCGTTGATGCACTGGGAGAAATTTTTAATGAAGGAGAATACGCCGATAAGGTGATCGCAAAAACCTTAAAACGCGATAAACGCTGGGGCTCCCGGGATCGTAGTTTTATTGCAGAAACCACATATGACATTGTTCGCTGGAAGCGTCTGTATTCTGAAATTGCTGAAGTAAAAGCACCATATTCCAGGGAAAATCTATTTAGACTTTTCGCTGTATGGGCGACTTTAAGAGGTATTGAAATTCCGTCTGACTGGAAGCAGATCGAACCCGTGCCAACACGCCGTATCAAAGGAAAGTTTGATGAGTTAAGCAAGATCAGGAAATACAGGGAATCTGTGCCCGACTGGCTGGATGAGATGGGTGTGAAAGAGCTGGGAGAAGAAATTTGGGAAAAGGAGATCCATGCCTTGAATGAGCAGGCGCCGGTTATCCTAAGAGTAAATACTTTAAAGACCACAAAAGAAAAGCTGCAACAGGAGCTTCAAAAAGAGGGAATTGAAACCGAATTTTTGAAAGGCTATCCAGATGCGCTTCAGCTAAAGGAAAGAGCAAATGTCTTTAGAACAGAAGCTTTTAAAAATGGCTTGTTCGAAGTCCAGGATGCCTCTTCTCAACTTGTGGCCAACTTTCTTGAAGTTGAACCGGGAATGCGCGTAGTTGATACTTGCGCCGGCGCAGGCGGAAAGTCTCTTCACCTTGCCGCATTAATGGAAAATAAAGGTCAATTGATCGCCACAGATATATATGACAACAAACTCAAGGAACTCAAACGTCGTGCCCGTCGCGCGGGAGCTCATAATATTGAGCCCAGAGTTATTGATTCAACAAAGGTGGTCAAAAAATTATACGGCAGTGCAGACAGAGTACTTATCGACGCGCCCTGCAGCGGATTAGGTGTTCTAAGCCGTAATCCCGATGCGAAATGGAAGTTACAGCCGGAATTTATAGAAACCATAAAGCAAACACAGGAGGAGATCCTGAAGCAGTATTCAAAAATACTGAAAGACGGTGGCAAAATGGTGTATGCTACCTGTTCAATATTACCTTCAGAAAACGAGGAGCAGGTGAAAAAATTCCTGGGCAGCGAAGAAGGTAAGGATTTCAGTCTGGCTAAAGAACAGAAGATCCTTTCCAGTGAAACCGGATTTGACGGATTTTACATGGCCCTATTGGAAAAGAAAAATTAAAACTTGGGCTAAAGCCCTTTTCTAAAGATTTTTTGTTGCCTCCGGATAAATCCGGAGGCAATTCATTTTTATCAGGTCCATATATTTTGCATTGCCTCCGCCTTGAGAAAGAAGTCTCAAAAATGGCATTTTTTGAGAGGAAATATCTTTGCCTTTATTACTTGAAAAGCAA
>CAYLZB010000068.1:0-11697 GCA_964388165.1 uncultured Flavobacteriaceae bacterium | reverse complement strand
AACGGAATCGCAAAACGCATCGCACAGGAAGTAAAGGATGGCTATTACGTCAACCTGGGAATAGGAATTCCAACCCTTGTAGCCAACTTTGTGCGGGATGATATAGAAGTCGAATTTCAAAGTGAGAACGGTATCCTCGGGATGGGACCTTTCCCTTTTGAAGGAGAAGAAGATCCGGACCTGATCAATGCCGGGAAGCAGACCATCACTGCATTACCCGGAGCAAGTTATTTTGACTCGGCCATGAGCTTTGGGATGATAAGAGGTCAGCATGTGGACCTAACGATCCTGGGCGCTATGGAAGTGGCTGAGAACGGTGACATTGCCAACTGGAAAATTCCGGGGAAAATGGTTAAGGGAATGGGTGGAGCCATGGATCTGGTAGCTAGCGCAGAGAATATTATCGTTGCCATGATGCACACTAACCGGGAAGGAGAGTCCAAGCTCCTTAAAAAATGTTCCCTGCCTTTAACGGGAGTCGGCTGTGTTACTAAAATTGTAACAAATCTTGCGGTGCTTGAAGTAACCGAAGAAGGCTTTAAACTGCTGGAAAGAGCACCGGGCGTTAGTGTGGAGGAAATAAAAGAAGCAACTGAAGGCACCTTAATTGTAGAAGGAGATATTCCTGAAATGAATTTATAAAGAAAAGACCTGCAAGGTTTTAAAAACCTTGTAGGTCTATTTTTTGATATATGCTTCAGACCTAGAAGGTCTAAAAAAGACCTTGCAGGTCTACGATTAATCCAGGATAGAAGTCGAATGCTTCTCAAGATTCACAAGGAAGTCAATTGCTTCATGTAGCGGTAGAACTTTTCCGCGGGTGTTCACCTGGGAAAAGTATTTGTGCCAGTTAGCTTCTTCGATCCCGTGCTCAAATTTCTCTACAGTTTCCAGGTCGGGCACTTTCCATAACGCGAAATAGCGATAATCACTTCTGTAAGGCGTATGCTCATCGTTCATGGCCCAGCCGAGATTTTCAATTCCGGCACCGCTCATTTCATTGATTGCATCTTTTACTTTATTCATATAGGCACGACGGTCTTCTTTTGAAAGATCCATCCAGTCCTTGGTCACATTCCATTGTTCTACGTACAAATACATAATTGGCTTGTTTAATTATACAAAATAAGGAGTCTCAAAAATGCCATTTTTGAACTCTCTTTATTAAATATACTAAATCTTTGAAAAGCAGCAGGATAAATAACAGTTCCTTAAGGAATCTCTACATGCATGATCTCGTGATCTTCAAGTAACGGTTCCTGCCTTAATTTCAGAATGACCTGGGCAATGGCAATAACATCTCTTTCGCAGTAAGAAACGATCCTCTCCAGGTCTCCTTCTTCATAAAACACCTTACACACCTGGCTACCGTCAATATCTTCTTTGGGACTGGGAATTCCCAGTACATTACAGAGTAATTTAAGGGAAGTGTAATGTTTATAATCGCCGAACTTCCAAAGTTCCAGCGTGTCGAGATGTGGCACTTCCCAGGGCTTTTTACCGAAAAGGTTTAGCTTATTGGGCAGCTCCATATTGTGAATGAGCATTCTCCTTGCAATATATGGGAAATCAAACTCCTTTCCATTGTGAGCACACAGGAGGTGTTGAGGTCTTCCAAAATGGTTTTCCAGAAGGTCTTTAAAGGCGGTCAAAAGCTCTTTCTCTTCTCCACAGAAGGTAGTGGTCCTAAATTTTCTTTTCTCCCCCTGAAATGCAAAGTAACCTACAGAAATACAGATGATCTTTCCGAATTCAGCCCATATTCCCGCGCGATCATAGAATTCTTCAGGAGTGAAATCCTCTTTTCGCTGATACAGGGATTTTGCTTCCCAAAGCTTCTGTTTTTCATCAGAAAGTTCGGCAAAAGTGGCATTTTCGGGAACTGTTTCAATATCGAGGAACAGCAGGTTGCGCAGTGAAATTTTCTTGATCATGTGCTTCAAGGGTTTTTAACACCTCCTCAAGATAAAAATAAAAATCATTGGGATGTTCCCGGTCATCGGGAACTTTACCACCTTCATGCCCAAGTCTTACTATAATTACATCCTTCTGCGGAAGCACGATCACATACTGCCCCAGGATGCCACGGAAGTAAAATACCTCCTGTCCCATAAATTCCTGAAGCCAGATTCCTAATCCGTAATGAGGGTAATCCTCAAGTTGAGGTCTTATTGACTCAGCCACATAAACCGAATCCAGCAGCTGTTCTCCATTCCATTTTCCGAAGTCATGGTAGAGCTTTCCAAGGCGGGCAAAATCCCGGGCATTGGAGGCGATGCAGCAATAGGCCTTCTCCATGCCGCTCTCTTCGCTGTCCAGCTGCCACAGCGCATCATTTTCCATTCCCAAAGGTTTCCAGAAGCTTTGGCTGAGGTAGTCAGAAACTGTCATTCCTGTTGCTTTTTCCAGCACCATTGCCAGTAATTGTGTGTTGCCGCTCAAATATTCGAATTCTTCTCCCGGTGTTTTAACTACCTGTAGATCCAGGATCATCTTTCGGATGTTTTCATCCAGGTAAGCTCTCACCGTCATTGAAAACGGGTTATAATAATTCTCATCCCAATTCAATCCCGAAGACATGGAAGCAAGGTGACGCAATGTTAACCTTTTGTCGAACTGCGGAAAGAAATCGGCTACCGGTTGATCCAGGCTTTTTACATGACCGTCAAAAATGGCTTTTCCCAACAGAGCTGCTACCACACTTTTGGCCATCGAAAAAGAATTTGTCTTTGAATCGGGTCCATATTCTTCAGCATAGTTTTCATACCAGATACTGTCATTTTTAATGATCAAGAATGCTATTGTCCCTGCTTCTTTATTCTTTTCCTGTAGTGCTTCGGTTAAGGAAAATTTGTTGTAGCTCTTGTGCCTTGGCCACGGCTGAGGTTTTCCTGCTTCGATCTTTCGATTGTCAAAGAATTTATGGTCATCTATGTGAGCAGTCATATGGCCCTGTAGATAGGTAGACTGAATTCCCTGGAAGATATATTCGAAGTTGAAAAGGTAAATGAGACCAATGGCAAAGGCCACGAAAAGAAGGGTTCCAAAAATGCCTTTTTTGAGACCTCTCATGAGAACAGGCTTTGTTGCTTCACCGGTTGTTCGTGCTCCAGCAGCCATTTCTTTCTCCAGAGTCCACCGGCATAGCCTGTGAGGGAACCATCACTACCTATCACCCTATGACAGGGAATCAAAATCCATAATGGATTTTTACCATTTGCTGCCGCCACTGCTCTTATTGCCAGCGGGTCGCCCAGTTCCTTTGCCAGGTCCATGTAGGAGGTGGTACGTCCATAAGGGATCTTAAGCAGTGCCTGCCACACTCTCTTCTGAAAATCTGTCCCCTGAGGATTCAATTTTAAATCAAATTCCTTTAGCTCTCCCGAAAAATATTGCTGCAGTTGGTCTATTGCCTCCCGGAGGTCGGGAGCAGGGTTGCCGGTAATATCAGAAGTTTCTTCAGAAATAATGAGTTTAGAGATCCCCCGGGTATCCCCCTCTAAAATGGCATTCCCCAAAGGTGTTTTTATGTAGGCTTTACTCAACGTCTTGTTCATTATCTCCGGGGGGATCCTGTTTTAACAAACCAAGTTTTTTGGCTCTTTTTTCCCAGTTTTGCCGTGCCAGCATCTGCATGTCTTCGACATTATCACTTTCATCCATTATTTCAAGCCCCATAAGGGTTTCAATTATATCTTCCATAGTGACCAGACCAATGGTATTCCCATAATGATCAACCACCATCGCCAAATGGGTCCTTTCTTTAATGAAGCGGTCAAAAAGTTGAGGGATGGGAGTGTCTTCAGAAGTCATTGGGATCTCCCTTTTTAAGATCTTGAGCGGTTCGGGTCCTTTTTGATCCAGCATTTCTTCCAGAATATCATCTTTAAGTACAAACCCGGTAATGTTATTGTGATTCTTGTGATAAACAGGGATACGGGAAAATTTCAGGTTGCGATGCTCGCGATGAAACTGTTCTATGCTGGTATTTTCATCTTCGGTAACCGCCACAGAAAAGGGGGTCATGACATCCTTGGCCTTGACCTTCTTGAAGAGTAGCATGTTCCTTATTACCGTAGTTTCCTGCTCTTCAAAAACTCCTTCCTCCTCGGCCACGTCGGTAATGGCCATAAATTCTTCCCTGCTCATGGAACTCACATGAGCCGATTTTCCAATAAGTTTGGTGGTAAGCATCATAAGCCATAAGACCCCGGTATACTTCAGCGGAAAAACAAAGGCTTTTAATGATGTTGCTGTAAATCCTCCAAGAGATTTCCAGTAGGTAGCCCCTATGGTCTTTGGGATGATTTCAGAAATAATTAAAATAGCCAGGGTCATTATGGCCGAAACTATTCCAACAGCATTTCCGCCGTCACCGTATACCTTCTCTGCCTGGACCCCTACCAGTATCGCCCCCACAGTGTGGGCAATAGTATTGATCGTGAGGATCGCGATCAAAGGCTTATCAACATCCTGCTTGAACTTTGTGAGCGTATGGGCATAAGCTTTACCTGCTCTTAGTTTGATCTTCAAATAGGAGGGGGTGAAACTGAGAAAGGCTGCCTCCAGGATCGAGCACATAAAGGAAAAAAATATGGCGAGGACAGCGTATAAAATGAGTAATTCCATTCAGATTTTTTAGGTTAATAAAAGCTAGAACATAATAGCTACCAGGTCATTTTCGGTGATCTTATTGAAATATTCTTCGAGGTTGAACTTAGACAATTTCTTTCTAATCTCGCTTTCTTCATGCCGGGTATTCTCCAGTGCCTGCTCAATAGGACCAATATCGCGAATGTGAAAAAAGTCCCCGGTGATCTTAACTTCCTTAATGATGCCGTGCGTAACGTTCATGTTCATCTCTATAGTTCCGCCGGGAGTGCGGGCTCCCTGCTTAAAATTATAATCGGGGGAATAACCGAAGTTCCATTCCCAGGTGCTGTATTTTTCGTCCCTTATCTTTTGAATGGCCGCCAGATCTTCATCGGAAAATTCATAAGGACGTGCATCCTCAAAGTTGGCTATGATATAATCCATGATCTTATCTGTGAATTCATCCAGACTAATTTTCTCCGGAAGGTGATCACTAATATTGGTCACCCGGTTAGGAACAGACTTCACCCCGCGATCCTTGTACTTGAGCGGATTGATCTTTAAAGCGCCACTCACATCTTTCATTTCTGAAGAGAAAAGCAATGTCCCGTGATGCAGAACTTTGTTCTTGAAGACATGCTCGGCATTACCCGAAAATTTCTTGCCTTCAATAGTGAGGTCGTTGCGCCCTTCAAATTTGGCATTGACGCCCAATTCCTTCAGCACTTCAATAATAGGCTTTGTGTAGCGTTCAAAATCGATCATTTCATAACTATCGCCGGTGCGGGTAAAAGAAAAATTCAGATTTCCCAGGTCGTGATAGACTGCACCTCCGCCAGAAAGACGTCTCACTACCTTTATGCCTCTTTCCTTTACATACTCGTGATTGATCTCTGCCTGCGTATTTTGGTGCTTTCCAACAATGATCGCATTATCATTTCTCCATAGCATGAAACAGTCCTCCTTAATGTGCTTAAAGATATATTCATCTGTAGCGATGTTGAAATATGGATCTGTTGAATGATGTTTGATACAAAGCATGAACAGGGTTATTTACTCAAAAATAAGAAAGCTGGAACGGAAACTTCACAAAAGGGAATTAATTCTGCAGTTTTTGATATGCAAAATTGATTATTTCTTACAAAAGCTTCTTTGCGTATCTTGTCACCTGAAGTTTGATAATTAAAAATCTATGAAAAAGATCCTCTTTTTGAATACAATGTTTCTGTTGATGTTTCTGAATGCTTTTGCCCAGGAACCTGTTAAAGAAATTACTGCTGAAGATTACCTGCGTGCCACAAAATTCCTGAGCTTTAATACCAATGATCTGGTAGACAGGGCAAATGTGCGGCCAACCTGGCTCATGGACGGACAGTTCTGGTACCGGGTGAGCACACCTGCAGGGACAGAATACGTCCTCGTAGACCCAAAAACAGGACAGAAAAAAACGGCCTCTTCTTTGGCAGAATTACTTCCGAAGAAAAAACAACAGCAAAGTTCTCCTCAGGTTTCCCGCAACGAAGTGATATCACCAGATGGAAAGAAGGTTGTTTATATCAAAGATTGGAACCTTTGGCTGCGCAATCTCGAGACAGGAGAAGAAAAACAACTGACTACGGACGGAGTTGAAAACTTTGGCTATGCTACAGACAACGCAGGATGGCGCAAAAGTGATAGACCCATTGTACTTTGGTCGCCGGATTCTAAAAAACTTGCCACTTACAGGCAGGACCAGCGGCACATTAGCGACATGTACCTGGTCGAAACCAAAGTAGGTGCGCCCGAACTTCAAAAATGGAAATATCCACTACCCGAAGATGAGGAGGTGATCAAGATCCATCGCGTTATAGTAGAAGTAGATGATCCAAAGATTATAGAGCTTAAAACAGAGCCCGATCCACGCCGTGGGACGCTTTGCGACGATATTTCATGTAGTGGTGCTTTTGATGACAATTACTGGAATGAGGATGCAACAAAACTTGCGTTCGTTTCCACTTCGCGCGATCACAAGGAAGCAAAACTTCAAATTGCCGATGCTTCTACCGGCGAGGTGAGAGAGATCTTTACAGAAACTGTAGAGACACAGTATGAATCCGGGCAAGGGAGTATCAACTGGAAATATTTACCAAAAAGCAATGAGATCATCTGGTATTCAGAAAGGGATAATTGGGGGCATCTTTACCTGTACGATCTTAAAACCGGCGAGCTAAAACATCAGATCACCAAAGGGAATTTTGTCGTGACCGAACTTCTGCATGTGGATGAAAAGAACCGGGTACTGTATTTTGAAGCTAATGGCAGGGAAGAGGGCAGAGATCCTTATTTTTCTCACCTCTACCGGGTAGATTTCAGCGGAAAGAACCTGAAACTCTTAACTCCTGAAAACGCTAATCACAATATTTCTTTTTCCCCCGATCATCAATATTTTGTTGACAGTTATTCTACGCCGGCCAATCCGCCCGTGGCTGTTCTCCGAACCAATAACGGAAAGAAAATTGCCACTTTAGAGAAGGCAGATATTTCCAGGTTACAAGCTGCCGGATGGAAAGCAGCTGAACCAATTACAGTAAAATCGGCAAATGGGCAGTGGGATCTTTACGGACTCATGTTCACACCCACTCATCTCGATGAGAACAAAAAATATCCTGTGGTGAACTACGTTTATCCCGGTCCGCAGGGAGGTAGTGTTGGCAGCCGTAATTTTTCGGCGGCACGAAGAGATCATCAGGCTTTAGCGGAGTTAGGATTTGTGGTCATTGTTATTGACGGATCCTGTAATCCCGGCCGGTCAAAAGCTTTTCACGATGCCTGCTATGGAGATATTTCAGGAAATACATTGGAAGACCAGAAAGCCGGAATTCGTCAGCTTGCAGAGAAATATCCTTATATAGATGCTGAGAACGTCGGGATCTGGGGGCATTCAGGAGGAGGATTTGCAGCCGCTGCAGCGCTGTTCCGTCACCCGGAGTTCTATTCTGTTGGAATTGCAGAATCGGGAAATCATGACAACCGCAACTACGAAGATGATTGGGGCGAGAGATATATTGGCCTTATGACCAAAGGACTGGAGGGTGAGGATAATTATGCCGCCCAGGCCAACCAGTTGTACGCCGAGAACCTGCAGGGAAAGCTCCTGCTCGCCCATGGAGGATTGGATGACAATGTGCCTCCATACAATACTTACCTGGTGGTAGATGCGCTTATAAAGGCCAATAAGGATTTTGATCTCATCATTTTTCCCAATGCCCGCCATGGGTTTGGCGAAGATTCCTATTACATGATGCGCCGTCGCTGGGATTATTTTGTGGAGCACTTATTGGGCGCCACGCCCCCAAAGAATTTTGAGATCGAACCTGTACGATAACGACCTGCAAGGTTTTCAAAACCTTGGTATCAAATTTTTATTGCTATATAAAACCTATGAGGTTAAAAAAATCTCGCAGGTTCAGTTGATCAAAAAAGGAGTGCGATCCCTCGCACTCCTTTTTAATTTTCTGTAATCCTGAACTTATTTCAGGATCCAGGCTTTCGTCAAACGTTTTTTCTTTATTTGGTTCTAAAGATGTCAATTAGCATAATAGGCCATCAATTGTCAAAAAGATCTTCACTGTCCTTTGATTTCTTAAACTTCCATTTAATATCGAAAGAAGGTTCAACATCAAATAATTCTTCTTCTAATTCTTGGTCATTCATCATTTTAAATAAACTATTAGTTGTTGCTGTAAATGACAAGCTGTGGGATCTTTTCAAATTGAAATTTATGAAGGATCTGTAAAAATTTCGATCATCTATTAACGTCGTTTCTATATTCCCTTCGGAATCAATAGAAGTGTTCCAAAGTAGAGGTATTCCGGATGTATTTCCTGTTGGTGAAGAGTCTGTGGCTACGTTCTTGTCCTGTCCCAGAGTAATTAATGGCAGAAAAATTAATACTATAAAAATCGTATTTCTCATCATTTAGAAGTATTAAATTACCCTAATTGCATTAGCTTAAGGGTCAATGGTCAAATAATTTACAGATATTAAGATACTACTTTTTCCGTTTCCCCTTTGCATATATTTGACCTGAGTGCCTGGTCTGCAGGTAATATTCCCGGGAACTACTCTTTTCGGGTCTTTTTCTCTACCTCTTCCTTCCAATCTTTTCCAACTGCCGAAAGATATTCTGAATAGTTCCAGGTGTCAAGGCTGGAGTGGATGGAAACATCTTTTTCGGCTACATAAGTTTCATCCTCGGGCATTGCAGTTACTTTGAGTCCGCAGCTTTGCAGCATGGAAATTATTCCCTGATGGTTCGGCGCCCACCAGTTCGTAGGATCACCGGCTAGTTTATGCTCAATAAATGCCATTTTTGGCCATGCATTTTCTTTCATGATCTCCCGTTTGTGGAATTCTACATCTTCAGGAATTTCCATTTCTTCTGTGCCGGGCAGGGAGAGTGTTTGAAAAACCATCATCTTTTTAACTTTTTGGGACAGGATGTCCATGGCCAGCATAGGGTAACGAAGATGGTAGAAAACTCCCATGAACCAAACCAGGTCAAATTGTTCCTCGGTATGGGCAAGGTCGTAGACCTGCATCTGCTCAAATCTTATCTTATCATCCAGGCCAAACTCTTTGGCAGCCCATTTCGCCTGTCTCAGGTAATGCTCGTCGAGGTCGATCGCCAGTACATCAGCCCCACGTTTTGCCAGTTCCAGAGAATAGAAACCTGCATTACAGCCAATATCAAGTACTTTCCATCCTTCAAGATCTTCCGGGATTGAATCCTGGATCTTATCCCATTTGAACTTTGGGAAATCCCCCAGGAAATGTTTGGGTGCCGTTTGAGTGCCATCGGGCAGGTGGATATTGTGGAACCAGGGTGCGAGTTGTTTTATTTCAGTTTGAGTAGGCATGATCTATACTTTTTCTGAAGGCTGTCGTACCTCCTTTACATAATTCACTAATTCTTTTGCTCTGGCCTTTGCGGTATGGGATCTCATCACCTTTGCACGGGCATTTTCACCTATCTGTCTTCTTTCTGTTTCCGAAATCCTCCGGAAATATTTTGCTACTTCTTCACTGCTTCGGGCGATAAGGATCTCTTCTCCCTGTTCAAAGATGCTGTGGATGCCATCCCAGTAGTCGGAAATAATGGGAACACCACAGGCGGCAGCTTCAAACAGCCGCACACTTGGGGAGTAACCTGCCTTGATCATATCCTGCCTGGTGACATTAAGTGTAAATTCCTGGGAATTGTAGAACTTCCTGTGTTCGGCAGGAGGAAGGTGGTCAATTCGCTCAACATTTTTTGACCACGGAAAATCTTCGGGATATTGAGGTCCTGCGACTACAAATCTTTCCGAAGGAAATTGTGCGGCAGGCTTGTTAAGTAACTCCTGAACCGTGGGTTGCCTGTCGTCGCTGTAGGTGCCAAGATAACCCAGCTTCCATTCCTTGTCCAGCTCTTCAGGATAATAAAGATCGGGATCAACAGAACAATACAGGGCTCTTGCCTTAGGGGAGCCGTAATGATCTTCCAGATGCTTCAGAATAGGTCCTCCCGAAAATGACAGGTACAGGTCATATTCCGGAATGATCTCGGGATCAATGTATTCGTAGTCTTTTCTCTCCAGTTTTGCCAATGTAACCGGAGTATCTATGTCGTAGAAAGCAGTAACTCCGGTTGCTGTATCTATGGCCCAATTTCCAACTTCCACACCCTGCTGGACGTATGATCCAACGATGACAACATCGGCTTCGGCCACTTCTTGCTTGTAGTCGGTTTTTAGCTCTTCATTGGTTTTGTAAAGACCTAATCGGCAAAAATCGGGTGCAGGCATATCGCGGTGGGGGGAATACCATGGGACATCTTTTTCCAGGAATAGAATATCATGACCCAGAGCCTTTAGCTCCTTGAGTAGTGCGCGGTATGTGGTGGCATGTCCATTGCCCCAGGAAGAAGTCACCGATAGTCCTATAATGACAAATTTCATTTGCTGTTTTTTTATTCGATGGGTTTGGCTTCAGACTTCAATTTTTCAGAAATCACAGATTCCAGTAATTCTGCTCTGTGCTCATAAGTATGTGCTGCAAGTACTTTTTTATAGGCTGCATCGCCTATTTCTCTTGCCCTTTCAGAAGTAAGTCCCGCGAGGATCATCTGCACTTCTTCTCCGCTATGGGCTACCAGGATCTCTTCTCCCGGTTCGAAAAAGGTCTCTATTCCTTTCCAGTAATCTGTAATCATGCAGGCCCCGGCACCGGCAGCTTCAAAAACCCGGGTAGCAGGGGAGAAGCCGTATTTAGCCATGCTGTCCCGACTTATATTCAAAACTGCTTTTGGGGTGCAATTGAAAGCATTGTGGTCTTTAGTATAAACGTGCCCCAGATAATCTATGTTCTTTGGCATAGCTTTGTCGCCCCAGCCACTGCCTCCAAGCAGGAATTTTTCATCTGGAAGATTCTGTGCCGGCTTAATAAAGAATTCCTCTACCCGTTTTTCCCGGTCGGGGAGACGGTTACCTAAAAAAGCCAGAGTACCCTCAAATTTTTTCTCTGGTTCGACAGGAAAATGGGTGTCTGTATCTAAAGCGTTATAAATAGGAATACATCTTTTCGCGCCGTTGCGTTCATAGGCATCAATTACAGGTTGTCCGCCACCATAGGTAAGCACAAAATCGTATTTTGGCACCAGGGCATTAAAAGGATCTGAAGGATTGGATTCAATTCGGTCCAGGGTTGCAGGAGCATCGACATCCCAGAAAATGACGAGGTTATTGTCCTTTTTAAGCTGTACTACGGCATCTTCCAGAAAATTATCAAAAGCGCCTACCCCACTGGCTTTAATAATGACATCAGCTTCCGAAGCTTCTCTTAATAGCCCTTGAAGGATTACTTTATCTTCAGGATAGACTTTTACAGTACACCATTCCGGATCTTCTATATCCCGGTGCTTTTGCCGCTGATAGATATCGGGTTCGTAAAACGTCACTTTATGCCCCATTTTATGAAGGGCCTTGACGATCCCCCGATAGTAGGTGGCTGCTCCGTTCCAATAGGCCGATACTATACTGGATCCAAAAAAGGCAATTTTAAGGTTCTTTTTCATGCTTCCAGGGT
>CAYLZB010000067.1:0-11764 GCA_964388165.1 uncultured Flavobacteriaceae bacterium | reverse complement strand
TCCTCCTGGTATAAGGACGTGAACATAAGTACCTGGGACTACTCGGCTGTTCATGTCAATGTAAGGCTAAGACTCCAGTCAAGGGAAGAACTGGAGGAAAGTCTGAAAAAGTTACTAAGCAGGTTTGAACAGGGCCAAAAATGCCCTGTCTACTATAAGGATCTTCCAAGGGATATGATAGAAGATCATCTTCCGCTAATTACCGGATTCTGGTGCGAGCCGGTAAAGGTACAGGCCATTGCCAAGCTCCACCAGGGATTTGATAAAGATGATATTCATTCTGTAAGCCGGCACCTGGAGGCCAGACAGGATCCCTTTTCTTCAAAACTAAGTGATAATCTAAATAAAGAACATGGTACAGGTCATTGAGAAACAATCAGGCGCTGCATTTAAGCTTCAAAAAGGGCAAAAATTAAAGGTCATAGATCCACAGGGAGAGCAGGTAAGTGATATGGTGCTGTTCAATGCGGCTGACCCCAGGGAAAAGATCTCTTCAGGAAAGACCCTTGATTTTGAAGAAAGTATACTCATTACCAGGGGAGACTGGTTGTGGAGCAACCGTAGCAATAAGATGATGAAGATCCTGGAGGACACCAACGGCCGCAATGATTTCCTTCTTGCTCCCTGTAGCCCCGAGACCTTTAAGATCATGTACAACAACCCGGAATATCACCCCAGTTGTTTTGAAAACCTGTATACGAACTTAGCTCCATTTGGTATAGAACCCGATGATGTGCCCACAGCTTTCAATATCTTCATGAATGTACAATTTGATGAAAATGGAAAATTAAGCGTTGATCCGCCGTTGAGCAAGGCAGGAGATTACGTGCTCTTTGAAGCCGAAATGGATCTCATTGTTGCCCTCACCGCCTGCTCTGCCGAAGACAGCAACAACGGAAGTTTTAAACCTATTCATTACGAGATCCTGTCTTAAAAGAATCCCGGTTCAAACAGAACCCTAAAAGATAAAATAGAAAAATCCGGAGATAGCTCCGGATCCTTCATTTATAAACACTTAAAAATCGAATTAAATACCCGATACCAGATAGTTTAGGTAAACTATAGCGATCAATACAAAAATTAATACTGCAAAAACAACAGCTTTATTGATTCTAAATTTCATTTATAGGGGGTAACTTTTGCTGGTATGAATGTAAAACTTACATTTTATTTTGAGAACCAAGTTAACAAAGCTTTAAATCAAAACTATTTATATTTTCGATAAAAGGTAAATTGACCCGATAAACAGCCTAAGCTTCTATTTTTTTCTGTTTGCTCCGAAATCTAATGTTCAGCATTTCAATACATAAGGAAAAGAAGACGGCAAAGTAGATATATCCTTTAGGAACATGATATTGCAGTGCTTCCATGACCAGCATAAAACCAATCAGGATCAGGAACGACAGCGCAAGGATCTGAATCGTAGGATATTTATTCACAAATTCCCCAATAGCTTTGGCAAAGATCATCATGACCACTATCGAAACTATCACCGCGATGACCATTAGCAGGAGTTCATCTGTTAAGCCTACCGCCGTTAGAATAGAATCAAATGAAAAGATGATATCCAACATCACAATCTGAAAGATCGCATAGCCGAAGGAAGTTATTTGCTTTAGCTCGTGTTCATGCTCATCGCCTTCTACCTTGGAATGTATCTCCATTATGGATTTGAGGAGCAGAAAAATTCCTCCTGCCGCCAGTATAATGTCCCTCCAGCTAAAGTCGTAATCAAACATCGAGAAAACCGGTTCGGTTAGACCAATAAGCCAGGTGATACTGAATAAAAGGACGATCCTCATAAGGAGCGCAAGACCAAGTCCGCCAATTCGGGCTTTATTTTGCTGTTCTTCGGGGAGCTTGCCCGCTACAATAGAAATAAAAATAATGTTATCTATCCCAAGGACGATCTCCATAAAAGTTAGTGTGAGAAGCGCGACCCAGGTATCTACTTCAAGAAAAATTTCCATGATAAAATATTGGTTGAGCAGCTGAAGGTACTACTTAAGGCGAAAAAATGAAAATCTGCTTAGAAAACATTAAGAGCCATGTCCTGCTTCTAATTATTTTGAGACCTCTTCCTTTTATTGTAATATTGCATTGAATAAATTAAAAAAGCATGGGAATTACAAAATCTGAGATATTCTCTAAAGAACAAAATAAAATTGCTGCTTTAGCCAAGGTGCTGGGGCATCCTGCGAGGATCTCCATCCTGGAACACCTTTTTGAAACCGACACCTGTATCTGTGGTGATCTAGTGGATAAGATAGGATTGGCTCAACCCACCATTTCGCAGCATCTTAAAGAGTTGAAAAGCATTGGGCTTATCAAAGGCACTATTGAGGGAACCAGTGTTTGTTACTGTATTGATGAGCAGAACTGGACCTCAATGAAGCAACTTTTAATATCTTTTCTTGACCAGGACATCTCTCCTAAATCTGAATGTTGTTAATATTTAAAGTCTGCTCATGACAATTGCTCTTTTCAGTGATATTCACTCCAACTTACCTGCTCTGGAAGCCTTTTTTGAAGATCTTGACAGCAGAGAAATAGATAGTGTGTACTGCCTTGGAGATCTCGTAGGCTACAATATCTGGCCAAATGAGGTGATCGATAAGATCAGAAAAAGGAAGATCGCAACCATCGCCGGCAACTATGATTTCGGCATCGGCAGGAACAGCAATGAGTGTGGTTGCGCTTATAAAACTGAAGAGGATAAAGCGAATGGTGCAATTTCCATCTCCCTCACCAATGATCTCATTTCCCCGGATAATCGCACCTATCTAAGAAATCTTCCGGCACACATCAGGCTAGAATTTCAGCTGAATGAAAAGAAGCTTGATCTCCTCCTGGTACACGGCAGTCCCAGAAAGATCAATGAATACCTTTTTGAGGACCGGGCCGAAAAAAGTTTGCTGCGAATAATGGAAGATGCAGATGCCGATGTAATGTGCTTTGGTCACACCCACAAACCTTACCATCGTATCCTTAATTCAGGTAATGAACAGGAACCTCATTACCGGCACGCTATTAATCTTGGGTCAATAGGAAAACCCAAGGATGGTGATCCCCGCGGTTGCTATGTCCTGCTCACATTAGATGAGACCTCTACGGTTTTAGACAAACAAAGTATTCAGGTGGAATTCATCAGGTTCGAATATGACGTTGAAAAAGCTGCAAAAGCTGTGGAGGGCAGCAGTCTTCCAAACGTCTACGCAGAAAACCTCAGAAACGGATATTAATACCAATTCCTCCCCCATGACCGAACAGAAAAAAATCGCATTTTTTGAAAAATATTTAAGCCTCTGGGTAGCCTTATGTATAGCCGCCGGTATATTTATTGGAAACACTGCGGGAGATGCGATGCAGGTGGTGAGCAGTTGGGAGATCTATCAGGTCAATATTCCCATAGCCATTTTGATCTGGATGATGATCTATCCCATGATGTTACAGATCGATTTTACGAGCATCAAAAAAATAGGACGCAGGCCAAAAGGGATCGTTCTAACCGTCGTGATGAACTGGCTGGTCAAACCTTTTACCATGGCCTTTTTCGCCTGGATCTTTTTCACAAAGATCTTTGCCGCATTCATTGATCCTTCCATGGCCGGGGAATATATTGCAGGAGCCATTATACTTGGTGCCGCGCCCTGTACTGCCATGGTCTTTGTCTGGTCTTATCTTACAGACGGGGATCCAAATTATACGCTCATGCAGGTCTCGGTGAACGACCTCATCATCCTCTTTGCCTTTGTTCCCATTGTAGGACTGCTCCTGGGGATCACCGATGTGGTGGTACCTTATGAAACTCTAATTCTAAGCATACTTATTTACGTGGTAGTTCCTTTGATTGCAGGTATTCTCACCAGCAAATTTCTTATTAGTTCAAGAGGTAGTGAATGGTTCACCACAGAATTCCTGCCCAAGTTCAAACCGGTAAGTGTTATTGCTTTGCTGCTTACACTTGTACTGCTTTTTGCGTTTCAGGGAGAAAACATTCTGAATAATCCATTTATCATTCTGCTTATTGCAGTGCCGCTAATTATCCAGACTTACTTTATCTTTTTCATTACCTGGTTTTCAGGAAAGAAACTGAACCTGCAACATCAGGTCTGTGCTCCTGCGGCAATGATAGGCGCCAGTAATTTCTTTGAACTTTCTGTGGCCGTCGCCATAGGTCTTTTCGGACTTCAAAGTCCGGCGGCTTTGGTGTGCGTGGTAGGAGTCCTTGTTGAGGTGCCGGTAATGTTATCTCTGGTCAACTACGCCAACCGGAAGAAATATTAACACGATCGCCGGTAAAAATTTGGATTGAAGAAGTTTTTATAGCTTTAGCTCATGAGCCGGGTTTATTTCAAAGAAGTGCAGAAGTACACGCAGTGGTGGTTATGGTTATCGCTATTGTCATTAGGCGCCCTGTTCTTTTACATGGCCCCGGCCAATCTGGGAGCCCTTATACTTCTTGTAATTAGCCTCCTCTTTTTGTTTATGCGTCTTATTACCCAGGTTGACCAAGAGGGGATAAAATTCAGGTTTTTTCCTTTTGTAAAAAGAGCCTACAAATGGCAAGAAATAGAATCTGCCCAGGTTGTAGATTATGGCTTTGTTGGTGGGTGGGGCATTCGTCTTTTCACTTCCTACGGAACAATTTACAACATCAAGGGTAGTAAAGGACTAGCAGTAGAGCTCAAAGACGGCAGGAAATTCTGTCTTGGCACACAGAGGCCTCAAGAACTTCAAAGAATCCTTACTTTAATAACTTCCAAAAATGAAATTTAAAGCATCCCTTTTTGTTCTGATCTCATTGTCTTTATTTCTTCCTGTACACTCACAGGAGGCCAGGGATTCTGAACTTTTCCTGACTCTTAAGGAAAATGACAGTCTTTTATTTGATGCAGGCTTTAATAACTGCGAGATCAAAGCCTTTGAACATCTCATTGCTGAAGATCTCGAGTTCTATCATGACCAGGGCGGCCTTACCACCAATAAGGAAGATTTCCTGACAAATGTTAGAAATAATATTTGTTCTTCTCCCGATAAAAAGCCTATTAGAAAACTGGATTTTGAAAGCCTGCAGGTTTTTCCACTTTACAAGAACGGAATATTATATGGCGCAATACAAATGGGTCGGCATGATTTCTTTATTCAGGAGCCCGGCAAGGAAATGTATCAAACCAGCACCGCTCTTTTCACACATGTTTGGTTATTAAGGGACGGAAAATGGATATTAAAACGGGTACTGAGTTACGATCACAAAGGCTAAGGTGTCAAAAAAGGTATTTTCAAGTAATCTTTTTCTCCGGTTTTTTATTTTTGATTTTAGCCACAGATTCAGGGTTAATGAATTAAAAGCTATGCATTAAATTCCCCGGTAGGATCCAAATTTTGGATTTCTTTCTTGACTTCATTTTCAATTCATTTAATCTTTAAATCAATATTGGATTAGAATAGCCTGGGTTTTTATCGATGATAGAAATTCCTCGTCGCATCCTCATTCTACCGAATGAAAATGCTCTGTTGGAATGACAATAAAATGAGTCGAAATCCTTCTCCTAATCCCAAAAAAAAAAGCCACAGAATATCTGCAGCTTTTCCCTTTCTATAGGTTTTATCTAGTCATCACTGCTACCGTCGTCATCATCGTCATCACCATTGTGATCATCTGCCTCGAGAAAATTCCCCTGTGCATCAAAGTGGATCTCCAGACCATTATTTAGTGTGACCTCATAGGTACCATCGTCTTCTCTTTCGGCTTCAATAATACTGTTGTTTGGATAATTGGCTGCTATATAATCTCTCACAGCCTGTGGCAGATCATCAACTGCGATATCTTCATCATCCCGGTCGTCATCATCATCATCTTCGGCACGTCCCAGGAAATTACCATCGGCATCAAAAATAAGTTCCACGTCATTGGATAGTTCTACCTCATAGTTCCCGTTGTTCTCTCTTTCAGCTTCCTCAACAGTAGTACCCGGAAAATATGTGCTTATAAATTCCCTTATCTCCAAAGGAAGATCAGCGGGTGCAATTTCTTCATCGCCAAAATCATCGTCATCATCGTCATCAATTCCTAGGAAATTTCCCTGTTGATCAAAAACAAGTTCAGTTTCATCATTAAGCTCCACCTCGTAATTATTGTTATCTTCAATTTCGGCTTTCCAGATCGTATTATTGGGATAGTTTGTCGTTATATAATCGAGGATAGCCTGTGGTAAAGCTGCAGTATTGATATGATCATCAGATCTAGGGGCAGTGAGATTTAGATCTACCTCTGTACCTGTCTCTCCCCCGTCGTCATCTCCGGAGCAGGAAGAAAAAGTAATTAAGGATATTACAATTAGACTTAAAAGCTTTAGATTTTTCATGATACCGGAATTGAATAGGTTTAGTTTTCTAAAAACGGCTAAACCCGAATCAAATTTTAAAAGAATTCAGTTTTAGCAGAACTTTAGCATAGCAGAAGAAAGTGCTAACAGAAAACCACCCAAGAACTGCCCCACCCCGAGACCTAATAAAAAGGCAAGATCCTATTCTACCGCAGCAATAATTTCTCTTAGAAAGACATTCAGATCAAAATCGGGATGTTCGATCAATCCGAAGCGAACAACCACCAGGTCTTCTGAAGGAATAATAAATACATGCTGCCCCTGGAAACCATTTGCCGAAAACAGGTCCCGGGGAACATCGGGATAAAATCCTTCAGCATTCAGCCAAAAATGAGCTCCATATTGCCCATTAGAACCTGCTACAGGTTCAACTGTATAATTAATCCAATCTTCGGAAAGGATCTGTTCCCCATTCCATTCACCCCTGTTGAGATATAGCTGCCCAAATTTGGCCCAATCACGGGCGGTTGCCCAGGAATATGAGGAGCCGACATAATTTCCGGCAAGATCCGTTTCCAGGGTCATGGAATACATTCCTATCTTATCAATTAACTCCCTGTACCAAAAATCCAGGTATTGCTGATAAGTGTCAAACTCGTCCCGGATGAATCCCGAGAGAAGATTGGAGGTGCCTGAAGAGTAGTTCCAAATCACCCCCGGGTCACTAATTAAAGGTTTTGTAAGCTGTACCCGGGTCATGTCTTTGGCAAGAAAGAGCATTTTGGTAACATCAGATATTTTGGTGTAATCCTCCTCCCATTCGAGACCGCTATTCATTTTGAGCAGGTTGTCGAGAGTGATAAATGTCCTTGGGTCCTTTTCCCATTCTTTAAAAAGATCATCCTCATCTACAGAAATTCTTCCTTTCTTTTGCAGGACTCCGAGAACGGCGCTAGTGATACTTTTGGCCATGGACCAGCCTAAAAGTTTTGTGCTTTCATTGAAGCCCGGTGCATATTCTTCGGCCAGAAGATGACCCTTATACAAGACGATTACAGCCCGTGTCTTATGCTCTCCAAAAAAAGCATTTTCCAGAGCTCTTTCGAGTTGGCCGTAATCTACTTCCGGGAAGATGGTGTCAACAGGTTTCTCATTTCCGTAAGGATATGGTGAAGCTAGAGGTGGTTGCTCGCGCAGGGGTTTTCCCGGAGGAAGATCGCTTCTATTAGTGCCTTCGGGTAAAAGCGTACATCCAAAGCCTTCATTGTGTACGGCTATACGCTCTTTTAAACCAAATACAGTGGAGGAGGCAGCCTTTTTATCCCGTTCCAGCTCAAAATCGCTGAGATAGACCGGATCAAAGTTATTATCCTGGGCTACAACAGATTCGGGATCACGTCCTGCTTCATAGACACAGGAGCACATATTCTTCGCTGCAAAACCGGTGATAAGATTGAGCCGGGGGTAGTAAATATAAACTACCACACCCAGGGCAAGAAGGAGCAACAGCAAACCAATAGTAATTATTTTTTTCATCTAATACGTCATCAATTGGAACTCTCAAAGAATTTGAATGCTCCACTTTCTTAAATGTAGGAAATTTTAATACTCTAAAAATATCCTGTCTTTAAAAAGGATGTTTTTCAAACCTGTGAACGATTTTTAAACAAAAAAAGATCCGAAGAAGAACTACGGATCTTTTTATATAGGTTGATGTATCTTATAGTCCTGGATTGACTTTAGACCAATCTTCGAGATCTTTTTCCCGCATTTCAGATTCTTTAGCGAGGTGTTTATGTCTGGCTTCCCGCTCCTTTAAGAAGCTAAGGAATCTTCTTCTATCCGACTCATTTTCGTACCTGCGCATTGCATTGAGCTCTTTTCTTAGCTCGCGGTAATCTTCAGCCGCTTCTTTGGCCTTCGCGCGAAAGTATTTCGCTTCAGCTCTTGATCGATCTCTAAAAGCTTTTGACTCCCCTTTTCCACTCTTATTGGCTTCCTGGGCCTTTCTTTTGTAAAATTGGACTTCAGCCCTGGCCTCCTGCTTCAACTGTTCCTTTGCCTGTAGCCATTCCTGTTGGGTAAGTTTTCTTTCTGCCTGCAGCTGTCTGGCTCTTTCAGAAATATGCATCCCTCTTTTTTTGTGCCACTCGGCAGCTTCCATGGCATTTCTTCTATGGTATTCTCCTCTTTCGGAATATGCCTCTACTATCTTTCCACGATCATTTTTCCTGCTTTCCTTCTCTACTTTTTCCTTATGATGGCCTTTGGCCTTTCCTTTTTGCTGGGCAAAGGCCGAAGGAGTTAACACTAAAAGTGCAAACACTGTAAAAATTGCAACAAAATGTCTCATAATCTTTAAATTTAAACTGGTAGTGCAACTAGTGTGCCGCTAATCCTAAACGCCCCATTCACTATAAGTTGAGACTATAATTACTTCGTTTAAAAACCTGCTTTTTTTACTATTTTTGAGACCTTAAATTACTGTACCCCAAATGGAACTTGATTCTCCCCAACCTGAAACAAATATTTTAGCCAAACAGGAACAAGAGCTGCCCAAGCTATACTCCAAAAGGCTCATTTTAAGCTTTTCCATTTTCTTCTCTACAATTTTTGCCGCAGCCCTTCTCATTTCTAATCTGCGAAGGCTTGAAAAACAGGCTGCCGCAGCATGGGTGCTCTTGTTTGCGATTGGGTATCTTGTTGCCACAGCGATCGTTATGACAGCATTCAACCTTGCCCCTTCTCTTAATGTTGTGGCAAACGTGATTGGCGCAGCGATCCTTAATGAATTTTTCTGGAACAAATACCTCGGCAGCGAGATCGAATTTGAAAAGAAAAGTTGGATCAAGCCTGCTATCATTTCAGCAGGTATCGCCATTGCTGTACTTTCACTTCTATTCATGGCAGGATAGGAAGTTGAAGATTTTTGTTAGCTCTATTGCCCGCCGTTAGGGGTTATAAATTGGGTGCAGTAATTTCTTAGATCGTCAGCATCCCCTACTTCAATTTACCCTCACGTCTTTGAAGTAATTCCTGAAGATCGAAGCCACATTTTCGAGTTTTTGAGCATCGGGAGGTTGTACCTCCTTCAGCTTGTACTCCATCCCCAGGGCCTCCCATTTGTGCACGCCCAACTGGTGATAAGGAAGGATCTCCACTCTCTCAATATGCTTGTAATCTTTGAAATGTTGCCCAAGTTCATGCAGGTGCTCTTCCTGGTCACTCCATCCCGGCACCAGCACGTACCTTAGCCACATGGGTTTGCCTGTTGCTTCTCTATGTTCGGCTACTTTGAAAGTATTGGTGTTTGAAAGGCCGGTGAGCTTTTTATGCCAGTCGTTGTTGAAATGTTTTACGTCCAGCAACAGTAGATCGGTCACATCGAGCAGGTCCTTAGCCTGTTGATCTATGAGCCTGCCGTTGGAATCCAGTACGGTGTGGATGTTCTCCTCATGCAGGCGGTCGAAGAATTTTTTCAGAATGGCGCGCTGCAACAATGGTTCGCCGCCCGAAACCGTTACCCCTCCATTTTTTCTGAAATATGGTTTCTGATTTACTGCCCTCTTCACCAGTTCCTCAAGCTCCACAAAGTGACCTCCCTTCACGTCCATAGTATCGGGATTGGCACAGTAGAGGCAGCGGAACTGACAGCCCTGTACAAATACCACCATTCTAATGCCCGGCCCATCGTGGGTTCCAAAAGATTCTATAGAGTGGATCCTTAACTCCCTCGAAGCTGCTGCATTTAGCTGTTCTACTTCCTGTGGAACCAGTATACCGTCCTTGATCATAAGCCTTACCTTGAAGTACAAATTAATAAAAAAGCATCAGGCGGTCTCATAGGGGGAAGGGCCGAGATTCCTGATGCTTCAAAACAACACTTAAAACTACATTCTTTCGTGGAAGGTCCTCGCGATCACTTCCAGCTGGTGGGCTTTTGACAGCCTAATAAAATTCACTGCATATCCCGATACCCTTATAGTCAACTGCGGATAATTCTCGGGGTGTTGATAGGCATCCATCAGGGTTTCCCGGTTTAGCACGTTCACGTTCAGGTGGTGCCCGTTGAGTGCAAAATAAGCATCAAGCAAGCCTGTAAGGTTCTCGGTCTGTACCTCTCTGTCGCTGCCTAATGATTTAGGCACTATAGAGAAGGTATTGGAGATCCCATCCTGGGCATCCCGGTAGTCGAGCTTGGCCACAGAGTTCATTGAAGCAATGGCTCCATGTTCATCCCTGCCATGCATTGGGTTGGCTCCGGGAGCAAATGCTTCCCCTGCTTTCCTACCATCGGGGGTGGCGCCGGTCTTTTTGCCGTACATCACATTTGAGGTAATAGTAAGCAGGGAAAGCGTGGAAACTGCATTTTTATAACACTTATATTTTGCCAGTTCTTCTGAAAAGAAACGGGTGATCTCGCGGGCAATACGGTCTACTCTTTCATCGTCGTTCCCGAATTTTGGGTATTCTCCCTCCACTATGAAATCAACTGTCAATCCTTCTTCATTGCGAACAGGTTTTACTTTTCCGTATTTTATTGCTGAAAGCGAGTCGGCAATGATGGAGATCCCGGCTGCACCGTAAGCCATGTCCACGCCCGGATCTGAATCTATAAATGCCATTTGGGCTTTTTCGTAATAGTACTTATCATGCATGTAGTGAATGATGTTCATGGTCTTGGAGTAAACCCTGGCCACCTGCGTCATAGCTTTCTTAAAGTTCGCCATCACCTCCTCATAATCAAGATATTCTTCCTTCAGGGCGGGGATCTCTTCCAGCAACATCTGACCTGAATTCTCTTCGCGCCCTTCATTGATCGCCATTAAGAGGGTCTTGGGAAGGTTTACACGTGCTCCAAAGAACTGTATCCTTTTACCAATTTCCTGATAGGACACACAACAGGCGATCCCATAATCATCAGAACCTCTTACAGCTCTCATAAGGTCATCATTCTCATACTGTATGGATGAGGTATCTATAGAGACCTGGGCACAGAACTTCTTGAATCCTTCCGGCAGGTCCTGTGACCAAAGAACAGTAAGGTTTGGTTCGGGAGAAGCTCCTAAATTGTATAGGGTTTGCAAGAACCTGAAAGAAGTTTTGGTGACTTTGGTCCTTCCGTCCTCAAACTGGCCGCCAATAGCCTCGGTCACCCAGGTAGGGTCTCCTCCAAAGATCTCGTCATAAGCTTCAGGGCGAAGGTGACGCACCATGCGCAATTTCATTACGAACTGGTCGATGAATTCCTGTGCTTCTTCTTCGGTGATCAAACCTTCAGCAAGATCTCTTTCAATAAAGATATCCAGGAAAGAAGAAACGTTCCCCAAAGACATCGCTGCACCATCCTGCTCCTTAACAGCTGCGAGGTAGGCCATGTACACCCACTGTACAGCCTCCCGGGCATTTTGAGCAGGGCGGCCAAGATCCAGGCC
>CAYLZB010000066.1:0-11904 GCA_964388165.1 uncultured Flavobacteriaceae bacterium | reverse complement strand
GCAGCTGAATGGCGGTATTTCACCTTTTTCATATTATAAGTTGAATTAACGTCTTATTTGGTACGATTTTTAAGGAAAATAAAACGTGACAAAAATCATATTTTAGTTCCTAAAAATTTACCGACAAAAGTAATACTTAAGTTCGATTTAAGAGGATAGCCAATTAATTTATAACTGTTCTAAATAACTGTTAAAGGCCGAATTGAGCAGTAAAGTTATACTTTTGTAATTCAGAAAATTATGAACAGATGTTGAGAAAAAAGAAATTTATATTGTCAATAGCATTCGCTGTAGCCGGCGCAACTGCTTCCCAGGCACAGGATGGGCAGGTCACCATACATCAGGACGAGAAAATCCCGATCCTTTTAGAACAGAAAACCGAGATGGTCCAGGACGGCGTAATTGGAGACCGCTACAGGATCCAATTATTTTCCGGAGACAATAATGAAGCAAGCAAGGTGATCAAGGAATACAGGTCCTTATTTCCCGAATGGTCTTCCACTATAGTCTTTGAGACACCTAATTATAAGGTATGGATAGGAAACTTCAGGAATAGCCTCGAGGCTGACAGAGCTTTGCTTAAGATCAAAAAATCATTTCCTGCAGCTTTTAGGTTCAAACCTGAAAAGAGATAAATTTTTCACTTTTTCCAAAACAAAAAAGGGGCGCAAATTGCGCCCCTTTTTTACTTTATGAATTTATCTATTTAAGCTTCTTTTTCACAGCTACTTCCTGGAATGCCTCAACTACATCGCCTTCATGTATATCATTGTAGTTCTTGATCTGCAATCCACAGTCATATCCTTTTGAAACTTCCTTCACATCGTCTTTGAAACGCTTAAGAGAGGCCAGCTCACCTGTATAGACTACCACTCCATCGCGAATAAGTCGTATCTGCGAGTTTCTGTAGATCTTACCATCTGTCACCATACAACCTGCAATAGTTCCAATCTTAGACACTTTAAAGATCTCCCTGATCTCTGCGTTACCGGTGATCTCTTCCTTCATTACAGGAGAAAGCATACCTTCCATCGCATCCTTAAGATCGTTGATCGCATCGTAGATGATCGAGTAAGTTCGGATATCTATCTCTTCCTTATCGGCTACCATACGGGCATTTCCGGCCGGTCTAACATTAAATCCAATAATGATCGCATCTGAAGCCGAAGCTAATAGCACATCACTTTCGGTAATAGCACCAACTCCTTTGTGAATGATATTCACCTGAATCTCTTCCGTAGACAACTTCTGGAACGAATCTGTAAGCGCTTCCACAGAACCATCCACGTCACCTTTAAGGATGATGTTAAGTTCTTTAAAGTCTCCCAGAGCAATACGACGTCCAATCTCGTCAAGGGTAATGTGACGCTGAGTCCTTACAGACTGTTCACGCTGCAGCTGAGTACGTTTTGCCGCGATATCCTTAGCTTCACGCTCATCTGTCATCACCTTGAACTTATCACCTGCCTGTGGGGCACCGTCAAGACCAAGGATCGAAACAGGAGTAGATGGACCTGCTTCTTTCACGTCTTTTCCGCGCTCATCCTGCATCGCCTTAACTTTACCGCTGTGTCTACCGGCAAGGACATAATCTCCAATTCTAAGGGTACCAGATTGTACAAGAATGGTAGAAACATATCCTCTACCCTTATCCAGGTAGGCCTCGACTACTGTACCGTTAGCAAGCTTGTCGGGGTTAGCTTCCAATTCCAGGATCTCGGCCTCAAGAAGGACTTTTTCAAGCAGTTCTTTTACTCCAAGACCTGTTTTGGCTGAAATATCATGCGACTGGACCTTACCACCCCAATCTTCAACCAACAGGTTCATTCCTGCCAGCTTTTCTTTAATTTTTTCGGGATTTGCCGTTGGCAGATCCACTTTATTTATTGCAAACACAATAGGAACTCCTGCTGCCTGTGCGTGAGAGATCGCTTCTTTTGTTTGAGGCATCACATCATCATCTGCCGCCACAACAATAATGGCAAGGTCGGTGACCTGAGCACCCCTGGCACGCATCGCTGTAAAGGCTTCGTGACCCGGAGTATCCAAAAATGTGATTTTCTGACCATTTTCCAGTTTTACGCCGTAAGCACCAATGTGCTGCGTAATTCCTCCACTTTCTCCGGCAATTACATTCTCTTTACGAATATAATCCAGCAAAGAGGTCTTACCGTGGTCAACGTGTCCCATTACGGTCACAATTGGCGCACGTGGTTTAAGATCCTCAGGATTCTCGGGAGCTACTTCTTTAGGTTCATCAAGATCGGCAGTAACAAATTCTACTTCATAGTCGAACTCTTCGGCAACAATGGAAAGTGTTTCAGCATCGAGACGCTGGTTCATGGTCACCATCATACCCAGAGACATACAGGCAGAAATGATCTGAGTTACCGGCACATCCATCATAGTAGCAACTTCGCTAACCGTAACAAATTCGGTAACCTTTAATACCTTGTTCTCTTCTTCCAATTGGGCATCCTCGGTCCTTTGACGGTGAGTATCCCTCTTATTTCTACGGTACTTGGCACCACGGCCTTTTCCGGATTTACCCTGAAGTTTTTCAAGGGTTTCACGTACCTGCTTTTGTACTTCTTCCTCGCTAGGCTCCTCTTTGGTAACCGGGCGGGTACGTTTTCCTTTATTGCTCTTTGAAGCACCACCGGTTTGACCCGGAGCGCCTTTTACATCTTTACTTATACGACGACGACGCTTTTTGCGCTTGTCTTTATCGTCTTCAGCTTTTTTATCATCTTTCTTCTTCACCGGTTTTTTGAACTGAGAAAGGTCGATCTTTTCTCCGGTGAAATTAGGGCCACTAAGTTTTTGATATTTAGTGGCAACAGTAGAGGATTCTTCTTCTTTAGAAGCTTCGGGCGTTGCTTCTTCTTTTGTTTTTTCCTCCTGAGGCTTTTCTGCCTTAGCACTTTCTTCCTTAGCTTCTTTAGCTTCGGGTGCCTTTTCGGCAGGCTTTGGGGTCTCAGCTTTTGGAGTTTCAGCTTTTGGAGCTTCAGCTTTTTGTGCTTCGGGAGCTTTTGGAGCCTCGGCCTGTGGCTGTTCAGGCGCTTTAGTCTCTTCTGCCGGAGCTTCTGGCTTTTCTTCTGTTGCAGCTGTTTTTGGCTTATCGAGGTCGATCTTTCCTACCTGTTTTGGGCCTTCCAGGTTAGACTTCGCTCTAATGACCTCCTGCTTCTCTTCCTGCTTGCGCTTTTCTTCAAGCTCCTTCTCTCTTTCAAGACGAAGACTCTCTTTTTCCTTGCGCTTCTCTTCTCCTACTTCCTTTGCCTCTACCTTCTTACTCTTATCGGTCTGAAATTCATCAGAAAGCACCTGATAAATCTCGCCCGAAATTTTTGTGGTGGGTCGCGCCTCTATTTCGTGGCCCTGGGAATTGAGAAATTCCACAGCACGATCCAACGAAATATTGAATTCGCGTAGTACCTTATTTAATCGCATTGTTTTTGCTTCAGCCATAAATTGCCCTCTAAATTATCCTCTTTTATTCTTAACTATTATTTTCTTCTTCAAACTCTTCTCTAAGAACCCTCATCACATCGCGAATGGTTTCCTCTTCAAGATCGGTTCTCTTCACAAGATCATCAACATCCTGCTCCAGAATACTTTTTGCCGTATCAAGTCCAATTTTAGCAAACTCTTCGATAACCCATGCATCGATCTCATCTGCAAATTCTCTCAATTCGACATCCTCTTCAACACCTTCTCTAAAGACATCTATTTCATAACCCGTCAATTGTCCTGCCAATCTTATATTGTGACCTCCACGACCAATGGCTTTTGACACTTCTTCAGGCTTAAGCATCACTTCTGCCCGCTTATTCTCCTCGTCTATCTTAAGAGAGGTGATCTTGGCAGGGCTAAGTGCTCTTGTGATCAACAACTGGTTATTACTGGTATAGTTGATCACGTCAATATTTTCATTCCCCAGTTCGCGTACAATACTGTGGATCCTTGACCCTTTCATACCCACACAGGCACCAACAGGATCAATACGGTCATCATAAGAATCTACAGCTACTTTTGCTTTTTCACCGGGGATCCTCACAACCTTCTTAACATTAATCAGGCCATCAAAAACTTCCGGGATCTCCTGCTCAAAAAGTTTCTCCAAAAATAAAGGAGAAGTTCTCGACATAATAATCGCAGGCTTATTCCCTTTTAGCTCAACGCTTTCAATGATTCCCCGCACATTTTCTCCTTTTCTGAAGAAATCTGAAGGTATTTGCCTGTCCTTTGGAAGGATGATCTCATTACCTTCATCGTCAAGCAAAATAATTGCACGATGACGAATGTGGTGAACTTCGGCAGTGTATATTTCTCCTTCAAGCTCTTTAAAGTGCTTGTAAATGTTGGTGTTATCATGCTCATGAACCTTAGAAATAAGGTTTTGACGTAAGGACAGAATGGAACGACGACCTAGGTCGATCAATTTCACTTCTTCAGAAACATCCTCTCCTACCTCAAAATCGGGTTCGATCTTACGCGCCTCGGTCAAAGAGATCTCCTGGTTAGGATCTTCCACTTCTCCATCGGCCACAACTACACGGTTTCTCCAAATCTCAAGATCACCTTTATCGGGGTTTACAATGATATCAAAGTTATCATCTTCCCCATACTTCTTTTTAAGAGCACTTCGCAGAACGTCTTCCAGGATAGCCATTAAGGTTGGCTTGTCAATTGACTTGTCATCCTTAAATTCTGAAAACGATTCTATCAACGCGATATTTTCCATATCCTTTGTCTGTTAAAATGTTATTTTCACTTTTGCCTCTTTTACATCCTCTAAAGGCAAGACAGCTTCTTTATTTACGGTCACTTTTCCTTTCCCTACCGGCTTGGGCTCTCTGGCCTTCCACTTAAGAGTGATCTTATCGTCCTCAAAAGCGGCCAGTTCTCCTTCAATTTTTTCTCCATTGACAGTGGTCACTGCAAGGGTCCTTCCAATATTTTTTTGGTACTGCCGCGGCATTTCCAGCGGACTTGACACTCCTGCCGAAGATACGTCCAGAGAAAAATCTTCCTCTTCGCGATCCAGGTTATGTTCGATCTTACGGCTTACCGCAATACAGTCATTCACAGACACCCCACTATCACCATCTATGATCACAGTAATATGGTTCGCCTCGTTGACGTTGAGCTCAATTAAAAATAATGAATTATTTTCTTCGAAAGCTTCCTGCAGTAATTTTTCTACTTTCTCTCGTAACATTCCCGGGTCCGGCTATAAAAAGAGGGGACTTTCTGTCCCCTCGTTGTTCTTTTTTCGCTTCAACGGTGCAAATATAGTAAACTTTTTGTAGAACAGAAACAAGATTTAGAATGAAAAAATATTTGTAGTTTTATAACTAAATCAACCTTACCTATTTACAATAACCTATGAAAAAAATCCTTGTGCCGACCGACTTTTCGGAGCAGGCAGAAAATGCTCTCAAAGTAGCCGCCCAACTCGCTGAAAAATTCAATGCCGAAATTTATCTTTTACACCTTATAGAATTGCCGGCAGATATGGTGAACCCTGTAGGAGAAACCCGTTCCAATGATCTGCCAGAAGCGCTCTTCTTCATGAAACTGGCCAAGAAAAGATTTGACGATCTACTTTCCCGCCCGTACCTAAAAGGCCTAAAAGTGCATGATACAGTAGAGATCAACAAGGCTTTTGACGGGATCATAGATACCAGTAAAAAGCACGGCTGTGATTTCATTGTAATGGGTTCCCAGGGAGCAACCGGCTTCAGGGAAATGTTCATTGGTTCCAATACCGAGAAGGTGGTAAGAACCTCAGATATTCCTGTGCTTGTTGTTAAGAATGAACATCCCTCCTTTGAGGTTAAAAATTTCATTTTTGCAACCAATTTAGAAACTACAGGAAGAAAGACCCTTCAAAAAGTAATTGCCCTGGCTGAATCTTTCCAGGCGCGGTTACACCTTGTATATATTAATACAGCCAATGAATTTGTCACCACAGATGATTGCGACAAAAAGCTGAAGAAGTACATGGAAGGGGTCGCGTTCAACAATTATGAATTCCACGTCTTCAACGATGATTCTGTAGAGCAGGGGATCCTTAATTTTTCCCGAAAAATCAACGCAGATGTTATGGGGATCGCCACACATGGCCGTAAAGGATTATCCCATTTCTTTAACGGCAGTATTAGTGAAGACCTTGTCAACCATGCAAACAGTCCTGTAGTGACCTTTAAACTGGAAAAATAACATTTTGAAAAGGTTTTGAGAAGACTCTCCTAATAAAATTAACCTGTTGAAAACCATACGTTAAATTTGCGTCAAAGGTGTAAAAAGGCCTTTAAATAATTTGCTGCAAATGTATCTTTACCCCATATTTCTATTTTATGGTGTTAAAGGCAAGTTTTCAATTAGCGTTCCTGGCTATCGAGATCATCCTCACTTTTTACAGCAATGTGCTGGAGGATAATCTCATGGTCAAATTTCTGCTATTTGTTATTACCGCTGTGCTTATAGCGATGGGAGTTACCAAACTTGCCAGTCGCCTTTTACCGGCAGACAAAGATTACGTTTCGGCCGAAGATGAACAAGGGGTTTAGTTGCAGTTTTGCAGCCGCAAGAGTGAACAGAATGAAGGATTAGAACTGCAAAACTGTAGCGAAGGATCCGAAAGAAGAAAAATTTTCTTTCGGGTCCTTTTCAATTTTACACCTTTCAAAAATGTCATTTTCAAAGTCTTTTTCTCATAACAGCTGAGTTAACTGAAATTGTTTAAATTTGACCTTCATTCCAAAAAAAAAGGAGATTGGGTACACCTGCAGATAAGCACCTGGAAATGTTTGAAAAAGACGAGAATGTATTCAATGTACTTTTTGAAGCAGCTTCAGAAGGTATCATTGTGGTTGATAGACAGCAGATGATAGTAAGCAGTAACCTGGCTGCAGATACCATGTTTGGTTATGAAAAGGGGGAGTTAAAAGGCAAACCTCTTAACCTCCTCATCCCTCCCAAGTATCGCTCTGCCCATCCTACTCATTTTAAAAACTTTTTGCATGACAGTGAAAAGCGACAGATGGGGCACGGCAGGGACCTTTACGGAGTAAAAAAGAACGGCGATGAATTTCCGGTTGAGGCAGGATTAAATCCTTTCAAAATTGGAGACGAGCACTACGTAATGTCTCTAATCATAGATATTTCTGTAAGAAAGGAAGCGCAGCGCCAGATCACCGAACTCAACAATGAGCTGGAAGGTAAGATCAAAATTAGAACAAAAGAGCTCGAAGAAAGCATTCAAAAACTTCAGAATGCTAATAAAAGCCTTGAATTGGAGATCAAGCGGAGGAAAGAAGCCGAAAACCGTATAAAAACTGCGCTACAGAAGGAAAAGGAACTCAACGAACTCAAGACAAAATTCCTTTCCCTGGTATCTCACGAATTTAAAACACCTCTAAGTGGTATACTCACCTCTGTAGTACTTGCAGGAAAATATAAACTTGAGGAACAACAGGAAAAACGCGAAAAACACCTTACCACTATTAAGAGTAAGGTGCATTACCTTGATAGTATCCTTAATGACTTCTTATCTATTGAGAGACTTGAAAGCGGAAAAGTTAACTACAAATTTTCCACCTTTAGTCTTAGTAAACTGGTAAATGAAGTGGTTTACAACGCCAATGTCACCCTTAAGAGCGGACAAAATATTGAATATACCCGCGACGTAGAGAATGTGGTACTGCACCAGGATGAAAAGATCCTTGAGCTGGTCCTGTCCAACCTTCTTAGCAATGCGATCAAATATTCCCCCGAAAATACGCTTATCAACTTCGAAATAGAAGTAGAAGAAAAGATCATTCGCTTTAAAGTGACCGATCAGGGAATGGGAATTCCTCAAAAAGATCAAAAGCATATCTTTGAAAGATATTTCAGGGCCGAAAATGCCCTTTTGAATCAGGGGACCGGGATAGGCCTCAATATTGCGAAAGTGCACCTGGAGAACCTGGGCGGCACTATTAGCTTTAGCAGTAAAGAGAATATTGGAACCCGGTTTATTGTTGAACTTCCTATTGTAAAAGAATGAAAAAAGTACTTTTTATAGAAGACGATACTGTAGTACGTGAAAATACGGCCGAACTACTTGAACTTGCAGAATACCACGTGATCACGGCAGCCAACGGTAGATCGGGTCTTGCCATTGCGAAGCAGGAGTTGCCGGATATTATTGTTTGTGACATCATGATGCCCGAAATGGATGGGTACGGAGTACTTCAGGCGCTTTCTGAAGATCCAAAGACGCGCCACATCCCTTTCATCTTTCTTTCAGCCAAGACCGAACATAAAGATATTCGCAGGGGAATGGACCTTGGGGCAGATGATTACCTTACAAAACCTTTTGAGGAAGAGGAACTTATTAGTGCCATAGAAAGCAGGCTGGCAAAAATGGCTATTTTAAGTAAGCTTCAGGAAAATGGTAATAAACCTGCAGAGGCAGAACCTCAGCAGAAGATCAACTCTCTGCAAGAGCTTAGAGAAGAAGTGAAAAAGTATGATCAGCTTACCTTTAAGGCCGGAGAGACCATCTATGAAGAAGGAAAACTGGGCAACCACTTTTTCTTTGTAGATAAAGGGGTGGTAAAAAGCCACCGCATGGATGAATACGGGAAGGAACTCATCACCTCTATATATAAGGAAGGAGATTTCTTCGGAAACACTTCTTTTAAGAAAAGCGATGCCTATTCTGAATATGCTACCGCCATGGAAGAAACCCGCGTCTATGCCGTGTCTAAAGATGAGCTGAAGCATATCCTTATGAACAACAGCAATATCACCCTGGAATTAATAGATGTAATGGGCGAAAATATTGCAGGCATTAAAGAGCAGCTTCTGGAAATGGCCTATGGGTCGGTCAGAAAAAAAGCCGCCCGTACCATACTCTTATTCTCTCAAAAAATTAGAAGGCATCCAACACAGAGTATAAGGATCTCCAGGAGTGATCTGGCCAGTGTGGCGGGAATGGCTTCAGAAACCCTTATCAGGACCTTATCCGATTTTAAAAAGGAAGGTCTGTTGGAAATTGAGGGCCGAAATATTAAACTACTCAACGTTGAAGCACTAAAGAGGATCAGTTGATCCTCTTTTCTGTTTTAGAATAAATCAATAACTGACTTTCATCATTTTTTCCGCTGGGCTTCCTGCATATTTTTGCGAGGTAAATTAGATGTGACTGATGATGAATATCTTATTGCCTACCGATTTTTCTGAAAATAGCAGGAATGCCGCTGCATATGCATTGCAGTTCTTTAAGGACACTCCCTGCCATTTTCACTTGCTACATGTGCTTCCGGTGCCGGCAGATAAAATGGCGACAGGATACATGTCAATGTCACCTGCGATCAAGGAGAGTTTCGAAAAATTGTTGAAGTGGTTGGAAAGTATTCGTACCAATCCCAAGCACACGTATCATACCTGTTTTAAAGCAGATTACCTTATCAATGCCGTGAGAGCCAAATGCCAGGAAAAGCAAATAGATCTTATCCTTATGGGCACCAAAGGCAAGACCAACAACGAAGGTGTGGTCATTGGTAAGAACACATCAGATGTGATGATGAAGGTGAAGTGCCCGGTGCTTGCCATTTCTGAACATGCCTCTTACAAGGAACACAAGAAGATCCTTTTCCCTACAGATTATAAGATCCACTATGGCAGTAAAGTTTTGCGCACATTGCTGAACCTGGCATCTTTATCTAAAGCCAATGTAAAGATCCTGGAGATCTTTAATAACGATATGGAACCCTCTGCCGAACAAATAGAGAACAGAGAATTCCTGCAGGATTCCTTTTCACCAAGGATCCCTGTGCTGCAAACCTATTACACTTCCAAAGACCAGAATCCAAAGAAAATTCTGGTTGCCAACCGCGATGTGGATATGATCGTACTGGCGGCGAAGAACCTCAATTTATGCCAAAAGTTTTTGCGCAACGAGGAGAATGAGAACATTCCATTCATTAACCAGCTGCCATTACTGGTATTACATGGATAGTAGTTTGTTTTAGATTAGTATTATTAGTTTGTTTTTTAAGAAGGCACCCTCCTCACCGGGGGTGTTTTTTTATTTAACAAAAAAATGCGGACAAATTTGTCCTTTATGATTCCACTCATAAACCAGGCCCGGCTTATCCTTCATCTTTGTACCTGATAATGAAACTCCTGATAAACTTAAAAACCTATAGTTATGGAAAATTTGCAAGATCGAACAGTAGCAGAGATGGTCACCGAGAACATCAAGACTGCACACATCTTTAAAAAGTACGGTATAGACTTTTGCTGCGGCGGTGGTATTAGCCTTCAAAGAGCATGTGAAAAATACCACGTGGATTACAATCTCCTAAGTGAAGACCTGCTGAATGTAGATCAAACACCTTCAAGAGCTACCAACTACAACAGCTGGGAATTGGACTTTCTAACAGATCATATCATCAATGTGCACCACACTTATGTGGAGGAGAACATTCCGCTGTTATTGCAATATTCTGAAAGAGTTGCGCAGGTTCATGGAGCTCATTACACCGAGCTGCTGGAAATTAGAGAGCTCGTAAAGCAAGTAGCAGGGGAACTCAGCGCTCACATGAAAAAAGAAGAATTGATCCTGTTCCCGTTCATCAAGAAAATGGTAAATGCTAAAAAAGAAAATTCAGGTCTACCGGAAGCTCATTTTGGAACAGTAGACAATCCAATTAAAATGATGGAGACCGAACATGAAGATGCCGGGGAGCTGCTTAGAAAAATTGGTGTATTGAGCAACAATTATACTCCTCCACAAGGGGCCTGCAATACTTATAGGGCATTCTATGCTAAACTGGATGAGTTTGAGCAGGACCTGCACCAGCATGTGCATCTGGAAAACAATATTCTTTTCCCTAAATCTTTACTTCTTGAAAAAGAACTAAGACAAAAATAATTAACTCAAAAAAATTATTAAATGAACCAAATTAACCGGAGAAGGAAAAGAAAGGAAAGACAGTAGGGATTTGTCTTTTACTCTTCCTTCTCCGGCTTTTAATTTTTACACCATGAGTAAAGAAAGAAAATTATGGATCGCTTTTTTGCTGGTCATATCGGTGTCCTTTGCAATTCTGGGATATTACGGATTTGAGATCTATCAAAAGGCACCACCTATGCCCGAAAAGATCGTCACCACCGAGGGAGAAGTGATCTTTGAGGGACAGGATATTAAAGACGGGCAAAATGTCTGGCAAAGTATGGGTGGCCAGGAAGTCGGTTCCATTTGGGGCCACGGTGCATACCAGGCTCCCGACTGGACTGCCGACTGGCTGCACAGGGAAGCCCTGTTTATCCTCAATGAGTGGTCTCAGGACGAATATGCACTGCCTTATGATGAGCTGGAAAGTGAAAAACAAGCTCTCCTGGAAAGAAGGCTTCAGCTTGAGCTAAGAAAGAATACCTACAACGAAGAAGACGGCACAATTACCATCTCCCCCATGCGGGCAAAAGCAGTTGCTTTTTTAGGTGACTATTATCGCGGACTTTTCATGGAGAACCCCGAGCTTGATGAATTAAGGAACTATTATGCTATCCCCAAGAACTCGATCAAGGATGAAACCCGCATGCATCAAATGGCCGGCTTCTTCTTTTGGGCAACATGGGCAACAGTGACCGAGAGACCTGGCAGTGACGTTTCCTATACCCACAACTGGCCTCCAGATGATCTTGTAGGTAACAAAGCCACGGGAGATCTTTTGATCTGGACAGGCTTTAGTATCATTCTACTCCTGGTGGGGATAGGCCTTATGGTCTTTTACCACGCAAAGATGAAGGAAGAGGAAGAGCCGGAAAGACCTGTGGAAGATCCTCTTATGAAACAAACCATCACCCCTTCCATGCTGGCGGTGAAAAAATACATGTGGATCG
>CAYLZB010000065.1:0-12055 GCA_964388165.1 uncultured Flavobacteriaceae bacterium | reverse complement strand
CTATTCCAACCATTCCTTAAAATCCTTTACCCGCTCCCGGCTCACAATGATCTGTTGTTCATTGTAATGCTGAAGTCGCACCTCCAGTCGCTGATTCGAAAAGGTGATGATGTCTTCAATATCTTCTATCCTTATTATGAACTTGCGACTTACCCTGAAGAATTTCTCGGGGTCAAGTTCCTGGTCCAGCCTGTCCAGGCTGCTTTCAAGCAGGTAGCTTCTGTTTTCTGTAGTGCGAAGATAGGTTCCTTTATTCTCTGAATAAAAACAACTTATCTCGTCGGAATTAATGATCTTCAAATGCTGCCCCACCTGTATGCTGAAGCGTTTGCGGTAATCTGAAGTCGGGAGGTTGAGCAGGTTCTTCAGGTTTCTCAGGTCGAATGCCGAAGGGGAGGAGTGGCGTGTTCTTTTGAACTTCTCTATTGCCGCCTCCAGCTCTTCATCATCTATAGGTTTTAAAAGGTAGTCGATGCTGTTGAGCTTAAAGGCCTGCAGCGCATATTCGTCATAGGCAGTGGTAAAGATGATGCAACAATCGATTTCCACATTTTCAAAGATCTCAAAGGAAAGACCGTCACTAAGCTGAATATCCAAAAATATCAATTCCGGATGTTCGTTCTGCAGAAACCATCTGGTCGCCTCTTCAACCGAGTTGAGGGTAGCGATCACCTGCACATCAAGCTTTTCAAGCATGCGTTGCAGTCGGCGTGCTGCGGGTTTTTCGTCTTCGACAATAACAGTTTTTATCATAGTTGATCTTTTACTCCCAGCTACTTCGCTTCTCTTTTTCCATGAGCTCTTTTATCTTGCGCTCTTCCCATTCTCTTCCAAAGAGAATGTTTGGCATGAAGACACCGGCCGCATGGGCTACGAGTCCTATCCCCCAGAAGAAGGCAGTAAAGTAGTTAGAAAGATCCTGTAATCCTTCTACAAGTCCTTCCTCCCTTGTGTAGACGTATAGCAGGAGAAGGTTGATGATGAGATAAACTGCCAGGTGCCCGTAAAAACCTTTAAGTGCTTTTACCTTTTTTACTGCCCGCTTGTATTCCGGGCTTTCATTGTAGTGAGGTCCATTTAATTCCATGACTTAGTTTTTTGTTGTTCTTTTTCCATGATCTCCCTTATCTTTTTCTCTTCCCAGCGGGAGCCATATCCAAAAACTGAAAATCCATGAAGGGTAAGGCCAAGACCCCAACCCAGCATAGGAAACCAGAACCACTGGAATTCCCAATAGGTGCGGTAGTTGATAAAAATTAGAACCGGAATGATCACACAATAAGAAATAAGATTTCCATAAAATTCTTTTAACTCTTTAACCCGTTGCTTTGCACGGTAATAAGTATTGTTTTCCTGGATCTGTTCTGTTTTCATGACTGTAATTTGTTTGGTTAATATGGGCAGTTTCACCGCAAATTTTTCAGCGTTCTTTTCAATTAGAACCTTTCGCTGGGTCACAAGGGCGTATCGGTTCACGATGTTTTGAAGCCCTACACCATTGCGATTCCCCAATACTTCTTTTTTCTGAAAATTATTCTCGACAACCAGATAGCCATTCTCCTGATAGATCTTTATTTTAAGAGGTCTTGCTTCACTTAAGACATTATGCTTCACCGTATTTTCAAGCAGGAGTTGGAGTGACAGGGGTACCACCTTAGCTTCAGAAAGTTTTAATTCCTGTGGCACCTGGTACTCTAGGCTGTTCTCAAACCTCATTTTTAACAGGTTCATATAGGTCACAGCAAAAGACAGTTCCTCCTCAAGGCTTACCAGCTCCTTGTCCTTTTGTTCCAGCACATAGCGGTAGATCTTCGAGAGGGAAGTAGTGAATTTCTGTGCTTTTTCGGGATCTTCATCTATTAAGGAAGTGAGCACATTAAGGCTGTTGAACAAAAAGTGAGGATCGATCTGGTTCTTAAGACTTTCAAATTTGGCCGAAGCCGTTCCGGCAATGATCTTTTGTTCGGTTACCTTTCTTTCCTGCAGGGCCTTATAGAAATAGATGAGGTGAAAGACGAGAGAGACAATTGCTGTGAACAGAAGTGGGAAAAGGTAATATTGAGCCCGTTCATTCTGTAAGAATTCCTGCAGGTCATTTCCCTGGAAAAGGGTCTCATCAACAAGCCGGCAAAAGAAATAGGCCGCCAGAGTGAGAATTACAGATCCGGCTGCGGCCAGGAACACCCTGTTCAAAGTAGCGTTTTCCCATCCTATTTTTCTTTCAAAAAGGGTGAAATACAATCCATTGACCAGGGTGAGCACAAAGCAGTAAAAGAAATAGATACCCCAGGTTTTCAATTCTAATAACCCCGGAAGACTTAAACCTCCAAAGAGCAAATTGAGGGTCATCACCACGATACTGATGATAACAGATATCTTTAATATTTTCAGTAAAATTCTCATTGGCCGGGTTTGATGCTAATTTCTATTTCTTTTTTGGTTTTTTAAAGGCTTTATTTTCAATACTTGCCAAAAAGGTTAATTATTCGCTGCTTTTTTCTCCACAGGTTTGGGCGATCAACATCTGTGTCCGCCCTTTTCCCCATGAAGGTGCAAAGGCTTCGGCAGGTTCCTGGCTTTCAAACAGGAGGAGGGCTGCTTCCAATTGAGGGCAGAATTTTGCCGGGTCTTCTCCAAAGAACCTGGCCGAACCCATATTCCATTCAGCCCTGGAAAGGACTACCCGCGGATTCTTTGGTGCTTCTGAAGCTGCAGTGGCATAGATGTTCGTGATGACAGGTGAGAGCTTCATGCCGTACATCGAAGGATCAAGAGTGATGTAGGAGGTGTGTAACATGGCCTGAAGGATCTTAAGTTCCACCTCATCGTCCCCTGCAATTGTCTTTGCTTCATTGAGCAATTCCTGGGCTACCTCAAGTTGTTCTTCTTTTTGGGTGGCATTGGTCATCTCAAAACTCTCTACGATCTTGATCTGTGCGGCGTAATAGAATGGCAGCCATTTTTCCTCTTCTGCACGACCTATCCGCTCAAAAAGATTTGCAGCCTGTTGAGGTTCTCCTTGCTCCCAAAGTTCGAAGGCTTGTTGCATCCCTGTTTCGTATTGGGATTGAGCATGAGCTGCGATAAAGGTGAACAGGCTCATGATTAGGGTGTGAATAATTGCTTTCATAATTGATCAATTAGGATTTATACTTCAAAGGTGGTTTGAACCACCCTATTTTGGAATTTTTACTTTCTGAATTGTAGAAATCTGAGGATGAACTGTATATTAGGACCTAAAGATTCTCTAACTGGTTGCTGGTCTTGTCTTTGCTAAGGGTCCAGAAGAAGCCGACAAAAAAGAAACGATCGGCTGCAGGCGCAATAGCACGTCTTTCAAAAATGCCGTTCTTATTTGCCATTTTTGAATATTCATAATTGAAAACATTATTCCTGCCCAGGACATTGGAAACTGAAAAGTAAAGGATCTTTTGCCGGCTTAGCAGGTAAGCCCAATTGAAACTTAGGCTGTTGTAACTTTTGGTCTTCTCATTTAAAAAGCCGGTAGTGTTGGGGTTCTCGTAAGGTCTTCCCGAGGAATAGTTAAAGGTGAATCCAATCTGGCTTTGCCAGCTGTCTATCCAGTACTTGGTGACCAGGCTGGCAGAATGATTGGCTATAAACTGCGGAGTGGTAGCTTCAGGATAGTTTCTAAAGTCACGTTTGGAATCTATGTAGCTGTAGGAAACCCAATACTCCATATTATCAACACTCTCGTTATCCCTGAAGAAGAGGTCTATTCCAGTGGCATAACCGTCACCATTGTTGCTGAAAATGGCTTCAGAACGTGGGTCTTCTGTATCATATTTAAGCAGTTGATCGTATCCTTTATAATAAGTTTCTGCTCTAAAAGTGTAGCCGGGCCTGGTCCACTGGTAATTGAGGATATAATGAGTAGCGGCTTCAGGGTTGAGAGTGGCATCATATTTTAGAACTTCTACAGGTACCTGCTGAAGAAATTCTCCCCAGGCAAAAGAAAACTGACCGTTGGCACCAGACTTTAATGCCATTGATGCCCGGGGAGCAAGGTGGAATTTTTCCTGCAGGTCGAGGTAAGTACCCCGAAGACCTAATTTTACTGCAAAACTTTTACTGAAGATGAGATCGCTCTCTGCGAAACCTGCAAGCAGGTTTGGAGCCACTTCGAGGTGGTCTGTTACCTGCCTGGTATCGGTATATTCTTCAGAAAAATTCCTCAGTACACTTTCGGCTCCAAAATGTAATTTGAAGCGGTTACTAAAATGTTTACTCAGCTTCAGTTTCAGGTTTGCAGCAAGTTCGGAGTTATCTACTTCAGCAACATCGATATTGATGTCGTTGCTGCTATGAGAAAAACTGATCCCCGGGTTTACACTCCAGCCTTTTCCAATCCTTCCGCGGTATGACATATTGGTATAGAAATTCCTGTTCTGCAGGTCAACACGAACGGGATCGGGCAGGTCGATTTCCGGCTGCAGGATCTCAAATTGGGTAGCTTCATAAGCTGCATACCATTTAAAAATGCCATTTTTGAAGTGTCTTCTATACACCAGCTCACCTCCAAGATTCTGAAAAGGCCTGGTAAAGTTCGCCTGCTCATTGTTGGGGATAAGTTCAAGATAAGGAGCAAGGTTGATGTAGCTGGTGTTGAGCGAAAGTGATGATCTTTTCCATTTTTGAGTGTGGCCAAGACCGGCTCCCACGCTCATCAAAGAAATATTTGTCTCTGTTTGATCGGGTTGGTTGATAGTGTTTAGCAGGAGTACACTGGATAAGGCCTGACCATATTCTGCGGAATAACCGCCGGTGGAAAAAGTAATTCCGTCGAACAGGAAAGGAGAGTAGCGACCGCGGGAAGGCAGATTATTGGCTGAAGCCGTGTAGGGCTGAAATACCTGTAAACCATCAATATAAACGCCTGTCTCTTCGGCTGTACCGCCACGCACGAATAAACGCCCGTCTTCCCCTACAGTTTGGGTACCGGGAAGAGTTTGCAGGGCAGCAATGAAGTCACCTGCGACGCCTGCTGTAGTTACTACGTCAAGAGGTTTTAAGACATTCAGTTTTGAATTATCACCGGCCGAGAAGGTTCCTGCACTTATCACTACGGCTCCCAAAGAAGTAACATCCTCTCGCAGTATTACCTGCAGGTCCCGCATCCGGGCGATATCCATTTCCTTTTTAAAGGTTTCATAGGAAATGAAGGAAACCACGAGGGTTTGGACCCCTGAAGCAGAACTTTTAAAATTGAAATTGCCCTGTTCATCTGTGGTTGCACCGTCATAACTCCCCTCCAGATAAACATTTGCACCCATCACAGGGTTGCCATTCTTTGTCTTTACCGTACCTGTCAATTGATGCTGCGCCTGCAGAGAAGTGATGTATAACAGAAAAGCGAATATTACCGGGATCTTCATTTTGTTTCTTTTCACCAAAGATGTGGAGTAACCCCCGGAAGCTGAATTATTTCCGACCGGGTTGTATGAAAAGCCGGATGAACTGAAAATTTTTTTATTAAATGGATCTTTAGGGAAGTCAAATAGTTTCTCTTCTGTAGTTGAAAAATTTTATTCTCTGAAGCCATGTCAATGCTAGAAGCTCTTTTGATGGAGTTTTCTGAAATGTTACAGAACCTAAACTGAGCCGTCGTTAAAGTAAACCCTTTAGAAATGAGATTTTTCACCTTGACTTTTATTTTATTTATTTTCAGTACAACTTTTGCCCAACAAACTCATACCGGGAACCAGCTCATAGATTCCCTTTTACAAGAGTCACATCGACGCGGGATTTTCAATGGGACTGCTCTTGTTGCCGTGAATGGTGAGATCATTTATGAAGGAGCTATTGGTTTTGCCGATGCTTCCCGAACAACCACTCTTGACCAAGAGATGCTCTTTAACGTCGGGTCTGTTTCTAAAGAATTTGAAGGAGTGGGAATAATGGTTTTAAAACAGGAGGGAAGGCTTTCTCTTAATGATCATCTTAATAATTTTTTTCCGCAGTTACCTGAATGGTCACAGAGAGTGACCGTGAGAAATTTGCTCCAATACACCAGCGGAATTCCGGCTCCTTCTTTTGGAAAGGTGCAGACAGATGAAGAGGTATGGAAGTATTTAAAAGAGGTGGAAGAGCTGAAATTTGAACCCGGAAGTGATTATGATTACAACAATATGAATGTTTATCTGCGAAAGCGGATCATTGAAGAAGCATCGGGAATGAGCTATGCTAATTTTGTGAAGGAGAAATTGCTGAAGCCGTGCGGAATGAAAAACTCTGTAATTGATCCCAACGCAGAAACACCTCAATTCACTTTCTCCTTTGATGAAAATTATGTCCAGGATGTTCTTGAGACCGGAACAAGTGGTTGGGTTGCTTTGAATACGGCAGATATGTACAAGTGGGTGCAATGCCTGAATTCCAATAAGCTTATTACTCAGGACAGTGTAAATGAACTTTCGGAAAGTTTCATGGCCTCTTCCCAGTCCCCACTTGGTTTAAGTGCTTTTGAGAATGGGGAACTGCAGTTTCGTTATCATCACGGGCAAAGCGACAACTATGAAGCAGGGGTGGCGTGGATCCCAAATCCCGGACATACAATTATACTACTTACCAATAACAGGTGTAATGAACTTGGGGATCATATCAATGCAATAGATGCCATTCTAAGAGGTGAGGAATTCACTATTCCCAAACGGTCGATAGAACTAAGTCTTAGGGCAAAGATCTTTCATGAAGGCTATGATGCAGGCATTGATTTCCTGAATGAGATAAGAACAAACCGGTTTAATATTTTCAATTTTGAGCAGGAAGAAAAAGAGCTGATCAATACGGGTTCCTGGCTGCTGGAAAAGGAAAGGACTGAAGCGGGTATTCAAATCCTTGAATTGACGGCCAGAACATTTTCAACATCTACGAGGGCAAACCTGGAACTCGCCAAAGCGTATGAGAAGACAGGTAGAAAGGACCTGGCTATAGATTATTACCAAAAGGTTGCACAGCTGGACCCGCAGAACAAAAAGGCTGCAGCAAAACTGGCAAAGCTGCAGTAAGGAAGTTGCCTACTCTTGTTTGAAACTTGAGTTAGTTTTTTATCTTTTTCCACAGATTTCCGGTGACTTTGATGATCAACAGCACGAGGAAACCAACCACCAGACCGGTTAGAAATTCAACTATGATGGAAGGAATATTGTGAAACAGATCGTGGATATAATGGATATTATGTACAAATATCCCCCCGGAGACCAGTAGCAGGGCCAGTGTTCCAATAATAGACAAACCTTTCACAACTTTTGGCAGGGCATTGATCAGGAACTGTCCTATCTTATCGGAAATGCTGTTCTTTTTATCATTCAGGTTGATCAATTTAGCCCCAAACTCATCCATCCTAACAATCAATGCTACAAGCCCGTAAACACCCACTGTGGCTACGAGAGCGATGAGGGAAACTACCAGGACCTGGGTAATAAGGGATTCCTGGGTGACAGTACCCAGAGCAATGATGACGATCTCTACAGAAAGAATAAAGTCGGTCACGATGGCCGATTTGATCTTTTCTTTTTCGAGTCTTAGGGCTTCTTCTTTTGTAATTTCTCGCAGTTCGGGAACTTTTTCTGCGTGAGCGTGAGGAAAGAAAAACTCATAGATCTTTTCTGCACCCTCGTAGGCGAGGTAAAGTCCGCCAAGGAGCAGGATGACGGTAACCGCTGCAGGAATAAACGCGCTGAGCAGAAAGGCCAGGGGTAGAATGATAAGTTTGTTGAGAAATGAACCCTTGGTAATTGCCCAAAGCACCGGGATCTCACGGGAAGAAATGAATCCTGAAGCTTTTTCGGCATTGACAGCAAGATCATCTCCAAGGATACCTGCCGTCTTCTTGCCGGCGACCTTTCCCATCACCGCCACATCATCCATTAAAGCTGCAATATCATCCAGTAATGCAAAAAATCCTGAAGCCATAGTTGGTTATTGGTTAGGGCAGGCAAGATAAGAGTATTTGGTTAATTGCCATGCGAAGAAAAAAAGGTGTTGAAAAAAGCATTTTAAGGGAGGAAGAACTTATCCAGAACCTCTTAAGATCTTTTCCATCTTTTTACCTTTAGCCAATTCGTCTACCAGCTTATCGAGGTAACGCACCCGGCGGGTTAAAGGATTCTGGATTTCCTCTACCCGGTATCCGCATATCACCCCTGTTATGAGAGCCGAATTAGGATTAAGGGAAGCCCTTTCAAAAAATTCTTCGAAGGTCACCTTTTCCTGAATGAGTTTTTCAATTTGGTCACTGTCGAAGCCGGTTAACCATTCTATGACCCTGTCCAGTTCTTCTTTTGATCTGCCTTTCTTTTCTACCTTGTTCAGGTAATGGGGATAGACAGAGGCAAAGGTCAGTTTCGCAATGCGCTCGTCATGTTTGGCTGAAGTAGACATTACCTTTTTTATTATTAATAAGCAGCATTAAATTACAAATACTCTTTAGAAAAAGTAAATCCGACGCTGAAAATATTACCTCCCAAAAATGGCATTTTCAGGAAGTATTTTAAGACTATTCTATCCCGATGGAAAATTTGTTTTGGGTATTGTATTTTTCAGCTTTACCAATCGATAGCATCCACCGGTCGTATGCAGCTTTTCTAAGCCATTGTACCTGGTAGTTGTCCTGCTGGGACATGTCTTTTGCAGCAGCAGTTGCAAGTATAGAGGCAATCGCATAATCCTTACTATCATCACTGTGGTGAAAGATAAAAGCAGCATGAAATTTGTCCAGAGGCTTTAAAGTTCTTTTTTGGCCATAGATCTTTTTTACCTGCTCTAATCTCTTTTCATCCCTTTCTTGAAGGTCTCCCAAAAGATAAGATCTTAACTTCATCCTGTCTCCCTGATCTGTCTCATAAGCATATTCCAATTTTTCGCTCACGCTGCCACTATGCAAAACCGGATCATCAAAAGGGCGGATTAATGAGACGAGGATACCCACTAAACAAAGGGAGATGGTGATCAAAGGGATCTTAATGTATCTTACCTTGATCTTCTTAAAAAGGCGAAGAATTCCTGCCAACACTAAGAAAATAACAGATAAGACCATTAGTGCCAGGAGTATAAACCCAAAGCTATCTATAAAATAAGAAAGAAAGGCCACAATTAGTAACAGGCTCAGAAGAGCTATTTTTTTCTTCATTGGTGAAAAGGTTTCTTTAAAGACATATAAAAAATATCTTGAAAACTACAGGTAGTTATGTTCTTCCAGTTGTTCATCAAGAACTTCCCCGGGATGAGTTCTTTTATGAAGATCTCTACGGTATTCGGGAGATATATCATCGGAGACTGAGGAAAGGGCCTTACCTGCGTAATAACTGTAAGAGACCAGTCCGGCGGTGCCAAATACATAGAACATCCGGTCCAGGTAGAAAAATTCTTCGAACTCCATAAAATGTGCGGGAAATCCCATGAGGTTGGAGACCACAAGACCTGCAACTACGATCAGGAAAGATGCAGAAAGATCATTTGGGAACCGGTCGTAGTACAGAATACCTCCACTAATGAAAAGGATAGTGGCAACACCATAGACGTAGAAAAGGTTTTGTACCATTTGATCTCTAACTTCTTCTGCAAGCAGGTCTCCCAGGATCACAATAAAGGAGCTATTTAAAAAGACCACAATTGCAGTATAGCCTATTTGATAACGCTTCAATTTTTGTTTTACGAGATATTTTCCAATGTGAAAGACCAGGAAGATATAAGCCATGGATTGTAAAGCAAAAAATGACCGTTGGGACAAAGCTTCATGATATTTAAGTGCAAATGCATCGGCAACGATTAATAATACCAAAGCACATAATAATAAGATCTTCTTGGGATGAAAGTGTTTTAGAAAAAGTACCAGAAATGTAAGGGTACTAATTAGCCTGCCCCAGCGGTGGACTTCGGGTCCATACTGCCATAAAAGAAGAAAATTAAGAAGGATCAGGAATCCTGAAAGGCTGATCAATAAGATGTTGTACTTCTTCATCACCGGCGATTACTGTGACAAATAAAGCTTATTTCAGGTAGATATGCTTCTCTAATCCAACTTTTTTACCCGGAATTCTCTGTTTCTTACAATTTATTCATTTCCGTTTTAAATGGAGAGGCATTGAGAATGACCGATTTGAAATTTTTTCTTTAATGAAATTACCCGCACCGAAAGAAGCGTCAAATTAAAAGCAATTAATTCTTAATCTTTAATCCTTGTAAGATCATCTTAATACCCTGCAGCTGCATCGTCTCCCCGGGGATCGGCACCTGCTTCCAGCTTGCCATTAGGCAGAACAAGGATGGCATCCACTTTACCTAAAATGGTGGATTCTCCTACCGTAACATTATAGCCTTTACTTTTTAAAGCTTCAAGGGTTTCATTTTCAAAGGAATCGGGTTCGAACCGGACTTCATCGGGAAGCCATTGGTGGTGAAAACGGGGAGCATTCACCGCCTGTTGCATTCCCATTTGATATTCGGCTACATTCAGGATGGTCTGCATTACCGAAGTAATGATCGTTGAGCCGCCGGGGGAGCCGAGGACCATCCATAGCCTACCTTCTTTTTCTACAATAGTAGGAGTCATGGAACTCAGCATTCGTTTTCCGGGTTCAATGGCATTCGCTTCAGCTCCTATAAGTCCGAACATATTTGGCACCCCGGGTTTGGCGCTGAAATCATCCATTTCGTTGTTCAGGAAGAATCCGAGTTCTTCAGCATAAAGTTTTGATCCATAAGCGCCGTTAAGTGTGGTGGTCACAGAGACGGCATTGCCTGCGGGATCTACAATGGAGTAGTGGGTGGTTTCCATACTCTCATAGCCGGGAATGCTTCCGTGGCTAATGGAGGTGGATGGTGTGGCATATTCAAAGCTGAATTCTTCCATTCGCTCCTGCAAATAGTGGTCACTTAAAAGAGTTTCAACGGGGATCTCCACAAAATCGGGATCCCCAAGATAATAGCTCCTGTCGGCATAGGCTCTTCTTTCTGCTTCGGTGATCACCTGTATTGCCTTAACCGAATTATGGCCGTACTCGTGCAGGGGGTAGGGGTTAACCATCTTCATGATCTGTCCCATTACGATCCCGCCGCTGGAAGGAGGTGACATGGAAATAACATTCAGGTCATCATACTTGAACTGTACGGGCTCACGCCATTGCGCCTCATAGGTGGCAAGATCTTCCCCGGTAATGATGCTGCCATTCTCCTGCAGGAAGGTTATGAGTTCTTCGGCTGTTTTCCCGCTGTAGAATTCCTCCCGGCCTTGTGATGCCAGTCGGCCAAGGGTCTCGGCAAGGGCTTTATTTTTAATAGTGTCTCCCGGTTGGTATTTCCGCGCAAATAGAACGGCATCTCCGTTGAACCTTATGATCTCCTCCCGGTGCCTCTCAAGGGAAGCAGCCTGTTTTTCTGTAACTACAAACCCTTTTGTTGCAAGGTCGATGACCGGAGCAAGTATCTTTTCTATGGGCATACTGCCAAATCTTTCGTGAGCGGCAAAGATCCCGGCTACAGTCCCCGGTACTCCCACTGCAAGTCCGCCAAACCAGCTTTTTTGACGATCGGGTTCTCCAAGGCTGTCAAGGAACATGTTGCGATGCGCTTGTAATGGAGCCTTTTCCCTGTAATCCAGCGCTCCTGTTTCTCCGTTACTCAGGCGGTACACCATAAAGCCGCCACCTCCCAGATTTCCGGCATAGGGATATACTACCGCCAGGGCCATTTCTGTTGCTACCATGGCATCAAAGGCATTACCGCCCTGTTTCATGATCTCCACTCCGATCCTGGAAGCCTCTTCGCGGGCAGATACCACCATGGCATTTTCTACTACCAGTCCCTGTTCGGGGGGAGGAGAGGGGGAAACCACAATTTCCGGAGAAGTTTTGCAGGCCAATTGAAACAGGAGCAACAAAATAAGGGCAGTATATTTTCTCATTTTTGGAGGGTATATTTTTGCAATGCCTAAACTAAGAAAATTGATGCAGGAAATAGAATTCAGATCCGGAATTGAAATTCGGGACCTGCGTCACCACTTTTGCGCACCTCCATAAACAAGTAAAGCGATGCT
>CAYLZB010000064.1:0-12164 GCA_964388165.1 uncultured Flavobacteriaceae bacterium | reverse complement strand
TTGTAGCACTATTTTTCCTGAAGAACCAGGAGCTCCGGAGGAGCGGCATATTCCCAGAGAATTAAAATCAAAAATATTTCCTAAAGAGCTCCGGAGGAGCGACATATTTATAGAACTATTTTTCCTGAAGAACCAGGAGCTCCGGAGGAGCGGCATATTCCCGGGGAATTAAAAATCCGGAACCAAAAAAACCTCACAGGTTTTGAAAACCTGTGGGAATCGGAAAAAAATATTTCCTAAAGAGCTCCGGAGGAGCGACATATTTATAGAACTATTTTTCCTGAAGAACCAGGAGCTCCGGAGGAGCGGCATATTCCCGGGGAATTAAAAATCCGGAACCAAAAAGACCTCACAGGTTTTGAAAACCTGTGAGGTCTGAACTTATTAGCAGAGTTTTTCTATAGTCCCTTAGAAACCTGATGCACGGCTTCTATTGTCGCATCAAGGTCTTTGTATGAAAGTGCATCGGTTATAAACCAGGTCTCAAATGCGCTTGGTGCAATATAGATTCCGTGGTCGAGCAGACCGTGGAAAAATTTATTGAACTTTCCGGTACCCGCAGAGCGCGAGGAAGACGCAAAATCTGTTACAGGCTCTTCTCCAAAGTGAACCGAGATCATAGAGCCTTTCTGATTTATAGTATGGACAACATTATTGCGATTAAGTACATTTTTGAGGCCTTTATGGAGGTAGGATGTTTTTTCTTCCAGCCTATTGTATATATCGACATCTGAATTCAATTCCTGAAGCATTGCCAGCCCCGCAGCCATCGCCAGCGGATTTCCGCTAAGGGTTCCCGCCTGATAAACCGGACCTGTTGGCGCCAGGTAATCCATGATCTCGTCACGGGCAGCAAAAGCTCCAACCGGAAGTCCGCCGCCAATCACTTTTCCAAAGCACACGATGTCTGCATTCACCCCGTAAACTTCCTGCGCTCCTCCTTTAGCCAAACGGAAGCCGGTCATCACCTCATCAAATACCAGCAGCACATCATGCTCATCACACAGCCGGCGAAGACCTTCCAAAAATCCCTTTTTTGGAGGGATACATCCCATGTTCCCTGCCACAGGTTCCAAAATGATACAGGCAACTTCTCCTTTATTAGCCGAGAGGAGTTGCTCAACATTTTCCAGGTTGTTATAGGTAGCGAGCAAGGTATCTTGTGCAGTTCCTTTTGTCACCCCCGGACTGTTGGGAGTTCCAAAGGTCACGGCACCACTCCCCGCCTGGATGAGAAAAGAATCACTGTGCCCGTGATAACAGCCGGCAAATTTGATGATCTTGTCCCTGCCTTTGAATCCGCGGGCCAGACGAACCGCACTCATCGTAGCCTCGGTTCCCGAGTTCACCATTCGTATCTTGTCGATATTTGGGACCATGGATACTGCCAGTTCAGCCACTGTTGTTTCCAGCTGAGTAGGAGTTCCGAAAGAGGTTCCTTTTCTGGCTCTTTCGACCACGGCATTCACTACAGGCTCATGGGCGTGCCCTAAGATGAGCGGCCCCCAGGAATTGATGTAGTCGATGTACTTATTTCCGTCTTCGTCAAAAAGATAAGCTCCTTTGGCTTCTTTTATAAATATAGGTTCTCCCCCAACGGCACTAAATGCTCTTACAGGAGAATTTACTCCGCCGGGAATAACTTTTTTAGCTGCAGTGAAAAGTTCGCTGCTTCTTTTATAGATCATAATATGGTTTTAAGGAGTCACTAAAAGCGTCTGGCCAATGCCAATGTTAGTGCCCTGTAGATTATTAATTCTTTGTAGTTGCTCAACTGTTAGGTTGTGCCTTTTTGCGATGGAGTAAAGGGTATCGCCTTTTTGTACTGTATATGCCCGCGCATCATAATTCTGTGAGGAGCTCGAAGCCGAATAAGCCACAACCTCTCTTGCAGGAGCATCCCCATCATACAGGTAAAGTTGATATCTTTCGATAAGACTTATCAACTTATCGGGATACTTCCTGTCGGTTGCATAGCCTGCAGCCCGCAGCCCGTGAGCCCATCCTTTATAGTCGGTAATATCCAGGTCAAAAAGGGCTGCATATCGTTTTCTTTCGGTGAGAAAAAGCGAGTGATCCCGATAGGAATATTTTGGATCATTATATTTCCTGAAACACTCCTGGGAACGGTCGTCATCATGGTACACAGTTCCTCCCGTCCAGCCATGGCACTTGATCCCGAAATGATTATTGGCCCTACGCGTGAGATCCCCTTCCCCAGCACCCGATTCCAGAATTCCCTGTGCAAGGGTGATACTGGCAGGAATCTTATACAGCTTCATCTCTTCCTGAGCAAGAGGAGCGTAAAGCTGAATATATCTCGAAACCTTGTCTGTGTATGTTGTGGGAGTAGAGGGAGTGTTCGGTTGGGAAATTTTCCCTTCAGAACCTCTTCTTTCGGTACTTTGTTCTTTATTGGCAACCTGTCCTTTTCGGGTGGTCTTTTTACCGGTGCCGCAGGATACGGTGAAGATCAGGAGAAATAATGTGAAAAATCTTAGTGCAATTCTCATCTTACGTCAAAATTGGGGGTAAATTTCTCTTTTTTAACACCTTATTCATGCCGGAAATGCCCTGAAGACCTCCGGTATGAATGGCTAAAATACGAGTATTTTTAGAAAAATAGTTCTTCCGTGCGAGATCAAAGATCCCGTAAATAAGCTTGCCGGTGTAAACAGGGTCCAGCTGTATCCCATAATCCCTTCGGAAGTCGTTAATGAAGTCGATCAAAACTTTGTCCACCTTAGCATAACCTCCAAAATGATAATCTGGTATAATTCTCCAGTTAGTTTTTTTGCTGAATTGTTCTATCTCTGCTTTTAAAAAATCTCCTTTTAGCGCCGGAAATCCCAGGATTTGCTGGTTTTCTCCGGAAGCATTTATGAGTCCGCTGATGGTGCCTCCGGTTCCCACTGCACAAGCGATCACATCAAATTCTGCATCTTCGGAATTTAGGATCTCCTCACATCCTTTTACGGCCAGTTCATTTGTCCCACCCTCGGGTACCAGGTAGAAGTCTCCGAATTTTTTCCGCAGTTCTTCAATAAATACTTCGGAAGTTTTTTCTCGGTAATCACTCCGGCTTACAAAATGAAATTTCATTCCGCAGTCATCTGCGAATCTCAGGGTGGGATTCTCTTTAAGGGTTTTCTGAAGATCATGTGCCAGCTCCTCCCCTCTTATTACTCCAATAGTTTCAAAGCCTGCTATTTTCCCGGCCGCTGCCGTTGCGGCAATGTGATTGGAAAAAGCACCGCCGAAGGTCAAAAGAATTTGCTTTTGCTGAGATGCAGCTTCAGCTATGTTGTACTTGAGCTTCCGGAATTTATTGCCCGAAACTTCAGGATGTATCAGATCCTCCCTCTTCAGGTAAATAGCAATGCCATTCACTTCAGCAATGAACTGAGTAGGAATCTCGGGATGTGCATCAAATAATTTTGCTGGATTACTCATATACAATTTGTGGTCAATTCGGACAGCTTCCAGTTTTCCTGCAGAACAAGTGCAAATATTAAGAACTAATTATAAGAAAGAAAGCTCAGTTTCCTTTATTTTCAGGAAAGCCCGTTAAAAATAAAAAGAGATGAGACATTTTGATACAATTATAATAGGTACAGGCCAGGCAGGGCCTCCCCTGGCCTCCAGCCTCGCCAAAAATGGTCAAAAAGTTGCCATTATTGAGAAGAGTGAGCTGGGAGGTACGTGCGTGAATACTGGTTGTACCCCTACAAAGGCGTATGTTGCTTCAGCAAGAAGGGCATTCATTGCAAAAAACAGTGAGGAACTTGGAGTGAGTATCTCTGGAAAAGTGCGGGTGGATCTCAAAACGATCAAAGCCCGCAAAGACAAATTAATTGCCGATTCTCATGAGGGGCTGGAGAAAATGTTCGGCGAAGAGGAGAACATCGAGCTCATTCGGGGAAAGGCGGCTTTTATTGATGACAACACAATTGGTGTTAATGGAGAAGAGCTTTCTGCAGAAAAGATCTTCATCAACGTTGGCGGCAGGCCCAATGTCCCCAAAGACTTCCGGGATGTAAATTACCTTACCAACAGGAGCATGCTGGAACTCGAAGAGGTGCCCGAAGAATTGGTGATCATTGGAGGTGGCTATGTGGGACTGGAATTTGCGCAAATGTTTAGCCGCTTTGGCAGCAAGGTGACCATTCTTGAGAAGGGAGCACATCTTATGAATAAAGAAGATGATGATATTGCTGAAGCTATCACCAAAATCATTAAAGACAGCGGCATACAGGTGCTCCTTAATTCCAACTGCATTAAAGCCACCCAGGAAAATGAGGTGATTGAAGTCACCTATGACTGTGAAGCAGGAAGTAAAAAGATAAAGACTTCTCACCTGTTGCTGGCAGTGGGAAGAGTACCAAACACAGATGATCTGGATCTGGAAAATACCGCAATTGAAGTGAATGAAAAAGGATTTATCCAGGTGAATGACCAACTTCAAACCTCTGTACCTCATATTTGGGCGCTCGGGGACTGCAATGGGGAAGGTGCTTTTACCCATACCTCTTACAATGACTTCCAAATCGTCAATTCTCAGCTTTTTGAAGAGAAAAAAAGGAAACTATCGGACAGGTTTACCTGTTATGCTGCATATATTGATCCGCCAATGGCCCGGGTAGGTTTAAACGTAAAACAGATAAATGAGAAAGGAATAAAAGCCAAGATCGCAGAAATGCCAATGAGTAATGTGGCGCGGGCTAAGGAGAAAGGAGAAACTGCAGGAAAGATGCAGATCTTTATAGATGCCGAAACAGATAAGATATTGGGAGCCACATTTCTGGGAACGGGAGCAGATGAACTTATTCACACGGTCATCGATCAAATGTATGCAGGAGCGCCTTACCAGGTGATTCGGGATGCTGTACATATACATCCCACTGTGAGCGAACTGCTTCCTACGATGCTTGAAGACCTTAAGGACCTTTAGGTTTAAAAGGAGTATATCTAAAGATAATTGAGGAAATTCCAGAAAGGCCGATTTTGACGGTATTCAAGGTTCTTCTCATTGGCATAGGCCTCCCGTTCAAAACTTATGCGGCTGTAGGCTTTATAAGAATCTCCATATTTCATGAACCGGATAAAATATTCAAAGAAGTACCAGACGAAGAAGAAAATGATGAGCATCTCAAGCTGTTGCTTAAGGTGAATACGTTCGTGATTCATAAAAACCTTGTTCTCCTTAAGGTCTGCCCGCTTCACTACTATGAACGGCCATAGCACCACCCCGTCGAAGTGCCTGGACAGAATGAACTTATTTACCACCACAAACATATCGCCAAGATAAGAAAATGCTATTTTTGTAATATGAGTTTTTTCAGGAAAAATATCCCGCTCGAAGAAGGGGACTATTATATAACACCCGAAGGCTACCGCTGCTTTACCGAACAATACCATCTCAAAAGAGGCTACTGCTGCCAGAGCGGCTGTCGCCACTGCCCTTATGGGTTCAATAAAAAAACCAACCAACAGAAAAAATAGATCATATATGGACTTCAAAAATGCCATTTTAGAAGGTATTCCCAATAGCTTACCTGCTGCAAAAGCATACGATCCAAATGTCAACCACGCCCCAAAACGCAAGGATATTCTTTCTCCCGAAGAAAAGAAGCTGGCCCTGCGAAATGCTCTGAGATATTTTGACAAGAAACATCATGAAGAGCTGCTTCCGGAATTTCGCCATGAGCTGGACACCTATGGCAGGATCTATATGTACCGCCTGCGCCCCGACTACGATATGTATGCCCGCTCAATTTCTGAATATCCCGGTAAATGCGAGCAGGCAAAGGCGATCATGCTAATGATCCAAAACAACCTCGACCCCAAAGTAGCGCAGCACCCGCATGAATTGATAACGTACGGCGGAAACGGAGCTGTTTTTCAGAATTGGGCACAGTACCGGCTGGTAATGAAATATCTGGCCGAAATGACCGAAGACCAGACATTGGTCATGAACTCAGGTCACCCGCTGGGACTTTTTCCATCCCATCCCGATGCCCCCCGCGTGGTGGTAACAAACGGAATGATGATCCCAAACTACTCCAAACAGGACGACTGGGAAAAATTCAATGCGCTGGGGGTAACCCAATATGGACAAATGACGGCAGGGAGTTATATGTATATAGGTCCCCAGGGCATAGTTCATGGGACTACGATCACAGTACTAAATGCCTTGAGAAAGATAGCAAAAAACTCCCCCTCCTTCCCGGGGAGGGAGCCGCGGGGAGGGTCCGTCTTTGTGACTTCAGGGCTTGGAGGCATGAGTGGCGCCCAACCCAAAGCAGGAAATATTGCCGGCTGCATCACGGTTTGCGCCGAGGTGAATCCTAAAGCTGTTCATACCAGACATTCGCAAGGCTGGGTAGATGAAGTCGTGGAGGATCTTGACTTACTGGTCGAAAAAGTAACTGCAGCAAAAGAGCAGGGAAAAACCATCTCCTTCGCCTACCTTGGTAATGTGGTAGAGGTATGGGAAAAATTTGACGAGGAAAATCTCCAGATCGATCTGGGAAGCGATCAGACCTCGCTACACAACCCATGGGCGGGGGGCTATTATCCCGTTGGCTTGACCTTCGAGGAATCCAATGAGATGATGAGCAACGACCCGGAATCTTTTAAAGACAAAGTAAGGGAGAGTCTTCGCAGGCAAACCGAAGCTATCAACCGCCACACCAAAAAAGGCACCTATTTCTTTGACTATGGAAATGCCTTTTTACTGGAAGCTTCACGAGCCGGAGCGAAGATCTATAAAGATGAGGAAGGAAATTTTGTGAGCGGAGCTTCAGCCGGAGAGGATAAGGACTTTGCTTACCCGAGTTACGTGCAGGACATCATGGGGCCTATGTGCTTTGATTATGGCTTCGGACCCTTCCGCTGGGTTTGTGCTTCAGGAAGAGAAGAGGATCTTGAGCGCACCGATGCGATCGCCCGGGAAGTGCTTCAGAAATTAAAACAAGAGGCGCCCCAGGAGATTCAGCAGCAAATGCAGGATAATATACAGTGGATCGAAGGCGCCAGAGCAAATAGGCTGGTGGTAGGTTCGCAGGCACGTATCCTCTATGCCGATGCCGAAGGTCGCATCGAAATAGCGAGGGCTTTTAATAAAGCCATTGAAAAAGGTGAAATTGGACCTGTGATCCTGGGAAGGGATCATCACGATGTTTCTGGAACAGATTCCCCCTACCGGGAAACCTCCAACATTTACGACGGTTCCCGCTATACGGCCGACATGGCCATACAGAATGTGATAGGCGATAGCTTTAGAGGCGCTACCTGGGTGAGCATACATAACGGAGGCGGAGTTGGATGGGGTGAAGTGATCAACGGCGGGTTCGGTATGGTTCTTGAGGGAAACAAAGAGTCGGAGAGGCGACTGAACTCTATGTTATTTTGGGATGTAAATAATGGGATCGCCAGAAGGTCCTGGGCCAGGAACGAAGGGGCTCTATTTGCAATTAAACGGGCCATGGAAACTGAACCTCGTTTAAAAGTTACCATTCCTAACATGGTCGATGACCGTCTACTGGACATTTAACCTAAAAACTTATTTTTATGAGAGCGATTAAAATTACTTCGTTACTTGTTCTATTCGTGCTGGTAATGACTTCCTGCAACACAGTTCGAGTAGCGACAGATTACGACCGCGAGGCAAATTTTGGACAGTACCAAACCTATGCCTTCTTTAAGCCGGGGATCGACAAAGCAGAGATTTCCGATCTTGACAAAAAAAGGATCCTAAGGGCCATTGATCAGGAAATGCAGGAAAAAGGATTTACCAAGTCCGATAACCCGGATCTACTGGTGAGTATTTTTACCAAAACCAAAGAGAACATAAATATCTATAACAATCCCTATGGCTACGGTTACGGCTGGGGATGGCACCCATGGTATTGGGGAGCAGGTTATAATACCATAAATTCTACAACCGAAGGCACATTATATATTGACCTGGTCGATGCAGAAGAGAAAGAACTGGTTTGGCAGGGAATGGGAACCGCAGCCCTTTCCAATAAAGTTGAGCACAAACAGGAAAGGATAAACAAAATTGTTGAAGAGATCCTGGAGAAATATCCCCCTTCTATGAATTAGATTAAAGTCCCCCCGACTGAAGCCGCTAAAAGTGAAAATCTTAGCGGCTTTTTTATTTTCCTAAAAGGCTATCCTCAACAAGATCAAGATATTGCAAAGTCAATAATTTTGTATCTTTAAAACCTGTTCATTACCTATAGCTATGGAACAAGAATTTGAATCAAACGAGATCATCGACAGGCTTCCGGCACACCTGAAGCAATTCATAAAACCGCAGAATTACGAGGATTACACGCCTATTAATCAGGCAGTGTGGAGATACGTTATGCGCAAAAATGTGGACTACTTAAGCAAGGTAGCCCACTCCTCTTATCTCGATGGCTTAAAACAAACCGGGATCTCCATAGATCATATTCCCAACATGTATGGAATGAACAGGATCTTAAAAGAGATAGGATGGGCTGCAGTAGCAGTGGATGGATTTATTCCGCCGGCAGCTTTTATGGAATTTCAGGCGTTCAATGTACTGGTGATCGCCAGTGATATAAGGCAGCTCGAGCATATAGAATACACTCCGGCACCCGATATCATCCACGAAGGCGCGGGCCATGCTCCTATCATTGCCAACCCCGAATATGCTGAATACCTAAGACGATTTGGTGAAATAGGCTGCAAAGCTATTTCCAGCGCCAAAGATTACGAGATCTACGAAGCTATTCGCCACCTGTCCATCATTAAAGAAGCCGAAGACACTCCCGAAGAAGAGATCGCAGCCGCCGAAAAAAGAGTGGATGAACTGCAGAACGATCTGCGGGAACAAAGTGAAATGGCGCAAATAAGGAACCTTCACTGGTGGACCGTAGAATACGGACTCATAGGTACACCCGAAGATCCTAAGATCTACGGCGCGGGGCTTCTGTCCTCTATCGGGGAAAGCACCTGGTGTATGACAGATAAAGTTAAAAAGATATCATACGACATAAGTGCAGCTCAGCAGGATTTCGATATTACCAAACCTCAGCCCCAACTCTACGTGACTCCCGATTTTGCTCACCTGAGTCTTGTTTTGGAAGAATTTGCCAATAAAATGGCTTTGCGGGTTGGCGGACTCGAAGGGCTACAAAAGCTTATCAACTCCAGGAACATCGGAACTATAGAACTCAGCACCGGCATCCAGATCTCCGGTAACTTTAGCCGGGTAATAGAACACGAAGGCAAACCTGTTTATTTCCAAACAACCGGGGAAACAGCGCTGGCCTCAAGAGAGAAAGAGCTTGTGGGGCATGGTAAGAAGAATCATCCCGATGGCTTTGGTTCTCCCGTAGGAAGGCTAAAAGGCATTAATCTCGCCATTGAAGATATGGGTCCACGAGACCTGAGAGCTTATGACATCTATGAAGGCGAGCAGGTGAGTTTCGAATTTGTAGGCGGAGTGAAAGTGGAAGGAGAGATCATCACCGGCACCAGGAATCTTCAGGGAAAGGTCATTCTCATTAGCTTAAAGAACTGCACCGTCACCTACAAAGATGAGGTGCTTTTTAAACCTGAATGGGGGAATTACGACATGGCTATAGGAAAGGAAGTGATCTCGGCCTTTGCAGGACCTGCAGATGCCAAATCATTTAATCTTATAACCCATACCCCATCGTCAACTACGATCAAGAGCAAAAAAACCCCCGAGCGGGAAGAACTGGAATCGCTTTATGAATCGGTTCGGAATATTAGAGAGGGAAAGAACACGAAGTTTTCGCTGGATGCGGCCTTTGACATCGTAAAAAAATATCATCAAAAAGACTGGTTGCTCTCTGTAGAGATCTTTGAATTGACCAGTGGAAAAGATGAAAAACTTGCTTCTAAAGTTCTGGAACATCTCGAGGATGTTAAGCGAAGAAGACCCGAAGTTGCCCATCTTATCGATAACGGCATCGGACTGGTAAAGCCCGAACTGGTAACTCAGTAATCAAAGCTTTAACTCCTGCATTTCCCGGGCTGCACCAAATTCCTCGTCATTATAGGTAAGGGTCCAGCCAAGGGTGTTGGTAAGGATATAGATCTTTTGCAGCTCGCTTATCAGCCGGTTCTTGGCATTCGATTTTAAAGTCGAATTCTCCACCTTTTCCCGCATGGATTTGTTGATACGGGTTTTGATCTTGTTGTAATCCTCGGCCGTGAACTGGTTGAGATAATCCTGGGTGATGTCGTAATATTTTATGTCGGGATAGATGTTGATCTCCTCCTTCGGTATATGTTTTATGCGCACCGTCTTGTTTTCCACATCAACTTCTGTCTCCAGCTTACTTAGGTCGTAGGCCACTGTTGCTTTGGCATTGACGATGATCAAAGCTCTTTTCCGGGCCGGGAGCACGTCGAGAAATCTGTTTTTTGTGTCTTTGTAAGTATAGACCTGCGAAAAAGTGCCTTCGGTCACCACCAGCTTTCCAACATTCTTGATCTGCTGCTGGATCATAGCCGTACTTTCCTCAAGACGATCCCTTTCCTCATTTCTGTTCTCAAAGTAGCGGTAGGCCAGGAAAATGATCAACACCGCAAGGGCACCAAGAATATATTTCTTCATGTTCCTAAAATACGAATAAGCTTAAGGCTTTATTTGAAGAAAATGTGAAGATTTACCTTAAAAATTAATTCCCGGCACCTCTTTTTCCAGCTTTTCTATCTTTTGCTGAAGATCTCTGCGGAATTTTTGATGTGCTTCGGAAGTTTCATTAAATGGCCGGTGCAAAAGCCCTTTTTGGATGGTATCAACTCTCTTCATCACTTCGGAAGCTTCTGAAGCGATCCAGGTTTGCCTGAATTTCTCCCAGATATAGTCTACAGCCGTTTTATTCGGGTGCACCATATCCTCAGCATAGAACCTGTAATCCCGAAGCTCGTCCATCATGATCTCGTACGACGGAAAATAAAAGCAGTGCTTTTTGGAAGCTACTATTTCATGAATTGCTGTGATCAACTTAGCCTTGCTCAGCTGATTTTCTACAAAACCGTCCTTCAAATGCCGCACAGGTGAAACAGTGAAAATAACCTTTGCCGAAGGATTCAGCGATTTAATAATTTCTGAGGTCTCAAAAAGGGCATTTTCGACCTCCGTTATTTCTTTGCTGAAATTCTTTTGCGGCACCTTATGGCAGTTCGCAACTACTTCCCCCGATTCTTTTAACCTGTATCCCCACGCAGTTCCCGGAGTGATAATCACATGAGTAGCCGACTTTAAAAAATCAGCTGTTCCTTGAACGGCAGTATTTAATTTATGAAGAATCTCCTCCTTTTCAACCGAATTAAGGTCAGAATGTGCTTCATAGCTTTTCCAGGTCTCATTGTGGAAGAAAATATCGGCTTCAGTAAAATCATAACCGGATTTTACTCTTTTCAGGAAGTTATGAATAGCCACAGGATGGAACAAGATCCCAAAGGGATTGAGCAGCTGTTGAAATTTGAAGTACTCCAGTTTCTTCCCAATATTCTCCACAAAACAAGAACCCAAAAGCAGCACTTTTGAGGAGTAACCAATTTTTGGTTCTTGAGGGGTTATGGGAACAGGAGTACGAAATTCCATTTTTATGCTTTATAGACCTGCGAGGTTTCCAAAACCTCGTAGGTCTTTTCAATTAATTTGAAGCGATACTACTAGCAGGACAAAAAAGACCTTGCAGGTGGTATGCTAAAATACATATTTTAGGCAACCTTATTATTTTAGGATTTTCAATAATTAATCTCAGCCTGTAAGGCTGGAACCGTTCACTATTTAGTCTCAGCCTTACAGGCTGACGGATCTTTTACAAATAGAAAACCCGGAGCGCTGCTCCGGGCTAAAAATTGTGAGGCTTACAGCCTCTAATATTAAATAACCTAAAAAGTCTCGGAACCTATTAGATTTAATAAATTTCTTATTTCACAAACTCCTCCGCCTTTTGCAGCGCTTCATCCAGTCCGGCGGGATTTTTACCTCCGGCAGTTGCATAGAAAGGTTGACCGCCGCCACCGCCCTGAATATATTTCCCAAGCTCCTTTACGACCTTGCCGGCATTTAATCCTTTTTCCTCTACAAGGTTTTTGGAAATATAACAGGAAAGCATGGCTTTCTCATCCTGTTGGGCACC
>CAYLZB010000063.1:0-12350 GCA_964388165.1 uncultured Flavobacteriaceae bacterium | reverse complement strand
ACCTAGGAGTCATCTCAAGTTGTGCATCAATATCAGCCTGACTTATAGTAAAGTCCACGATATAATCCAGTTCCGGATCCAATTCATAAGCACCATCATAATCTTCTAATGTTACTCTTACGTAATAAAGCTCATTAGGTCCAATTTCCGGAAGTGCAAAACATAAGACTGAAGCTGAAGGCCATGCACCATCTGTGTTAACAACATTACCGCTATTGTTAAGCACTAAAGGAGTTCCTTCAAAATCATCTGTCCACACTTCAACAGAGAATTCTGCAGGATAATCACGTCCGGTTTCATCCCAGCAGTAATCCACGAATATGCAATAGTTGTTTTCAATTCTTACCTGGTTAAGATCAAAGAATAAATAACCATAGGCTTCTTCGCTTCTAGGAATGAAACAAAGCACATCTACAGTTATATAAGGCTTTGTACCGGCGGCAAGGTCAATGAGCTGAGGTAGAGGATTGTCAACATTTGAGGCATATGCACCTCCTGTACGGGGTGCTACCCAAAGAGCATTACCTCCCTCATCATAAACAACAAAATGTTGTAGTTGATAGGGTCCGGCTGGTAAAGCAAGAAGATCTGTATATACCGTTTCCCAGACATTCATACTTGCATTCCATTTAAGGTCTACCTCAATAAGGTCATCGGCATCAGGATCCCCATCGTCAATATAATTTGTTCCATCTGGGTCTGCGCCTTCTGTGATCCCTACAAGGACATAGGAAGGGGTTCCATCACTACATTCACCGGGTTCAGCTTGCTTGTTTACACTGTTAAAATCAGCTAACAAGGAGCCAAAAGTAATTTCAACTAATTCCTGATCTCCGGCTGCGGGGTCAGATTCTTCTTTACTACACGAAGTAAAGATCAATGCCAGCATGGCTAGCCAGGCAATGGAAAATTTGAAGTGTTTCATAATTTAAAGGTTTTTGATTAATAAAAATTTAGAATGGTTAATAAATATATAATGGTTAATAAACTCAGTTTTTAGGTCTGCGCCGCGCGCAAAATTTTTCGGGGGGACGTTAAGAGAATTCCTGTTAAATGTAGGATTTATCTTAAGCTATAACAATGGGGGAAAACCCTCCATTTCTTCATATCTCTATCATATTGTGGTTTAAAGCATATACAATACTTTCCAGGATCGTCCCCGAACGGGTTCTCCTTATAATATTAGCTCTGTGTTTCTCGATGGTCTTAGCCGAGATACACAGAGCTTCAGAAATTTCTTTGGTTTTATAACCTTTACAAAGCAGCACAATAATTTCTTTTTCCCTTTTGGTAAAACATTGCTCCTCTTCGTTGCAATTAGAAGAAAAATACTTCTCGGTTTCCTTCGAACTTGTACCCACTTCCTCTTTTAAAGGGAAATCGTTACCGGTAAAATTGATCATCATGATCATTTGACCACATAAATTCATATCCAGCTTAGAAAAAGTGATCCTTGCCTCCCTTATCTTTTCCTTCATTACCAGGGTAGTCCTGGTGACCGCCTTCATATGTTTCCCACGAACAAACTTTTTGAGGGTTTCCTTCACTTTTACCCGATTCTTTTGAGCCACAAGATCTGTGAGATTTATTTCCTGTTTCCCGGTTATGAAGAAGTCTTTTCTAAAGGCATCATTCATGGCTACAACGTTTTCGTCCTGTAACAAAATAACCGGATATTCCAGCAGGTTAAAGAGACCCATGAAGGAATCTTTCCAATAGTTGGTAAGACATTTTTTGATCCTGGTCTTTTCTATCAAATCCTTTACAATGGCGTAATAACATCCTTTATCATAAATGATCCCATCTACAATGTCGGTAAAATTGTTATTCAGGAACTTCTTATTTTCCTGATCTCCAAGAAGAAAAAGAAATGATTTGTTTAAAAAATGTGTGGATTTAAAACGGGACAGATTCTTAAGACTTTCAAGTCCAAGGGAAGCATAGTCTATCAGGATCACGTCCGGTAAGATCGTAAGAGCTAAAGGATAGCCGGCGTGAATACTATTGACATCGGTTGTAAAGAAGTTTAAATTTCCTTCTTTTTCTATGTTTTCGGCTAAATCCTGGTTCCTGGTGATTAGTAGTAGTTGTTTCTTTTCCATAAATTCTTACTCTGAACTAATCATTATTTTGTAATACCCCACAGTTATATAACTGTTTAACTTTCATTAGTAAAGATATAGAAGCTACTTTAAAAGTATTCCTAAACTTACGTGCTAATATTCTGACTTCTAATTGGTTAAAAAATCAAAATTCCTACAAATAGATTGCTTTTTAACGCAGTTTTAATCTTTAAAAGGTCATCGTTAAGAGAACATTTGACAGAAAAAAGTTAACTATGGAACCTATATGGATATTTCGGTTCTTCAATGGAAGGATCTTTTCTTAATTCCTGCTGTTTCAGTACCTTTGCCCCCTTGCAAAAAAATTATGGCTGTAACAGAAGAATTTATTGAAATACTGGGGGCACGGGTCCATAATCTCAAGAACATCGATGTAAAAATTCCCAGGGAAAAGCTCGTAGTAATTACAGGTTTATCGGGTTCAGGAAAGTCCTCCCTGGCTTTCGATACTATTTATGCTGAAGGGCAACGTCGTTATATTGAGACCTTTTCAGCTTATGCCCGTCAATTTCTTGGTGGTCTTGAAAGACCCGATGTCGATAAGATAGATGGCCTCTCCCCTGTCATTGCAATAGAACAAAAAACCACCAGTAAAAGCCCGAGAAGTACTGTAGGAACTATAACCGAAATCTATGATTTCCTAAGGCTGCTTTTTGCCCGGGCCAGTGATGCCTATAGCTATAACACGGGAGAAAAGATGGTAAGCTATAGTGATGAACAGATCCAGGAGTTGATCCTGAAAAATTTTCAGGGGAAGAGGATAAATGTATTAGCTCCCGTCATAAGGTCTCGAAAAGGGCATTATAGAGAGCTGTTCGAGCAAATCGCTAAACAGGGATTTTTAAAGGTACGTGTAGATGGAGAGGTAAGGGATATTATAAAGGGGATGAAGCTGGACCGTTACAAGATCCACGAGATCGAAATAGTGGTAGATCGTATCAAGGTTTCAGATAATGAAGATTCGGGCAAACGGCTTACTGAAAGTATTAAAACGGCAATGCACCATGGAGACGATGTGTTGATGATCATGGATCAGGATAGCGGGGAGATCAAATACTTCAGCCGAAACCTGATGTGCCCCACTTCCGGAATCTCATATCCCAATCCTGAACCCAATAATTTCTCCTTCAATTCTCCAAAGGGAGCTTGTCCCGTATGTAACGGAATTGGTTCCTTGCATAAGGTCAATGAGAAGAAGATCATTCCGGACCCTTCAAAAAGTATAAAAAACGGCGCTCTTGCCCCCCACGGCCCACAAAAAAAGAATTGGATCTTTAGTCAGCTACAGTTGATCGCAGAACGCTTTGACTTCAGCCTTACAGATCCTGTACAGAAGGTTCCCCAGGAAGCTTTAAACATGATCCTCTTCGGCGGCAAGGAAAAATTTAGCAAAGAATCCAAAACCCTTGGGATCACACGGGAATACAAGATCGATTTTGAAGGGGTCGCGACTTTTATTGAAGAGACCTATGAAAAAAATGAATCTGCTTCCCTAAGACGTTGGGCAAAAGATTATATGGACAAAATTAAATGTCCGGAGTGTGAAGGCAGCCGACTTAAAAAGGAGTCTCTTTACTTCAAAGTTGACGGGAAAAATATTGCTGAACTAGCTCAAAAAGATATAAGCGATCTTGCTGAATGGTTTCAGGATCTAAATTCCCGGCTTTCAGAAAAACAGCAAAAAATTGCCGCTGAGGTTATCAAAGAAATAAGGGTACGCCTCCAGTTCCTGGTTGATGTGGGGCTCAATTACCTGTCCCTGAATAGAGGCTCTAAATCCCTTTCCGGAGGAGAAGCACAGCGAATAAGGCTGGCAACTCAAATAGGTTCGCAACTAGTGGGGGTCCTTTACATTCTCGATGAGCCAAGTATCGGTCTACACCAGCGTGACAATGAAAAACTTATTAATTCCCTTGTTGCCCTTAGGGATCTAGGGAATTCGGTGATTGTGGTAGAGCATGATAAAGATATGATCGAACGTGCAGATCATGTCATTGATATAGGACCCGAAGCCGGTAGACATGGGGGTGAGATCATTAGCGAAGGAACTCCCGAAGAAATCCGGAAACACAATACCATTACTGCCAATTACCTTAACGGCAGCATGAAAATAGAAGTGCCTAAAAAGAGGCGGAAGGGAAATGGCAAAAAGATCGATCTTACAGGTGCGACGGGAAATAACCTGAAGAATGTTAGCGTCAGTTTTCCTTTAGGAAAAATGATCGCTGTCACAGGAGTTTCTGGTAGTGGGAAGTCTACTTTAGTAAATGAGACCCTCTACCCTATTATGAATGCCCACTATTTCAATGGAGTCAAGAAACCTAAGCCTTATAAAAGCATAAAAGGTCTCGATCATATTGATAAGGTGATCGATATTAATCAAACACCTATTGGTCGTACTCCGCGCTCAAATCCGGCAACTTATACCGGAGTCTTTTCTGAAGTTCGCAACCTTTTTGCCAAAACTCCTGAAGCCATGATACGGGGATACAAACCCGGGCGCTTCAGTTTTAATGTGAAAGGCGGAAGATGTGAAACCTGTAAGGGTGGAGGTTTGCGGGTGATCGAAATGAACTTTCTTCCAGACGTTTATGTTGAATGTGAAACCTGCCAGGGTAAACGCTTCAATCGTGAAACTCTGGAAATAAGGTACAAGGGAAAATCTATTGCCGATGTACTGGATATGACCATAAATGAATCGGTTATCTTCTTTGAGAACATTCCCAAGATCTATAGAAAGCTAAAAACGATTCAGGATGTTGGATTGGGCTATATTACCCTGGGACAGCAGAGTACTACCTTATCGGGAGGGGAAGCCCAGCGAATAAAGCTTGCTACAGAACTGTCAAAAAGGGATACGGGAAATACTTTTTATATTCTTGACGAACCCACAACAGGTTTACATTTTGAGGACATTCGGGTGCTAATGGAAGTTCTTAATAAACTGGCAAATAAAGGAAACACTGTACTTATCATAGAACATAACCTTGATGTCATCAAAATGGCCGACCATGTCATTGATATCGGTTACGAGGGTGGTAAGAACGGAGGTGAGGTCGTAGCCCAGGGTACGCCTGAAGAAGTAGCCAAAGACCCTAAAAGCTACACCGCCCACTTTCTTCAAAAAGAACTAAATTAGCCGCAATTTGAAATTTTTATGAGAACAGAAACAAGAAATAAAAGCTGGAATGAAATAAAAACAAATGACTCCTGGGCCATTTTTAAGATCATGGGGGAATTTGTAAACGGATATGAAAAACTAAGTCAAATAGGTCCTTGTGTTTCAATTTTTGGATCGGCCAGGACAAAACCCGATCATAAATTCTACAAGTTAACCGAGGAGGTAGCCAAGAAGATCGTTGAGCATGGTTACGGTATCATTACCGGGGGTGGACCCGGGGTAATGGAGGCCGGAAATAAGGGTGCACATCTTGCAGGAGGAACATCTGTAGGATTAAATATACATTTGCCATTTGAACAACACGACAACCCTTACATTGATAGTGACAAAAACATCAACTTTGACTACTTTTTTGTGAGGAAGGTAATGTTTGTGAAATATTCTCAGGGTTTCGTGGTAATGCCGGGAGGATTTGGTACTCTTGATGAACTTTTTGAGGCGATCACCCTTATCCAGACCAACAAGATCGATAAATTTCCCATTATTTTGGTGGGTAGGGACTTTTGGAGTGGCCTGATAGATTGGGTGCGGACAACTTTGTTGGACAGCTTTCAGAATATTAGTGCCGGTGACATCGATATTATTCAGGTAGTGGATACAGCAGATGAGGTTATCGAGATACTTGACAAGTTCTATGATGAATATAATCTAAGTCCGAACTTCTAGGATCCCTTCCTGAAATCTAATTGAAAAACAGCCTTTTTGGAAGGGCTGTTTTCTCTTTTTATTGAGTAAATTCTCCTCTGGTATATCTGCAGAAAAATAAATATTCTGTCCGTACTAAAATATTACTAATAAGCTGAATATTATCTCATGAAATAATATCTTGCATGGCGATATCGTTAATTGATTAATCCCTATCTACTCTTTATAAATTGAACATAAGATTTTTAATCTTCTCACTTCTTGCATTCATCTGCTTTCCGCTCTTTGGACAACATAATGTTCACATAAAAGCGGAACTCAATGATTCCATTAAGTCCCTGTACATTCAGCAAACACTGGAGTACAGGAATACCAGCAATGATACCCTGCACGAGATCTTTTTGAGTGATTGGATGAATGCCTTTTCTGACACCAGAACTCCCCTTGCCCGAAGATTCTATGAAGATCACGATCGTAGCTTCCATTTTGCGAGGCAGGAGAAAAGAGGAGGAACTACAATAAACTCCATAATGGGAGATTCTTTTGACCTTCTGGAATGGGAACGGCCAAAAGGACACCCCGATTTGATAAGAATTGTTCCGAAGGAGCCTATTGCTCCCCGTGAGAAATATGTGATCAACTTAAATTATTCCGTAAAGATCCCCAGCGACGAATTTACCCGCTATGGTTATCAAAATAACGGAAACTATGCCTTGCGATACTGGTTCATCGCCCCCGGAGTTTATAATGACGGCTGGAAAGTCTACAGTCATAAGAACATGAATGATCTTTATCTTCCCAAACTTGACCTGGACATTCAGCTTACGATACCTTCTAAACTTGCAGCTGTTTCGGCTTTAAAAATGGATAAGATCGCGCCAGAAGGCAGCAAAAAAACTGTTTATCTATCAGGAAATGAACGGCTGGACACAGAACTTTACCTCACCACAGAAGTCGTTTTTGACGACCTAACGGTAGACAGCCTTCATGTGATAAGTAATATTACAGACAGGGGCGTGAATGCCGGCATGAAGTCTTTTTTTGTAAAAAGGGTCGTTGATTTCCTCAACACCAATTTAGGCTCATATCCTCATCCAATCATTTTGGCCACACAACAGGATTATGGTTCAAACCCTGTTTACGGCCTCAACCAGTTACCAAAATTCCTGAGACCTTTTCCTGATGGTTTTGGATATGAACTGAAGCAACTTAAAATCCTCACGGAAAATTACCTGGAAAATACTCTTTTGCTTAATCCAAGAGAGGATAAATGGATCTTTGATGGTATACAGATCTATTTGATGATGGAGTATATTGACGAGCACTACCCCGATCTAAAATTACTGGGAAGTTTAAGTGATGTTATTGGTGTAAGGTGGTTCCATGCCTCTAACCTTGGTTTCAATGACCAGTATCCATTAATGTATCTTTTCGTGGCTCGAAAACATATCGATCAGCCGCTCACTACACCTCAGGATTCTTTGATTAAATTCAATAAGAACATCGCCAATCCTTTTAAGGCCGGGGTTGGCCTGAACTACCTGGACCACTTTCTTGAAGACAATACCATTCCTTATTCTCTAAAGGAATTCTATAGAAAGTATAAACTGGAACCTGTGGATACTCAGGATTTTCGTAAGCTGCTTACATCGAATGCAGGCAAAGATATCAGCTGGTTCTTTGATGAATACCTTGCGACCAAAGATGAGATAGACTTCAAAATACGCAGCATTAATAAAGAAGGTGATTCCTTAAGAGTAACCTTAAGGAACAAAACGGGGACTACTGCGCCAATACAGGTCTATGGGCTTAATGATGACGAAATAGTGTTCAAGAAATGGGTTGAACACTCTGCCGGTATTCGAACGGTTTACCTTCCTGCCAAACGTGTAGAACAGGTAGCCATCAACCATGAGGGAATCGTTCCCGAGATCAACAGAAGGAATAATTACCGCACGGTAGGCGGTATTATGAACCGGCCGCTACAATTCAGGCTTTTTAAAGATATCGAAGACCCAAGATATCAACAGGTGTTCTTCATGCCCGAATTTCAGTATAACTTATATGATGGCCTGGCTCTGGGGCTAAAGCTGTACAATAAGACGATCCTTGACCGCAATTTTGAGTACAATATTTCTCCTTTCTATGCGACCGGGAGCAAAACCCTTGTAGGTAATGCGGGCCTATCACATCAAATATTTTTCGACGAAGATCTTTATTTGATAAAATATGGAATTGGTGGCAGCAGGTATCACTTTGGTTATGACCTCATGTACCAACGCCTTACCCCCTATCTTTCTCTTTATTTTCGGGACTCCTATATGAGGAACGGGAAAAAGGAAAGGATTATGGTGCGTAATGTGAATGTATACAGGGATGAAAATGAATTCACAGATCTGGAAGTACCGGATTACAGTGTTTTCAATATCAATTATTCCTTTAATAACCCTGGGATGGTAACCCACCTTTCGGGAGGCCTGGATTTCCAGCTTGCACAGCAATTCAGCAAATCCTCCTTAACCCTCGAATATAGAAAGCTCTTAAAAAATGACCGGCAGATAAGTCTTCGCTTCTTTGGAGGTGCATTTTTGTATAATGACATGCCGGAGTCCGATTATTTCAGTTTTGCCCTGGACCGCCCTACAGATTATCTCTTCGACTACAATTATTATGGAAGAAGTGAAACCAGCGGAGTTTTTAGTCAGCAGATCATTCTTGCTGAAGGGGGATTCAAATCTATGCTTGAGCCGGAATTCGCGAACCAATGGATCACTACCGTCAACGGAAGTATAACCCTTTGGAAATGGATCTATGCCTACAGTGATGTAGGGCTGGTAAAGAATAGGAATAAAAATGCCAAGCTGCTATATGACTCCGGAATAAGATTGAGCCTGGTACAGAATTATTTTGAAATTTTCTTCCCGGTTCATTCCAGCGAAGGTTGGGAATTTGAAGGAGGGAATTATGATCAAAAAATAAGGTTTATTGCCACATTGGATATTCAAACGCTGGCAGGACTTTTTACGAGAAGCTGGTTCTAAGCGATTTTCATTTTCTTAAAGAAAATTGGTCAGTTCCCTGTACATTATATTATTCTCAATTATAATAAACTTTCGTTGCTGAAAAATGATTTTTTGCTGCTTCTATTGAATTGTAATTAATCATTGTTTTCTGTACATTTGCTGTAATCTTAAACACGTATTATGCAGAGTGAAACTTCCTCAAAAAGTGCAATTTCTTTTGAAGATTTTAAGGCGCAGGTGATAGGCGATTATAAACTGGCGGTAACGAGCCGTGAGTGTAGTCTTTTAGGTAGACGCGAGGTACTTACAGGTAAGGCCAAATTCGGAATTTTTGGTGATGGAAAGGAAGTGCCGCAATTGGCATGGGCAAAGGTTTTTGAAAATGGTGATTTCCGTTCAGGCTATTATAGGGATCAGACCTTTATGATGGCTATAGGGGCCATGACCATTCAGCAATTTTTTGCAGGTTTATATGCCACTACAGATATTGAGCAGGAACCTAGTTCTGCCGGCCGACAAATGGGTGGACATTTTGCCACTCATAGTCTGAATGAGGATGGAACCTGGAAAAATCTTACGCAACAAAAGAACTCCAGTGCAGATATTTCCCCTACCGCAGGACAAATGCCCCGACTTTTAGGTCTTGCACAGGCTTCAAAGATCTACAGAAATGTTGAAGGTCTTGATTCAGAGAAATTTTCAAAGAATGGTAACGAGATCGCATGGGGAACGATCGGTAATGCCAGTACCAGTGAAGGACTTTTTTGGGAAACCATCAATGCTGCAGGGGTACTTCAAGTCCCAATGGTAATGAATGTATGGGATGATGAATACGGTATCTCGGTGCATGCAAGACATCAAACCACCAAGCAAAATATTTCAGAAGTTTTAAAGGGGTTCCAGAGAGATAAAGGAGAAAATAACGGTTATGAAATTTTCACCGTTAATGGCTGGGACTATCCTGCACTTATTGAAACTTATGAATCTGCAAGTAAATTAGCCCGGGAGGAACATACTCCTGTGTTGATCCATGTTCAACAACTTACGCAGCCACAAGGCCACTCTACTTCCGGTTCTCATGAACGCTATAAAAGCGAAGAGAGATTGCAGTGGGAACGTGAGCATGACTGTAATGTAAAGATGAGAGAGTGGATGATCGCCACCAATATCGCTACAGAAGAAGAACTGCAGGAGATAGAAAAAGACATAAAGAAGCAGGTTAGAGATGGCAAGAAAGCCGCATGGGAAGCTCATATGGCTCCTGTAAAAAATAAGGTTCAGGATGTACTGCCTGTGCTTGAAAGATCTGCTGAAAGTAGCCAGAACAAAAACTTTATTCTTCAGTTAAAAGAAGAACTTAAGGGGAATAAAGAACCTCTAAAACGTGATATTCTTGTTGCAGCCCGTAAGACGCTTAGGTATATGAGAGGAGAGAATTCTCCGGCAAAAGCAGAACTTATAAATTTCATAGACAAATTCACTGAAGAGACCCGGCCGCAATACAGCAGTCACCTCTACAGTTCTTCGGAATATAACGCCTTAAAGATTGAGCCTGTTGAGCCTACTTATGATGAATCTTCAGAAGATGTAGATGGGCGCCTGATCCTTAGAGATAACTTTGACAAGATCTTTGAAAAACATCCCGATGCTCTCATTTTTGGAGAGGATACAGGAGAAATAGGTGACGTTAACCAGGGACTTGAAGGACTTCAGGAAAAATATGGGGAGCTAAGAATTGCTGATACAGGAATAAGGGAAGCAACCATTCTGGGACAGGGGATAGGAATGGCGATGAGAGGCCTAAGGCCTATAGCCGAGATCCAATACCTGGATTACCTCCTGTATTCTCTACAGATCATGAGTGATGACCTGGCAACTCTCCAATACAGAACGCGCGGAAAGCAGAAGGCACCGCTCATTATTAGAACCCGGGGCCACAGGCTTGAAGGGATCTGGCACAGTGGTTCCCCAATGGGAGGTATTCTTCATTTGATCCGCGGAATTCACGTACTCGTACCCCGCAATATGACCAAGGCTGCCGGATTTTACAATACGCTTTTGGAAAGTGATGAACCGGCACTTATCGTGGAATCCCTTAATGGTTACCGCTTAAAGGAAAAAATGCCAAACAACCTGGGTGACTTTAAAACACCTCTTGGGGTAGTTGAAACGGTAAAAGAAGGTGAAGACATCACCTTAGTGTCATATGGCTCTACCTTGCGTTTGGTTGAACAGGCAGCAAAAGAGCTTCAAGAGGTGGGCATTGATGCCGAAGTAATTGATGTACAGTCTCTCCTGCCTTTTGACCTTAACAAGGACATTGTGAAGAGCGTGGGAAAAACAAATAGATTGTTAGTGATCGACGAAGATGTACCGGGAGGAGCTTCAGCTTATATCCTGCAAAAGATCCTGGAAGAGCAGGATGCGTGGAAGCAACTGGACAGCAAACCGGAAACTCTTACAGCTAAAGAGCACCGTCCGGCATACGGAACAGATGGAGATTATTTCTCAAAACCTTCTGTAGAAGATATTTTTGAAAAGGTGTATGAGATCATGAATGAATCGAATCCCGAAGAATTTCCGGAATTGAAGTAAAAACTGAAATAGTTAAAGAAAAAAGCCACAAGTACTTCAGCACTTGTGGCTTTTTTATTCTACAGCCAGGCGAACTCTGAAATCGTGATTCCTCTATAACAGTCATCCTGACAGCCGTGAGGTACAAAACCGCACAACATCATCACACCTTCTTCATTGGTTTCAAAGTATATTTCATTTGTGCCGGAGTCTGCAATAAGATATTGTGCAACACAACTCCTGTAAAGCTGGTCCATAGTTAATGGTTCTGCGCCTTCAGGATGTTGCCCCAATTCCCTTGCATTTTCTTCTGAGTAAGAATAGGTAACTGTTTTAGTCCCATTTTCTTCTGAGATCTCAAAGGCTTCATAATGACGCTCCACAACTTTTCCTCTCCTTACCAGAATTGTAGTCTCACTACCAAAACCGGTAAAAGACTCCTCCAGTATTGTATAGGTATAGGAGTTATTATTTTTCGCCTTCAGTTTATCCCATTCCTGTTTGCTCTCCCTAAAACTGAAGCCATATTCCCCTTCTTTGTTCACATTTTCACGAACGGCTTCGACACTGCAGGAAGTCAACATCAATAAAATAAGAGGAAAGATCAAGGTAGTGTAGGTTTTTTCCATAGCTCGAGGTTTTCTTTAAATTTAATAGAATTCCAAGAGATCCTTTACAATTTTAACTCATTAGTTTACAGATAATTGACCTAGAAGAAAATTTTGAAGGTTATCCTTATTACCGGAAGGATTGTCAAAAAATCGCTTTTTTAAGAGGTAATCTTTTCAAGAATTACATCCAGGG
>CAYLZB010000062.1:0-12418 GCA_964388165.1 uncultured Flavobacteriaceae bacterium | reverse complement strand
ACCAAAGAAAGATTAAAAACCGTTTTGCTTGACGAGCAATCTGCCGACGGATTATTAAAAGTTACCATCACGGCTAACCGCGAGATCAAAAATATTGAGATCGCAGACGAACTTTTGGAAGACAAAGAACAACTTGAAGATTACCTGGTGCTCACCATCAACAAAGCTGTTGCGCGTGCCACCGAGGTCAATGAAGCTGAACTTGCAGCAGTTGCCAAAGAAGGCATGCCCGATATACCCGGGATGAATGATATGCTCGGTCAGTAGATCTTAGATTTGAGACGTGAGATTTAAGATAACTTTTTAAAATTCTAACGTCTACCGACTACAGTCTACAGTCTAAAAAAATTACCCGTCAAAAATGTCATTTTTGGCGGGTAATTTTTTTATAGTTCTATTCTTCTTAATACTTCCAAAAATTTCTGGTGCATTGCTTCGGAATAATCCAAATGGGTCACTACTCTCAGTTTTCCCTGCCCCATATTGCTTATCCTGATATTTTCTTTTTTAAGGGCTTCCATAAAAGCTGCTTCATCTGAAGGTCTTTTAAGATAAAAGATCACAATGTTGGTCTCAACAGGCTCTACTTCCCCAATATAACTCTGCTCTTTCAATGTCCTTCCAATTTCTGAAGCTCTTTTATGATCTTCAGCGAGCCGTTCCACATGATTGTCGAGGGCATAGATCCCGGCGGCAGCCATAAAACCTATCTGCCGCATTCCGCCTCCCAAGACTTTTCTTACCCGCATTGCGTTTTTCATGGCCTTTTTATTCCCAATAAGCACCGTTCCCAGCGGAGTTCCCAGTCCTTTTGAAAGACACACAGAGATCGTATCGAAAATTTTTCCGTAGTCCTTAGGATCTTCTTTTTTTGCTACGAGTGCATTGAAAAGTCGGGCGCCATCGAGGTGCAAGCCAAGATTATTCTCATCACATATTTTTCTGATCTTCTTTATTTCTTCAAAATCATAACAGGCTCCCCCTCCTTTATTGGTGGTATTCTCAAGACACACAAGAGTAGTTAACGGACTATGATAAAAGTCGGGCGGATTGATGTTCTCAACAACCTGCTCTGCAGTGATCATTCCCCGGTCACCGTCAACCAGTTTACAGGAGACTCCGCTATTGAACGAGGCGCCACCACCTTCATAGTTATAGACATGAGCCCATTTATCACAAATAAGCTGATCTGCCGGTTGGGTATGAAGCTTTATTGCTGCCTGGTTAGCCATACTTCCCGTTGGAAAGAACAAAGCCTCATCCATTCCAAACATATCGGCCAGTTTCCTCTCCAGCTTGTTAACAGTAGGGTCTTCCTTGTAAACGTCATCCCCTACTTCGGCGTTAATGATAGCCTGCATCATTCCTTCAGTAGGCCTGGTCACCGTATCACTTCTAAGATCTATTTCTTTCATCATTAAAGTTTAAGCATTTGACCTTCAGAAAAAGAACTGTGAAATGTCATTTTTGAAGGTGCATAAAACTATAAAATAAATGTAAAATAGTTTTCGGGAACCCCCATAAATTCTATTTTTGTTGAAAATTCAAGTATGCTTACTATAGATACTATTAAAGATCTTAAGGATCGCCTGGTTGCGTTAAGGAGGTATCTTTGACGTTGATGCCAAAAAAATAGAAATTTCAAATCTCCAGGAAAAAACCCTGGCTCCCGACTTCTGGAACGATCCAAAAAAAGCCGAACTTCTCGTGAAAGAACTCAATTCTGAAAAGAAATGGGTCGATGATTACGAAGAAGCGGTTACTCTTGTGGATGATCTTGAAGTGATCTTCGAGTTTTACAAGGAAGGAGAAGCCACTGCGGAAGATGTGGAGGAACGGCATAAAAAAGCTACAGATCTTATAGAAGATCTGGAGTTCAAAAATATGCTATCTGAAGAAGGTGATAATCTGAGTGCTGTTCTACAGGTTACTGCCGGTGCCGGTGGAACCGAAAGTTGTGACTGGGCCGAGATGTTGATGCGTATGTACCTACGTTGGGCCGAAGATCGCAAATATTCTGTCAGAGAGTTGAACTACCAGGCCGGGGAAGTCGCCGGTGTAAAAACCGTTACTCTGGAAATAGAAGGAGAATTTGCCTTTGGTTGGCTCAAAGGAGAAAATGGCGTGCACAGGCTGGTGAGAATTTCCCCTTTTGACAGTAATGCGAAACGACACACCTCTTTTGCCAGCGTCTATGTATATCCTTTGGCAGATGAAACCATTGAGATAGATATCAATCCCGCCGATATTTCCTGGGAGACCATGAGATCTTCGGGTGCGGGAGGACAAAATGTGAACAAGGTGGAAACTGCGGTTCGTCTTCGTCACGCCCCTTCGGGCATAGTGATTGAGAATTCTGAAACCCGTTCCCAGCTGGACAACAAGACCAAAGCAATGCAGTTGTTAAAGAGTCAGCTTTATGAAATTGAACTTCAGAAGCAACAGGCACAGCGACGGGAAATTGAGGATTCCAAGATGAAGATCGAATGGGGATCGCAAATAAGAAATTATGTGATGCATCCTTATAAACTTGTGAAAGACGTGCGTACGGGCGAAGAGACGGGGAATGTTGATTCTGTAATGGACGGAGATATCGATCAGTTCCTAAAAGCTTATCTTATGATGATGGGACAGAAGGTTGAAGAGTAATTTTATATTGTCTATTGAATATTTTATATTGATCATTAGTAATTCTTGAATTTGATAATTGCTAATTGTTCATTGTTAACTGGAAAAAACATGATCAAAATTTACCACAACACCCGATGTAAAAAATCCAGAGAAGGTCTACAGATCCTGGAAGAATCGGGAAAGGACTTTGAAGTGAGGGAATATTTGAAGGAGACCTTAAGCGAAAAAGAGATTGCAGATCTGCTTCAGAAATTAAATATGGCACCCATCGAGCTGGTTCGAAAGGAAGAAAAGCTCTGGAAAGAAAATTACCGGGACCGCGACCTGAGCGACGCTGAACTTATAAGAGTGATGGCTGATAACCCAAAACTTATTCAGCGTCCTATCGTTGAAACGGAAAATAAGGCAGTGGTTGGGCGCCCGGCTTCAAATATTGAAGAACTAATAGGCTAGGTAAAGAAAAAATTTCTTCGTTCAGTTAAAAAATATTGAGAGAAGCAAAAGCTTCTCCTCTGCCCGTTGTACCGGGAATTAATGCCCCATTTTTACAGCTGTTTATCAGCTTGTTAAAGAAAATTCATTTTTTTTTCAACAAAAAGATTAAACCATTCTGCTTTTTCTCTGTCCAAGAAGAAAAACCAGTTATGATCACGCGCATAGATCGGCACCACTTAAGTGTCTTTATTTTTTCTTTAATATTCTTCTTTTCCTTTTCAGCCTTTGCACAGGCACCCAGACATGAAGTTACGGGTAAAGTGACCGATGAGCAGGGAACCCCGCTGGAATATGCCACAATATCCTTTGAAAGCACCGAAGATCCTTCTAATGTGAATGGTGGGATCACAGATCCACAGGGAAATTTCTCTATAGAAGTACGGGAAGGCACCTATAATATTACAGTAGAATTCATTTCTTTTGAGCCTAAAACTTTTCCAAACCGGCAGATCACCAGGGACCTGAATATGGGAACCATTGAACTGGGCATGGCAGCCGGTGAGCTGGAAGAGGTAGTTGTAGTTGCAGAAACTACACAGGTGGAAGTGCGATTGGATAAAAAGATCTATAACATTGGGAAAGATCTCACTACTGCAGGAGGAACAGTAGCCGATGCCTTGAACAATGTCCCTTCAGTCTCTGTTGATATTGAAGGAGGAATTAGTCTTAGAGGTAATGAGAACGTACGGATCCTCATCAACGGAAAACCTTCAGCTATGGCAGGATTTGGAAATACAGATGTACTTTCACAGCTTCCGGCAGATGCTATAGAGCGAGTCGAAGTGATCACCTCCCCTTCTGCCAGGTATGATGCAGAAGGTACTGCAGGTATACTTAACATCATCTTGAGAAAAGAAAAAACCCTTGGATTCAACGGATCTGTTTCAGCCAGAGCAGGGCATCCAGACCAGGTGGGACTTTCAGCAAATCTCAACTTCCGTACAGATAAATTCAATATCTTCAACACCACAGGCTTCCGTTATTTTGATGCTCCAGGAAATTCTTATGCCGATACACGTTACTTCGAGTATGTAGATGACGAAACAGGTGAACTCGTAGATCCTTTTTATGACCGTATCATAGAAGACAGAACTTTTGATCGTCTTAATCGCAATTTCAATACAAGTCTTGGTTTTGAATATTATTTAACCGACATGTCTTCCATTACTGCCACCGGATTCTACAGATATGGAGAAGATGAAGACCTCACTTCCAACTACAGCAGGATGTTCATGGAAGGAATCTCTTCCCTGGAAAGTGTGCGTAGAGAAATGGAAACTGAACAGGATGACAGCTATCAATTATCTTTAAATTACATCAATAAATTTAACAACAGTGGGCATCAGATCACTGCAGATCTTCAGTACGAGCGGGATATGGAAACCCAAACCGGAAATATCAATGAAACTGTTGAACTTGATCTTGCCGAGTCCAGACCCTTCTTTCCCAGGGAGCAAACATTTACTGAAGAAAACCAAACTGAATACCTGGCACAGGTAGATTATGTTAGACCAATTGGAGAAGATGCTCAATTTGAAGCAGGTTACCGCGGAAATTTTGAAGAACAGATCACAGATTACCAGTTATTCCTTGAAGAAAGGGATACTGAGAACATGCTTCTTTCTCCCCTCTCTAATGAGTTCACCTACACCGAAAATGTGAATTCTATTTATTCCCAGTATGGTAACAAGTTTGGCCAGTTTTCATTCCTTCTTGGGTTACGCCTTGAGAACACGCAGCTAAAAGGAAAAATTGAATCTGAACTAACAGAAGAAGAACTGGAAGAAGAATTTGGAATTCCAATTGACACAGACTTTGACAACAACTATCTTGGCCTTTTCCCTACAGTAAACCTCATATACGAGCTGGGCGAAAGTGAGAATGTGACCTTAGGTTACAACAGAAGGATCAACAGGCCACGGGGCTGGTTCATTAATCCTTTCCCGTCGAGATCAAGTCGTACCAACATCTTTCAGGGTAACCCCAATCTTGCACCTGCATTTTCAAATGCCTTTGATCTTGGATACCTCAAAAGATGGAAGCAGCTTACCCTTACATCCTCAGTTTATTACCAGCACGAGACCGATTCTTTTGAACGGGTTGAGCAGGGAACCACAGCTGCCGATGGCACCCAGATCATCCGCACGATCCCAATTAACCTCGCCACCAATACCCGTATAGGTGCTGAAGCAGGTTTACTTTACAATCCCGCCCGTTGGTTAAGACTTAATGGTAGCTTTAACTTCTTCCAGTTCGACACAGAAGGTGATTACAATGGTGTAGATTACAGTGCCAAGAATACCAGTTATTTTGCCAGGTTCAGCTCAAAAGTGACCCTTCCATGGAAGCTCGACTGGCAAACCAATGCTTTTTACCGCGGTGCTTCTGAAGGTGCGCAAACCGAGACTGAAGGCTTACTTTCTATCGATATGGCTGTAAGCAAGGAACTCTTCAATGAAAAAGCTTCATTGACCCTTAATGTTCAGGATCTGCTTAATTCCCGAAAAAGAGAATCATTTACTACTACAGAATTTTTTGAAAGAGAGAGTCAATTCCAGTGGAGACAAAGAAGCATTGTTCTTTCCTTCACATACAATTTCAACCAACAGCGTCAGGATCAGGAAAGACAGAGAAGAGGCAATGGCAATGGAGACATGGACGAAGAAGGAGGAGAATTCTAATGCAACTTTAGCACATTATAAAAAGAGAAAGCCGTCCATCGACGGCTTTTTATTTACACAGAATTTGAAGAAGTTCGGACAAAAAAAAAGGACTATAGGTCCTTTTTAAGCTTTTTCCCTTTCCAGGCGTTTCTTTTCTTTCCTTTCGTCAAGCATCTCTTTTACTGCACCACCGATCCAGTAAGGGATAATGGCAGTTAAGAATAACATTACCCAAAATCCGATGAGAAGAATTATAAGAAAAGCTAAAAAGCCCAGATATTGATCAAATTCAAACATGTTTCCTATTTTATTGAATCTGTGCCAAAGATAGAAACTCTAAGAAGTTATAGCAAAAGTTTTTATTTTATTTTTCTTCAACTAACGAACAACCATCTTCATTTAAATAAATCTGAGAAAGCGCCAATTTTGTTTCCTTTTGAGGTGTATAGATTTTAGCGAAAATGTAAATTTGTGGTAAATCAATTTACATCATGGACTACAGAATCGAAAAAGATACCATGGGGGAAGTAAAAGTCCCCTCAGATAAACTATGGGGAGCCCAGACAGAACGCTCCAGGAACAACTTCAAAATTGGTGCTCCGGGTTCCATGCCTATGGAGATCATCTACGGCTTTGCATATCTTAAAAAAGCAGCGGCTTTTACCAACTGTGAACTTGGAGTACTTTCGGTAGATAAAAGAGATCTTATCGCACAGGTCTGTGATGAGATCCTGGAAGGGAAGCATGATGACCAGTTTCCACTAGTAATTTGGCAAACGGGAAGTGGAACCCAAAGTAATATGAACCTCAACGAGGTGATCGCTAACCGCGCCCAGCAACTGGCAGGAAGGACAATAGGAGAGGGAGAAAAAGTCCTTTCTCCCAATGATGATGTGAACAAGTCACAATCTTCTAACGATACTTTCCCTACAGGAATGCACATTGCAGTTTATAAGAAGATCGTAGAAGTGACCATTCCGGGGGTTAAACAACTTCGTAACACGCTAAAGAAGAAATCCGATCAATTCAAGGACGTTGTGAAGATTGGTCGTACGCACTTTATGGATGCCACTCCCCTGACCCTGGGGCAGGAATTTAGCGGATATGTTTCTCAGCTGGACCATGGCCTCAACGCTTTAGAAAACACTTTACCACACCTTTCGGAGCTTGCACTGGGAGGAACTGCAGTGGGAACAGGATTAAATACACCAAAGGGTTATTCAAAACGCGTAGCAGAATTCATTGCTAAATTTACCGAGCTGCCTTTTATTTCGGCACCTAATAAATTTGAAGCTCTTGCTGCCCACGATGCCTTTGTAGAAACAAGTGGAGCCTTAAAGACTCTTGCGGTATCACTTAATAAGATCGCCAATGATGTGCGTATGTTGGCTTCAGGCCCAAGAAGCGGTATTGGCGAGATCCTGATCCCCGCCAATGAACCGGGATCTTCCATTATGCCCGGCAAGGTGAATCCTACCCAGGTAGAAGCACTAACAATGGTCTGCGCCCAGGTAATAGGTAATGATGTCACCATCAACGTTGGAGGGATGCAGGGACAGTTCGAACTCAACGTATTCAAGCCGGTAATGGCTGCAAACATTCTTCAAAGTGCCCGGTTACTGGGAGATGCCTGCGCTTCATTTGATGAACACTGCGCTGTTGGAATAGAGCCAAATAAGCCAAGGATACAGGAATTACTTAATAATTCCCTTATGCTGGTGACTGCACTTAATACGAAAATAGGATATTACAAGGCTGCAGAGATCGCCAATACAGCTCATCAAAATGGAACTACTCTTAAAGAAGAGGCAGTGAATCTTGGCTATGTTACAGCCGAAGAATTTGATGAATGGGTAAAACCAAAAGACATGGTGGGTGGATTGAAATAATCTTCTATCAACTTAAAAACAGGTCTTCAAAAATGGCATTTTTGGAGACCTGTTTTTTTTCTATTTAGCGGTAGATGCTTTCTTCTTTATTCCAAATAAAAAACATAATTTCGCAGCCATATCCCCTATAAATAATGAAAAAGAAAGTTGAATTGGACTGCGGCGTCATCTGGGTGCATGACAGGATTCTTATAAACGAGATGAATGAAGGCGCTCTACTTGACGTTGAGACCAATAGAGAGATCTTACAAATAGGCTGTAATAACTTTGGCCCCGAATTCTTTGGGTACATTTCCCATAGGATCAATTCTTATGCAGTGAATCCAATGGTGTATCGTGAATCTGCAGAACATCCACAGCTTAAAGCCATTGCAGTTGTTTCAGGAAATAAGCTGGTACGCGAAACCGCCCGCCTCGAACAACAATTCTATACGAACAAGAATTCCTTCGAAATTTTCAGCACCCTGGAAGAAGCCACGAAATGGATGAAAGAGCAGATTAGCAGCTATTCAAAGGCAAAATCTTTTAGCGAATAAGATTCAAGAAATTTCTTTGCCTTTTGAATAAAAGGCGCCATTACCACATCCTCTTTTACCAGTGGCACCTCCTTGCGGAATTCTGCGATTAGTTTCTGAAGCACCGGAGAAGTCTTGTAAGGGCCCCGGTAAGAAAGCGCCTGGGAGGCATTGTATAATTCTATAGCCAACACTGTGGAAACATTCTCCACCACTTTTACCGCTTTTGTAGCAGCATTAGCACCCATACTTACATGATCTTCCTGCCCGTTTGAAGAAACTATGGAGTCTATACTCGCCGGGCTACACAGCTGTTTATTCTGGCTTACGATACTTGCTGCTGTGTACTGCGGGATCATGAATCCGCTGTTGAGTCCGGGGGCATCCACTAAAAATGCCGGACCCCTCAATCCTGAAACCAGCTGATAGATCCTTCTTTCCGAAATATTCCCTAACTCGGCCATAGCAATAGCTAAATAATCCAGTGACAATGCTAATGGCTGCCCATGAAAATTCCCTCCGGAAATAATCTTGTCGGCATCTACAAAAATGTTGGGATTGTCTGTGACCGAATTGATCTCAGTCTTAAAACATTTGTACACGAAATCGAGCGTATCCTTGCTCGCCCCATGAACCTGAGGAATACACCTGAAAGAATAGGGATCCTGCACATTTTGCTTTACCTGCTTTGCGATCTCACTACCCGCCAGGATCTTCCTGATCCTTTCTGCGGTTTTGATTTGACCGCGATGAGGCCTCACCAGGTGAACCAGCTCATCAAATGGCGACGTGTTACAATCATAAGCATCAACAGATAATGCGCCAATAATATCGGCCCACATTGATAACCTATTGGACCATATAAGTGCATGCACTCCATGTGCGCTCATAAATTGGGTTCCATTAAGTAGCGCAAGCCCTTCCTTGGATTGAAGAGTTATAGGTTTCCACCCAAATTTCTTTAGCATTTCTTCAGAAGAAACAATCTGGCCCTCAAGGTATACCTCTCCCTTGCCTATCAAGGGAAGCGATAAATGAGCCAGAGGCGCAAGATCTCCTGAAGCCCCTAAAGATCCCTGGGAATAAACCACCGGCAAAATATCTTCATTATAGAAATCGATCAACCTGTTCACAGTTTCAAGAGAAACTCCCGAGTGGCCATAGCTCAAGGACTGGATCTTTAGCAGAAGCATTAATTTTACAATAGGCCCGGAAACTTTTTCACCGGTACCGCAGGCATGGGACATTACCAGATTTTCCTGTAGTTTGGTGAGATTTTCTGAAGAGATCTTTACATTACACAGCGATCCAAATCCCGTATTGATCCCATAGATAGGAGTTTTATTCTCCTTCATCTTAGCGTCGAGATATTTTCTCGCCTTATCTATATTATAAATTGCTTCCTCGCTTAGTGCCAGGCTTTTATCGTTTTCAAGGATCTCCCTTATCTCTTCAATATCAAGAACAGAAGAACTAATATAATGACAATCTCTCATTAGGAATTGTTGGTTTGTTTGGTTTCAAAAAGGTCAAAAATAGCAGCTCCTGTATTCTTTGCAATGTCTCCCGCTATTACTCCTTCATAACTAAATTTCTCTGCGGCAAGATCTCCTGCCTTTCCGTGTAAGTATGTTCCCAATACTGTCGCCCGCAACGGTTCATACCCCTGACCGATAAGTGCTGTGATCACACCTGTAAGCACATCCCCGCTACCGGCAGTTGCCATTCCCGGGTTTCCGGTGGTGTTGATGAACAGGTCCTTAGGAGTAACAATACAGGTATAGGTGCCTTTAATAAGCACGATCACTTTATATTCTTTGGTAAAAGATTTTACTTTTTCCAGTTTTTCGAAATCGTCTTTCCAGGAACCAATCAGTCTTTCCAGCTCCTTGGGATGAGGTGTAAGAACACTACCCTCAGGAAGTAATTTGAGCAAATCATTCTTTTTAGAAAGAATATTGAGCCCATCGGCATCCAGGACCATGGGTTTTTTATTCTTTTTAAGTAGCTGCTCAAGAGCTTCTATGGTCTCTTCTTTAGTCCCCACTCCTACCCCAAAACCTATCACATCGGGTTCGAGATCAAATTCTATATTAGTAAGGATCTCCTTGTGAGGATCGGTGAGCACCATGGCTTCGGGTAACGCAGTTTGCAGGATGTCATAACCGCATTTTGGTGCGTAGATGGTAACCAATCCTGCACCTGCGCGCAGCGCTGCAGTAGCAGTAAGACATACGCTACCTATTTTTCCATAACTCCCTCCAATGATCAAGGCATGACCATAAGTACCTTTATGGGTAAATCTTTGCCGGGGAGTATAGAGGGCACGGGCTTCAGGTCTGGAGATGAGTTCGGCTACCGCCGAAGCTTTCTCCAAAAAATCAGCATCGAGACCTATATCCAGGATCTGTAAGTCGCCGACATAAGGCGCAGTATCGGGCAGGTAAAATGCCATTTTTGGAGCCTGAAAAGTAATAGTGTAACTCGCCCTAATGATCGATTCCAGGTCTTCTACAGCAGCATCGGCCATAAGCCCCGACGGCATATCTATTGCCAAAACAAAAGCACCCGAGGCATTAATGTGCCGCACCAATCCTGCAACCCAATCTGGTAAAGGTCTGTTCAATCCCACTCCGAAGATGGCATCCACAACGAAATCCCCATAATTGATCTCAGGAAATTCATCTTCAGACTTTAGCAGGACAGGCCATTTTTTGGTCCGGTTCTTTACGCGATCATAGTTCACCAGGAAGTCCTGCGAGCGTTGGTCGCTATAGTTTACAATATAAATAGTCACATCGTAGCCCGCATCTATCAACTGTCTTCCAACCACCAGGCCGTCTCCTCCATTGTTCCCTATTCCGCAGAAGATCTTCACAGGAATGGGTGCGCCCTGCAGGCGCTTATGGATCTCATCAAACACCATCGTGGCCGCCCTCTCCATTAGTTCGGTGGAAGAGATCCCTTGCTTTTCAAGAGTCAGTTTATCGGCCTCCTTAAGTTGTGTGGCGCTAAGGATCTTCATAGGTGGGTAAGTTTTTAAACTAGTACAAATATAGAATTTCCTGTGGCCCTATCCTTTGCCTTACTTATTTCTGTTGAAAATTTCTCCATTAAACCCTCATTCCTTTCTGAAATTAATAAATTTGCGCAAAATTTTATTTCAAATGAAGAATACTGCCCTTAGCTCTACTCATAAAGAATTAGGCGCCAAAATGGTACCTTTTGCAGGATATAACATGCCTGTTTCCTATGAAGGCGTAAATATTGAACACGAGACCGTGAGAAAAGCGGTTGGTGTCTTTGACGTTTCCCACATGGGAGAATTTCTTATTACAGGAAAAAATGCTCTTGACCTTATCCAGAGGATAAGCTCAAACGACGCATCCAAACTTACAGATGGAAAGGCCCAGTATAGCTGTATGCCCAATAATGAAGGAGGGATTGTGGATGACCTTATCATCTACCGCTTTAATGCAGAGAAATACCTACTGGTGGTAAATGCTTCCAACATTGAGAAGGATTGGAACTGGATCTCCCAGCATAACACCATGGATGCAACAATGCGTGATCTTTCAGATGAATATTCGCTGTTGGCCATTCAGGGGCCAAAGGCTGCCGAAGCTATGCAGTCTCTCACAGATGTTGATCTTTCAGAAATAAAGTTCTACACTTTTAAAGTTGCTCCTTTTGCAGGTGTGGAAAATGTCATCATTTCGGCTACCGGGTATACCGGAAGTGGCGGATTCGAGATCTATGTGAAAAGTGAAGATGCCCAGCGAGTGTGGGACCGGGTATTTGAAGCTGGTGCAGACTACGGAATTAAACCCATCGGACTTGCAGCAAGAGATACCCTTCGTCTTGAAATGGGATTCTGTCTGTATGGAAATGACATCGATGACACTACTTCACCAATTGAAGCAGGACTCGGATGGATCACCAAATTCACCAAGGACTTTGTGAATTCTGAAGCTCTTAAGGAACAAAAAGAAAACGGCCCGAAGCGTAAACTAATAGGTTTTGAACTAGATGAGCGCGGAATTCCGCGTCAGGGTTACGAAATTGTAGATGACAATGGCAAGGTTATTGGCAATGTAACTTCAGGAACCATGTCACCATCTCTTGAAAAAGGGATTGGAATGGGCTATGTTCCTGTAGAGTATGCCACACCGGGAAGTAAAATTAATATTCAGATACGCAAAAAAGCTCTTCCTGCTACAGTGGT
>CAYLZB010000061.1:7314-12512 GCA_964388165.1 uncultured Flavobacteriaceae bacterium | reverse complement strand
TTTAATGTGCTCAAAAATACAACTTTGGTATGTTTAGCAAAAGCCAAATTAAACTTATAAAAAGCCTGTCTCAAAAAAAGTTCAGGATAAAGAACGGGCTCTTTGTAATTGAAGGCAAAAAAGGCATTTCTGAGCTCCTTGATTCGTCTCTAAAGCTTTATGCTCTTTATACTACTGAAGATATCTTTAAAGCTGAAGCCGAAAAGACCCACCTGATCACTGAAGCTGACCTCAAGAAGATAAGCAACCTGCATACACCACAAACTGCTTTAGCTGTTTTTCATATTCCTGAAACGGAAGTGCCGCAGGCGGAAGGATTGCAAGTGGTGCTGGATGAGATACAGGATCCGGGGAACCTGGGAACTATAATTCGGTTGTGCGACTGGTTTGGAGTAGAGGATCTCATTTGTTCTTTCGGAACGGTGGATTGCTATAATCCTAAAGTAGTGCAGGCGACCATGGGTTCGATCGCCAGAGTAAAAATCCATTACTGTGATATTTCTGAATATCTATCAGCAGCCAAGACCAGAACCGACGTCTACGGAACCTTTTTGGAAGGTGAGAATGTCTATACCAAGTCTCTTTCTTCGGGAATTATTGTTCTTGGGAATGAAGCTAATGGTATTTCTTCGGAAGTGGAGAAGTTTGTTTCTCAAAAATTAAACATACCCCAATTTGGGACTTCCCAAGCTACCGAAAGTCTGAATGTAGCAACAGCCGCAGCAATCTTCTTAAGTGAATTTAGGCGACGAAATATTACTGAAAAGTAAAGTTGATGAACAATCCACGGGAGGACATTTTTTCTACATTCCCGGTATAAAAACTATTTGGATCATCATCTCTCACCAGTTCATCGTTAATGGCGAATACTCCTCTAATTGAGGGGGTTAGCTTAAAGTAATACAAATAGAGATCGATCCCGAAGCCTATTTCGTAGTAGTAATTATTAGTGGTCATTCGAAACTGGCCATCTGCGTTATCGTCCGGATTATTCTCGTTACTCGATAGATTTATGGAGCTGGAGACGCCACCTACAACAAAAGGTTTATAGTTGCCGATTCTGGTTGTCGAAAATTTAAGCAGGAGGGGTACATGTACAAAAGTTGAGTTGATCTCTCTAAAAGTCTTACTGTCTGCCTTAGTAGCCTGAAAGTTGATCCTGTTAAAAGATACTCCGGGTTCCAGTCTAAGATCAAGATGATCGCTTAGTCGCATATTTCCTATAAGTCCCACATTAAAACCAATGGTTCGGTCTACAGAAAAATCCTTCCCGGTAGCCGGGCTGGCAACATAATTTTTGTAATCAAAATCAAAGTCGTAAGTATTAAAACCCAAAAAGTAACCCCAGGAAAAACGCTGCATGTCAAAATTGGGATTATTTATTACTTTATCCCTGCCAAACAATTGGGCATGCGCAGGCAAGGTACAGAAAATGGCAAAAGCCAATATCAGGAACTTCTTCATAGATCTATTTTGATGCCGAGTAAATTGTCGCCACTCCCATGGTTTGAGGACTATGGCTCACATCTATAAACCCAATTTCTTTTAAAATATTGTTGAGTTTTTCTCCAAAAGGGAAAGCAGCTGCACTTTCACTAAGGTAACTATAGGCTACCTTGTCTTTAGAAAAGATTTTACCAATAAGCGGGAGCAGGTTTTTGGTGTAGAAGTAATAGCCTTGTTTAAAAGGAAATTTAGTAGGGACAGAGGTCTCTAAAATGACAAATATCCCCCCCGGTTTCAAGACCCTTAAAATTTCGGCCAAGCCCTTCTCCAGGTTTTCAAAATTCCGGACTCCAAAAGCTACGGTAATGGCATCGAAGCTATTATTTTCGAAAGGAAGGGCTTCAGAATCCCCCTGAATCATTTCAATTCTACCTGTGAGGTTCTCTTCCTGGATCTTTTTTCTTCCAACGGACAACATTCCTTCAGAAAGGTCTAGCCCAACAATTCTTTTAGCCCCGGTTTTTGCGAGGCTTATCGCAAGGTCTCCCGTACCCGTAGCAATGTCAAGTACAGATTCAGGATTGGTTGCAGAAACCATCGCGACTACTTTTTTGCGCCACTTGACATCAATACCAAAAGAAATGACCCGATTGAGACCATCGTAATTCGTTGAGATGGTATCGAACATTTGCTCAACCTGTTTTTTCTTGTTAAGGTGGGAATCTTTATAAGGAGTAACCTTCTTGCTCATGCGAAAAATTTCGCCAAAGATACAAGATTCTCTACCAAATGCTTAAGCTGTGAACCAAATACTTAGCATGTATTTTGTTTTGCTTATTTGAAATAACTTAACTTTGTGCCTTTTGAACCCACGTTCCCTATGAAAATAATAATTGCCGGTGCCGGTGAGGTAGGATTTCATTTAGCGAAATTATTATCATATGAATCACAGGATATTACCCTGATCGATAACAACAGGGAAAATCTTATCTATGCCGATGCCCATCTGGATATTCGTACGCTTAGAGGAGATGCTACTTCAATTTCGGTACTTAAAGATGCGCAGGTGAAAGACGTGGACCTTCTAATAGGAGTCACCAGTAGTGAAACTACAAATATTACGGTATGTGTTTTGGCTAAACAATTGGGTGCCAAACGAACTATTGCAAGGATTGCAAATACCGAGTTCCTTGAAAACAAAGATGAAATTGGATTTTCTCAATTTGGGATCGACGAATTAATTTCACCTGAAGCATTGGCTGCCAAAGAGATCGAACTGCTGCTAAACCAGTCGGCCTTCAATGATAGTTACGAGTTTGAAGACGGGGCTCTGACCATGGTTGGAATGACCCTTTCTGACACTGCTGCTTTTGTGGGGAAATCTATAAAAGAAACTGCAAAGATCTTTCCGGGCATTCATTTTATGCCAATTGCTCTTAGACGTAAGGACACCATTGAGACTATTATTCCCCGTGGGAATACTACTTTTAAAGAAGGAGATCAGGTCTATTTTGTCACGACCAAAGGCGGAGTAAGTGATATCTACAAACTTACCGGAAAGAAACGCCATGTCATGAAGAATGTCATGATCCTGGGTGGAAGTAAGATAGGCCGTAAAACCAGCATAGACCTTTGCAAGAAGAAGATGAACGTTAAGCTGGTAGAGAGTGACAAAGACACCGCTTTTGATCTTGCCGATGAGCTGCCAAAAGCTCTAATAATCCATGGAGATGGACGCAATGTTGAGTTGCTGGAGGAGGAGAGTATACAGGATATGGATGCCTTTATTGCAGTAACAGGTAATTCTGAAACAAATATCATGACCTGCCTTGTTGCAAAATCAAAAAATGTAAAAAGGACTATTGCCCTCGTAGAGAACATGGATTACTTCCAGTTGAGCCATTCTATAGGAATAGATACTCTTATCAATAAAAAACTTCTTGCTGCCAGTAACATTTTTAGATATATTAGAAAAGGAGAGGTTGTGGCAATGACACGGCTGAGTAATATGGATGCCGAACTTTTGGAGTTCATTGTGAAGCCAACCTCCTATGTAAGTAATAAGAAGATCGTAGACCTGGATTTTCCTCGATCTGCTATTATTGGCGGAGTAATAAGAGATGGGGCAGGAGTTATCGCGCTGGGGAATTTTAAGATTCTTCCGGGAGACAGAATAGTTATATGTTGCCTGCCACATGCTATTCAAAAAGTTGAAAAATTGTTCCTCTAATGCCAAGACTTAATAAACCCATCATTAGTCATATCATGGGAGTACTCCTGGTATGCAACGGGGGCTTTATGCTCACTGCAGCAGGAGTAAGTTTTTACTATGATGATGGAGTGGCTCTCGAAATCTTGTCAGCAGCCCTTATAACTATGGGAGTAGGCTCTCTTGCCATGTTACTAACGCGAGGTCATAACAGGGAGGTCAAAAAAAGGGACGGATATCTTATTGTTACTTTGGGTTGGATCTTTATGGCCCTCAGCGGAACCTTACCTTATGTCTTGAGCGGAGGAATTCCTTCTTTTACAAATGCCTTTTTTGAAACCATGTCCGGGTACACCACTACCGGAGCCTCCATTTTAAACGATATTGAATCTGTTCCTAAAGGCTTGCTTTTATGGCGCAGTCTTACACATTGGATAGGTGGAATGGGAATTATTGTTCTGGCAATTGCAATTCTACCTTTATTGGGAATTGGGGGGATGCAGTTATTTGCTGCAGAAGCTCCCGGACCCAGTGCCGATAAGCTGAAACCCCGAATTACCGATACTGCAAAAAGACTTTGGTTCATCTATGTTGGGCTAACATTAGCCGAAACGATCTTGTTGTACATTGCGGGAATGGGATTATTTGATGCAGTCAATCACTCCCTTAGTACTCTTTCCACGGGCGGTTTTTCAACGAAAAATGCCAGTCTCGCTTTCTGGAATGATAATCCTCTGGTACAGTACATTGTCTGTCTGTTTATGTTCCTCGCGGGAACTAATTTTGTGATCAGTTACTTTGGCTTTAAGGGCAATTTCCGGAAGGTCTTCAGAGATGAGGAATTTAAGTGGTACTCCTATTTCATTTTTGGGTTTACGGCGATTGCGTCTCTCATCATCTTCTTTAAAGCCGATCCTTCCCTTTCTTCAGTAAATCATCCGATGGTTTTAGGGGAATTTGAGAGTGCTGTGAGACATGCTTTGTTTCAGGTATTAGCAATTGTAACTACTACGGGCTTTGTTACTGCCGATTATACTATGTGGACCACCTTTTTGACCGTGTTCTTCTTCGGAATTTTCTTCCTAGGGGGATCTGCCGGATCTACTGCGGGTGGGGTAAAGGTAATGCGCCATGTGATCATGATCAGGAATGGATTGATCGAATTCAAAAGAACATTACACCCAAATGCTGTTCTTCCCGTTCATTACAACGGAAAGAGTATTAGTAAGAAGATCGTATTCAATATTCTTGGATTTTTCATCCTGTATATGCTTTCCTTCATCATAGGAGCGGTAGTTCTGGCTTCTATGGGATTGGACTTTGAGACCGCCATTGGAGGTGCTGCATCTGCACTGGGTAATATTGGTCCTGCCTTTGGCGACCTGGGACCGGTAAATAATTTTGATTCTCTGCCTCCCCAGGGCAAATGGTGGTGTTCTTTTCTTATGTTGATAGGAAGGCTGGAACTTTTTACTGTTCTAATTTTACTGACTCCTTTCTTCTGGAGAAACAGATAGTCTTTTTAGTCGGTAGTCTTTTGTCG
>CAYLZB010000061.1:0-7214 GCA_964388165.1 uncultured Flavobacteriaceae bacterium | reverse complement strand
GTACTTTATCTTCAAAAGATCTTACTCTTCAGAAATGGCATTTTTGATACGCTTCATAGCTTCTTCAATTTCAGCTTCACTAGCCGCATAAGAAAGTCTGATGCAGTTGGGGCTTCCAAAAGCGTCGCCGGTTACTGTGGCCACTAAAGCTCTTTCCAGAAGGAACATTGAGAAATCTGTCGCATCCTTTATTTCGTAACCATTGATGGTCCTTCCGAAGAAGTGGGAAACATCGGGAAACACATAAAATGCGCCTTCAGGCTCTGTAATGGCAAAACCTTCAATATCAGATAACAGGTCTATGATCAACTTTCTACGGCTTTTGAACCTGTCGATCATATACTGGATCTTGCTTACCGGTGCTTCAAGGGCTGTGATCACTGCTCTTTGTGCAATACAGTTGGCGCCGCTCGTGATCTGTCCCTGCATCTTATTACATGCTCTTGCGATCTCGGCAGGAGCACCTATATAACCTATTCGCCAGCCGGTCATTGCGAAAGCTTTAGAAACCCCGTTTACCGTTACCACGCGGTCATACATGTCTTCGAACTGGGCCATGGAGGCATGTTCTCCAACAAAATTGATGTGTTCATAGATCTCGTCGCTCACTACAATAACCTGTGGGTGCTTTACCAGGACATCTGCCAGGGCACGAAGCTCTTCTTTACTATAGACCATTCCGCTGGGATTGGAAGGAGAGCTGTACCAAAGCATCTTTGTCTTCGGAGTAATGGCTGCTTCCAATTGCTGAGGTGTCATCTTAAAATCTGATTCCACTCCTGTAGGTACTTCAACAGGGACTCCTTCAGCCAATTTGACTATTTCGGCATAACTTACCCAGTAAGGGCAAGGGAGAATAACCTCGTCTCCGGGATTGAGCATCACCATTGCCACATTGGCCAGGGATTGCTTGGCACCCGTTGAAACTACGATCTGGGAACGATCATAGGTAAGATCGTTATCCCTTTTAAATTTGTTGATGATGGCATCCTTAAGTTCCACGTATCCGTCAACAGGAGTGTAGGAGTTGTAGTTATCATTGATAGCCTGTATGGCGGCTTCTTTAATGAAATCGGGAGTATTAAAATCAGGTTCCCCGAGGCTTAATCCAATAATGTCTTTTCCTTCTGCCTTTAATTCCCTGGTTTTGGCTGCCATAGCCAAAGTTTGAGAAGTAGACATGTTGTTGATACGGTCAGATAGTTGGTACATGTGAAAAAGGTTGATAGTTTATGCTGAAACGGCAGGCTTCATTCCCATTTCCCTAAGGTGGCGGAAATGTGCAGCAATTGCGGCCCGTGTAGTTTTGTATTCATTATAAGGTAATTGGCATTCCTTCGCAGTTTCCCTTACAATTTTCGACAGTTTGTTATAATGAATGTGACTTATGTTTGGAAATATGTGATGTTCAACCTGGTGATTAAGTCCGCCGGTGAACCAGTTCACGATCTTGTTCCTGGTTGAGAAATTCACTGTGGTAAATAGCTGGTGAATAGCCCAGGTATTCTTCATGGATCCGGTATTATCGGGTAATGGCATATCTGTCTTTTCAACAACGTGAGCGAGCTGAAAAACAACACTTAGAATAAGGCCGGCAGTATAATGCATAATGAAAAAACCAATAAGGATCTTCCACCATGCGATGGAGAGGATCAACATTGGAATAACAATCCAGATGGAAACATAAATCAGTTTTGTGACAGCTATGATACTCCACTGCTTTACCGGATTCGGCATTTTACCGTAGGATAGCTTTCGGGCGAGATACCTTTGTGTTTGCTTGAAGTCTGTAGTTAGCGCCCAGTTAAAAGTGAGTAACCCATAAAGGAAGATAGAGTAGTAGTGTTGAAACCTGTGAAAGCTGTGCCATTTGGCATGTCTACTAAAGCGAATGATCCTACCGGCATCCAGGTCCTCATCGTGGCCATGTATATTGGTGTAGGTATGATGTAAAACATTGTGTTGCACCTGCCAGTTGTAAACATTCCCGGCCAGAACATAAATGGTTCCTCCCATTAAATTATTCACCCATTTTTTTGAAGAATAGGAGCCATGGTTACCATCGTGCATAATATTCATTCCTACTCCTGCCATTCCCACTCCCATAACAATAGTGAGCAATAACATCCACCATTGTGAAATATCAAGGGTAAGAATAAGAAAATATGGGGTTAGGAAAAGGGAAAACATCACGATAGCTTTAAGGTGAAGCTTCCAGTTTCCTGTCTTTGAAAGATTATTCTCTTTAAAATAGGTATTTACCCTGCTATTCAGGGTTCGGAAGAATTTAGCTGAATCTGTCCGGGAAAAACGTACTGTAGGTGTATTCATTAAAAATTTTGTAAGTAAATGACAAAGGTATAAGATTAATATTCTCTGCGAGTATACCTGCTCACAATTAAGTTTTAAATTAATTACTTTTGCTGAAAAATAAAAGTTTGGAGCTACTCGAAAAATATTTTCCCAATCTCTCAAAAGATCAGAAGATTAAGTTTTCTAAACTGCAGGAACTGTACCAGGATTGGAATCTCAAGATTAATGTTGTATCAAGGAAGGATATTGACGAATTATACCTTCGCCACGTCCTCCATTCCCTGGGAATAGCAAAAGTTCAAAATTTTTTACCTGAAGCTTCCATTCTTGATGTGGGTACCGGGGGAGGATTTCCCGGGATTCCTCTTGCAATCCTTCATCCGGAAACAAATTTTCATCTCGTAGACAGCATTGGCAAAAAGATCAAAGTAGTAAACGAAGTGGTCGAAGGCCTGGGATTAAAGAATGTTCACACCACAAATGCCAGGGTGGAAGAGGTGCCCGGGCATTACGACTTTATCGTTAGCCGTGCAGTGGCTGTGATGCCTACCTTTGTCCATTGGATCAAGGGGAAAATTGCCAAAGAAAGCAGGCACGAATTAAAGAACGGAATTCTTTACTTAAAAGGAGGTGATCTTTCTGAGGAGCTTGCTGATTACAGAAATGCTGTCATCTATGATCTTCCTGAGTTTTTTGAAGAGGAATTCTTTGAGACCAAAAAAGTGGTTTACCTTCCGCTGAAGTATAAAAAATAAAGCAGGCTCAAAAATGTTATTTTTAAGCCTGCTTCAAAACTTGTTTTCCTGATATTCCCAGAATTACCTTGGATAATGGAGTTATTCCAAAATGATCTTCTTTGTAATGACTCCCTGTTCGGTATGTAGCTTCACCAGATAAACGCCAGAACTAAATCTTTTTACAGGAAGAGGAATTCTCCTCTCATTGGGAAGATCAAAATAGGAATCAACCTGTTGACCGAGAAGGTTGTTAAGAGAGACCATATCAATATCGAGCAATTCCGGATTCCTAATGATAATCTCTCTGGTTCCATTGATGTAAATGACATCAATAGGTCCTTCCTGGATTATTGGCTCTTCAGGCTCTTCGGGCTCAATGACAACTGCAGTATCGTCCTGGAATACTATTTTAAATCTGTCAGAAAAAACTCCTTTTTTTGATTGTGTAACATACTCACCCTCACGCAGGTTATGAATTACCTTCCTGTTGACATCTTTTAGGTAGATGTTCATATTATCAGGAATGTTCATAAGCTCGTCAATACTAATTGATAGTTCTCCCTTTTTCGAAATTTTAACTCCCAGGTCGAGCTCTCTCTCCAAATTGAAATCAGGAACACCTTGTATCACAAACTGGTTATCATTAAAGAGCCAGTACATGTCTTCTGGTATATTATCCATTAGAGGTGCATCATATCCTAAATCAAATCCTTCTGTAGCCTTTGGATCTGCACCTACTAAAATTTGACGGTGATATCCTTCAGGAGATTTAAATTTGAGCCAGATCTTCCGACCTTCGCTATCTGCATTTTTAGAATTTGCAGAATATAGACTCTTTTTTTGCTGAGAATAAAAAATTGACTTCGAGATTTCTTCTTTTTGGAAAATTCGCTGATCATTATTGAACTTGATATTTCTTCCCTGGGTAATCTCGGCAGGACTGCCGTCTGCATTGTAAGATTTTACATTGGTCACAAAAAAGCCCTGACCAACAGGAATATATAATCCCGGTTTGGCTTTAGGACTGTTTTGATTATTATTGTTGATCCTTGAATCCACTGAGGAGGCAGAGCTAACTCCACCTACTTTGTTGACTGCTGCATAACCTCCAATGTATCTCTCGAGATAGTGAGTCTTACCACTAAAGTGATCCCAGAAATAAAGCGTTCCAATAAAAGCAGGATCTGTTGAAATATTATCATTAATGAACTTTTCAACACTTATTGCCGAAGGATAGGGATTTCCCACCAGGTAGTTCACTGCTACAGTAGATTCGCCCGGTGCAAACATAGCTAAGGTGATTTCTCCGTTATTAGGGATCCCTCTGAAAGTATAATTTTGAGGGACCGGAATAGCAGCCGAACCGGAGGTCCCTTTCATGCTATACCCTTCACCTACCTTTATGGATTCCTCGGCACCTATCCAGTCCCACTCGAAATAGTTATTGGCTGTTCCAAGGAAGCGGTGAAGCCAGTAGGTGCTTACTCTTTTTCGTTGTCCGGGATTGTAAGCATTAATGTCTGCATAGTGATAAGTATACTGGAAGTCCAAATCGCCTGGAGTAGAAGTGGTGCCATCCATCATTACGGCACCTACGGTATAATCAGCATTATCAAGCCCCGGACTAACAGGGGAAGACCAATAATTATAATTAAAGCTGCTTGCTGTTCCCTGCTGGTCTCTGTCCACGAAACCCGTCACTTCCCGGTCAATACCTGCACTTTGTCTCACTAAACTTCCCGGTGGCTGTATTAGTTGGGACTCTCCATTCAGGTCAATTATTCCGTCCAAAAGTAGGTAGTGTGAAATATAGAGTTGATTACCTGTTCCACCGGTGATCCAACTATCAGCAGGATAAGTTCCCTGCATATTTAAAGTTTCCGCTTCCGAAATTAACCCTAACAGTTTGATGTCCTTACTTCCGGATTGGATATCGTGAGAAACTTTGGCAATGTTCCACTCAATAAGAGATCCATTAACCCCTGTGCTATATGGAGGATCCCATACATCTGCATGAGTCCAGGTGCCACTCTCATTAAACCATAGGCCGGGTTCTGAACTAGTATAGGGAAGGGGAGCGCTATTTTCCTGGGGAGTAGTTATGTTCATTAATCTTCCAATAGCACCTTTACCTTTTTTTGTGTCATCTGGATGTGGATCTATGTTTCCACATGAGGGAGAGATTTCATCCATACGATAATAACCAATCAAATTACCCCAATTCAATCCGGGAATAACTAAGGGTACAGCCTCACCCATAACTCCGGTTCCGTCAGGTTCTATTCGCTGGTTCATCATTTGACGAATTTGACCTTGATTTAATGCAGTATTCCAAATTCTTAATTCATCCATCCATCCATAGAAATAGTCTTGAGGATTGTCGAATGTGTTCTTGCCCATTGCCCCCAGGATTGCCTTGTGCTCATTGGCTATTGGAGGATTACCTCCAATAGATTTCATGAGGATACCGTCAATGAATAATTTATATTCTCCCGATCCACGGGTTAATGCTATATGATACCACCGTCCTGTTCCAATGATGTGCGGAGATGCTATAACTCCAGATTGATTGAAATTGAAGGATACCGTTCCATCTTTTATCTTTAGATCGTAGCCATTACCAGGAGAATTTGTACTTCTTTTGGAGAATATAGTTCGTGTGCCGTCAACAGATGTGGGCTTTACCCAAACTTCCAGGCTGAAGTTGTCACCAAGGTCATAGTCATCTGAAAATACTATGTGATCATTTGCTCCGTCAAAATCGATTTTATCACAATTGGCAATTGTTACTTCTACAGGACTTGAACATTCATCAAACGTGCCATCTCCATTGCTATCAACAGTCCACGTTAACATATATGTTCCTGGTCCTGCAGTAAAAGTTGCATCAGGATCATTTACATTTGAAAAAGAAGCTTCTGTACAAGATGGTGAGTCGCCAGAAACAGACCATTTTCCTATTGCTCCTGTTCCAGGGGCATCACATTTTTTACAGTCAGCAGGTGGGTTGGGATAAGCACCTTTCGCAATATTTTCATTTGCAGTTTTAGAATTATCATAAGCATTAAGCTGAATAACATTTTGACCACATTGTGCACTTGGATCAACTTGTGCTTTGGCATAAGCATAAGAGACTTCAATGGTTATTATACCAGTTCCGTCTTCATCGTAGGTTCTACAGCCACTTACTAAGGCTGTACCTCCATATTCATGAACCCCCGGAGTGTCCGGAGTGAAGGTGTAAACAGATTCTGTTTGTCCTGTTGCAAGGGGATTTTCATCCGGATCTCCAATTCCTTCTGTCCACTCTAATTCTGTTTCAACATAAACCTTTTTATTCACAAAAATGTTATCCAGAGCCCATATACTTTTATCGCTGGTTCCCGTAAATGACCATTTAATTCTTACTCTGGTTAAATCCAAGGCTTCGTCTTGAAGGAACCCAGTAAGATCAATGGAGGTGTCGTCGGTGCTAAAGTTATATTGAGTTTCGGTTGATCCAGCAACCGATTTGGCAGTTCCTGCTGTGTACCAGGGTTTACCATTACTCTCCACCTTCATATCCAAAAGTGTTTGATAATTATTTCCTCCATCAAATGAAATCTCGATAAGGGCCAGATCACCGTTTGCGAAATAATAAGCCTGATCAAAATCCAGACTTGCTGTTTCGGCGGTCGATAAATCCATAACCGGAGTTTCCAGGGTGGTAGGATTGGTTTTGACAATGAGCTCTCCCTTGTTATCTCTTTCAAGATAATTACCGTAGGCTATGGTGAATTTAAAATCCTGACTGTCAAACCTTATATCTCCAAATACGTGGTCATTAGTACCCGACCAGTTTCTCGCCTTTTTCGCGTTTCCACCGGCTGTGAAATCACCCGGTTTACCGTCAACAAGCCAACCATTGGGGTCCTGGGTGTTTAATTGCCCGTGATTAAAATCTCCAGATGAATTCGGAATGGCATCTTGCGTGGCTAAATAATTACTGGTGGCTTTAAGGCTTACGGGATCATCTAAACATATTTCACTATCACCTAAATTTTCCACTGTGGGAGCTGCGCCGGGAGGTAGTGCCCTTATAAAAAATTCAGTAGAGGTTTGGGAACAAGTTCCATTCTGAATAAGAACTCTATACTTAGTGGATTCCAAAGCCCCTACAGCAAA
>CAYLZB010000060.1:0-12601 GCA_964388165.1 uncultured Flavobacteriaceae bacterium | reverse complement strand
ATCAAAACAAGGGCAGCGCTTACAGCGTTTGCCTTTTTTATATTTTTCACAGCACACGCTTTTCAGCTCCACGGGCTTTTTGGAGATGACCCCGTCCAGCTTGAGATAGTCCTTGGACTTATTGGAATAAAATACAATTACATTCTGGATCATGCTGCTGGTGAATTTAATTACTCCTCAGAAAGGGCAAAAACTGAACCCTTTTTCCAGGGTTAGTCGGCGTTGTAAGGAGCGATCTTTACTTCCAGCCCTTCCAGTTCCTTATCAATAGGGATCTGGCAGCTTAACCGGCTGTTGTCCTGCACAAAGAATGCCTGGTCGAGCATATCTTCCTCCTCATAACCCTTTTCGGGCATGAGGTGTTCCTTATTGAGGATATAGCATTGACAGGAGGCACACATGGCCATTCCTCCACAGATCCCAATAGTACCTTCGGGTGCAAGTTCGTGGGTGCGGATCACCTCCATGAGGTTCATGTTCATATCTGTAGGTGCATCAACAAGATGGGCCTCTCCTTCGCGGTCAATTATGGTGATCTTAATGTCTGACATATAGGAAAAATGAGACCTCACAGGTCTTGGAAACCTGTGAGGTCTGGATTTAGATTTCTAATTTATACTTTTTACAACTTCCCGTTTAGCCTCTTTTTTGCTGCCATCGAAGCCATTCACCCCGCTTACGGTAGTATATTTCATCACATACTTCTTATCGGGGAAGATGCGTTGATAAGCGCTTTGACACATGATCGCAGCTTCGTGGAAACCGCAAAGGATCAACTTCAGTTTTCCCGGGTATGTATTCACATCTCCAATAGCGTAGATCCCCGGAACATTGGTCTGGTAATCATAACTGTTGTCTACCTTGATAGCATTCTTCTCGATCTCAAGCCCCCAGTTTGCTATGGGTCCAAGCTTTGGAGAAAGTCCAAACAGCGGAATGAAATAATCTGTTTCCTTCACTTCTTCTTCGGAAGCTTCTCCCTTGTGGCGTATCACAACAGATTCCAATGCTCCTTCCCCTTTCAATCCTACTACTTCAGCTTCAGTAATAAGATTGATCTTTCCGATCTTGGAAAGTTCAGAAACCTTTTCTACAGAATCCAACGCTCCGCGGAATTCATTTCTCCTATGAACAAGAGAAACTTCCGAAGCAACTTCAGAAAGATAGATAGCCCAGTCAAGCGCCGAATCTCCTCCCCCGGCGATCACCACACGCTTATCGCGGTAATCTTCCGGCTCCTTGATCATATATGCCACTCCATTGTTCTCGTATTTCGCGATATTAGGGATTGGTGGCTTGCGGGGCTCAAAGCTGCCCAGTCCGCCGGCAATCACAACTACCGGAGCGTTGTGCTTCGTCCCTTCACTTGTAGTCACAATAAAGGAGCCGTCATCCAGTTTTTCAATGGTCTCTGCCCGCTCCCCCAGGGTAAAACCGGGTTCAAAAGGCTTGATCTGCTCCATGAGATTATCGACCAGGTCGCCCGCAAGAATTTCGGGAAACGCGGGGATATCATAGATGGGCTTCTTAGGATAGATCTCTGAACACTGGCCTCCCGGCTGTGGCAAAGCATCTATCAAGTGACATTTCAACTTTAATAATCCTGCTTCAAATACGGCAAAAAGGCCCGTAGGCCCCGCGCCGATGATCAACATATCTGTTTTAATCATTACGTGTCGTTTTGTGAAGTGCCAAAAATGCTATTTTTCGATGTTCAGCACTTTTTCGATTTGAGGCACATATCTCTTTATGGTCATCTCAACACCCGACTTCAGGGTCATGGTGTTAACGCTGCAACCTACACAGGCTCCTTCCAACTGAACCTTTACCAGCCTATCGTCATCTTCAATGCTAATGAGAGAGATATCTCCCCCATCGTTCTTTAAGAAAGGTCTAATTTCTTCAAGAGCCCTCTCTACGTTCAATCTAACTTCTTCGCTTGTCATGACTATTTATTAACTGCACTACAGCCAGCCATAGTGGTGATTTTAATTGCTTCGGTAGGAGGTAAACTGCTGTTGCGGTTTACGGTCTCCTGAACCACATTTTGCGTTAGAGCTTCAAATGCTCTGGAAAGCGGCGTATTTTCCTGCAATGCGGCAGGATGTCCTATATCCCCGGCTTCCCTGATGCTCTGTACCAGCGGAATCTGTCCCAGAAATGGCACCTGTAGGTCTTCGGCCAGCATTTTAGCGCCTTCCTTTCCAAAAATGTAATATTTGTTATCGGGTAATTCTTCCGGAGTAAAGTAAGCCATGTTCTCTATTATTCCCAACACCGGCACATTAATGCTTTCCTGCTGGAACATCGCCACTCCCTTACGGGCATCGGCAAGAGCTACGTTCTGTGGGGTGCTCACCACTACAGCTCCTGTCAATGGCAGGGACTGCATAATTGAAAGGTGGATATCACCGGTTCCCGGAGGTAGGTCAACTAATAGAAAATCAAGTTCTCCCCAGGCAGCATCAAAGATCATTTGATTCAAAGCCTTTGCAGCCATTGGTCCCCTCCAGATCACTGCCTGGTTAGGTTGTGTAAAGAAACCGATCGAAAGCAATTTCACACCGTGATTTTCAATAGGCTTCATCTTTGACTTTCCATCCACGTTGACAGAAAGTGGCTTTTCTGCCTGCACGTCAAACATCATGGGCATAGAAGGACCATAGATATCTGCATCCAAAAGACCAACTTTAAATCCCATTTTTGCCAGGCTAACGGCAAGATTGGCTGTCACTGTAGACTTACCTACCCCACCTTTCCCGGAGGCTACGGCCACAACATTCTTAATGCCCGGAATAGATTTTCCTTTGATCTCAGTCTTTTCGGGCGCCTGCACTTTTATGTTCACCTTCACTTTTGCTTTTTGATGAACGTGCTCATGTATAGCCTTCATCACATCAACCTCTGCCCGCTTCTTTATGTGTAGTGCCGGAGTGGTAAGCAGGAGATCAACCACGACTTCGTCTCCAAAGGTCATGATGTTCTGTACTGCACCGCTCTCAACCATATTTTTTCCCTCTCCGGAAACCGAAATGGTCTCAAGAGCATTTAATATATCTTTTCTATTAAGTTTCATGCTGTTACCAATGATATTTCTGAACCTTATGTAGATTCATTCTAAACGCAAATATAAAGCGAAAACCTAAGATAACGAAGTTATTACCCAATTTTGATGATCGATAAAAACAATGCGAAGATAAGCTAGAGTTCTTCGTTGGGATCCCAGAACAGATCCTTGAAATTGACCACTCTGTCCTCTCTCACTTCCACTCCTTCAGCTTCCAGCATTTGTTCCATTACCCGGGAACCCGGAAAATGATGTTTGCCGGTCAACAGACCATTTCTATTGACCACCCTGTGTGCAGGAATATCCTCCATTTTGGAGGCATTGTTCATCGCCCATCCCACCATTCGCGAACTCCCGGCAGCACCCAAAAAACGGGCTATAGCACCGTAACTGGTAACTCTTCCCGGCGGGATCTGCCTCACCACCTCATATACCCTTTCAAAAAATGAATTTTCAGACATTATTGGGAGAAGATCCTTATAAAAGTGATCACGACCAGGACAAGCATAAGGGCGGCCATGAAGTAGTTGGAATATTTTGAAAAGTAGGTGCCTTCAGCTTCGATTTTTGCGAAGAAAAGCGCGTAAAGGTAAAGGGTTGTAAAAGTACCAAGGGAAGCTGCCAGAACAAAAGCCGTGTTGTTGAGGAGATGATATTCTATGTCCCCGTTGACATTAAGTGCAGCAGCGAGAGCAACAAAGAATGGAATGGGGAAGATATTTAAAGCCCCGATCATCATCCCCTTGAAAATACTTTTTAATCCCGAGGTGGGAGTAACTTCCACCTCTTTTCTCTTGCGCTGGGCCATTACAAGAAAATAGAACATCATGATCAAAAAGATCACTAAGCCTGCCCGTAAAAGCACGTTGTTGATGTAGGTATTATCGAAGATATACCTGGCCAGCATGATGGCTATAGCGGCCTGTAGCAGTACGATCAAAGATGCACCAGAGGCCATGTAGATCCCGTTCTTTTTACCTCTTTTGACACAGGTCTTGGCCACACTCATGTTTACAAGTCCCGGGGGAACTACACCCATTAAAGCTGCAAAGTAGGTAATAAGGAAAATTTTAGTTTCCTCCAAAGGCGATTATTTTATCCTAAACTGTACGTAAGTTATAGGTTTTCCCTGTTCAAGATACTGTTTTTCGTAAAAAGTCTGTATGCCGGTCACTTCTTTTGGAGAATAGTCATTTTTGTAGACATTATGATTGGCCTGTAAAACTTCGTGACCTTCACCGTGAAGGAGCCCCAGGGTGTAACCATGCATAAACTCACTGTCTGTTTTTAGATTGACCACTCCCTGCGGCTTCAGGATCTTTTTATACTTCTGAAGGAATTCTGAATTGGTCATTCGGTGTTTAGTCCGCTTATATTTTATCTGAGGATCGGGAAAGGTGATCCATATTTCGTCTACCTCATTCTCTAAAAACAAAAGATCTATAAGTTCTATCTGACTTCTCAAAAAAGCCACATTTTTAAGACCTTCTTCCAGTGCTGTTTTCGCACCTCTCCAGAAGCGGGCACCTTTTATATCAATTCCAATAAAGTTCTTTTCGGGATAAGCTTCTGCAAGGCCCACGCTGTATTCTCCTTTACCACACCCTAGCTCTAAAACAAGTGGTTTTTCATTTTTGAAGAAGTCACTATTCCATTTGCCCCTGTACTCAAATTCTCCTCCCAGGACTTCTTCCCTTTGCGGCTGAATCACATTGGAAAAAGTTTCATTCTCTCTAAACCTCTTTAACTTATTCTTACTTCCCACCTGAAAAATTAATATTTTTGGTAAAAATAAATAAAATCCCCGCAGCCCTTTCAATTATATTTGTTTTATGCGAAGTAGAAGGATTCTGGTTGCACCAATTAACTGGGGATTAGGACATGCCACACGTTGCATCTCCCTAATTAAAAAGCTTGAAGAAAAGGGCTTTACTCCTGTCATAGCTTCAGATGGAGCAGCACTTGAACTCTTAAAGAAGGAATTTCCCCATCTAAAGGCCTTTGACCTTCCCTCCTACAATATCACCTATACCAGCCGCGGAAGCTTGCTCAAATGGAAGCTACTTTTGGATAGCCCCCACATCCTGAAGAACATCAAAAAAGAAAAAAAGGCAACAAAAATCCTGGTTGAAAAACTGAATCTTCACGGTATAATTTCTGATAGCCGTTTTGGGGTGCGATATAAGCATCTACCCAATGTCTTTATCACCCATCAACTGAATGTACTCTCGGGAAATACTACTTTTTTGAGCAGCAGGATACACCAGGAGTACATCAGGAAATATGACCAGTGCTGGGTGCCCGATGCTCCCAAAAAACCGAACCTCAGCGGGTTCCTGGGACACATGAAAAAGACTGAGGAAAACGTCCATTATCTTGGAATTCTGAGTCGCTTTGAGAAAAAGGACCTGGAGATAAAATACCATTACATGGTCTTACTCTCCGGTCCCGAGCCACAGAGGAGTCTGCTGGAGAAGATCCTGCTTTCCCAGTTAAAGAACTCCCCGAAAAAGATCCTGTTCGTTCGTGGAGTGATCGACGATAAACCTGTGGAAATTTCTGTTCCCAATATTGAAATGAAGAATTACCTTTTTGGAAAGGAACTGGAGCATGCCCTCAATAGCAGCAAAGTCATTATTGCCCGTTCGGGCTATACTACACTTATGGATCTTGCGAAGCTTGAAAAAAAGGCTTTTTTCATCCCCACTCCGGGCCAGTTTGAACAGGAATACCTCGCAGAAAGAATGATGAAACTGGGCTTTGCACCTTATTGTGACCAAAAGGATTTCAGCCTGGAAGAACTGGAGACAGTAGAGAATTTCTCCGGATTAAGAGACCCCGGTTTCGTTTGTGACTACTCTCGACTTTTTAGCCTTTTTCAGAGTAAATGAGAATTCACTACCTAGACCATAAGTGCTCTCAACAAAAATTCTCTCTTTGTGAGCTTCCAGTAAATGTTTTACTATAGCCAGTCCAAGACCTGATCCTCCTTCTTTGCGGGATCCGCTTTTATCAACCCTGTAGAACCTTTCAAAAAGCCTCGGAATATGCTCTTTTTGAATCCCCTCTCCATTATCACTTACTCGTATGATGATCTTCTTTTTTGAGTGCTCTTCAATAGAGACCTCTGTTGTACCATCGTTTTTTCCATACTTAATCGAGTTCACCAACAGGTTGGTCACTACCTGCTGAATTCTCTCTTTGTCGGCTTTTACCCAAACAGGAGCATATGGAGTTTCAAAGAGCAGACTAATATTTTTCTTAGCCGCTTTCATCTCTAACAAATCGAACACATTCTGGATCAATTCAACAATATCAAACACTTCCGGGTTAAGTCTTAGATCTCCTGTTTCTAATTTGGTGATCATGTCCAGGTCCTGTACTATGAAGACCAGTCTTTCTACTCCTTTTGCAGCACGGGTAAGATACTGCTTTCGCACCGCCTTATCCTTCATAGCACCGTCCAGCAGAGTCTCAATATACCCCTGTACTGTGAAAAGTGGCGTTTTTAACTCATGGGAAATATTACCCATAAATTCCTTGCGATAGGAATCCCGAACCTTAAGCGCCTCTATTTCAAGTTTCTTACCCTCAGCAAACTTTTGCACTTCCTGGGAAAGCGTAGCCATATCTGTGGTCACCTGCTCGGGATTTAGAGGGGAAGCACTGAGCATACTCACATTTTCATAGATCTTCTTTATTTTTTTGTAAATAAAGAACTCTACCCTGTACTGAATGATCAAAAAAGCGAAAACAAAACAGCAGATAGCATAGATCAACAGCGCCCACTCCGAATAGGCGTCATGAATGATGAGGAATACAGCGGAAACCCCGGTAAGAAAAAGACTGATATAGATGGAGGTCTTTATCGCAAACTTGTATGAGCGCCTAAAAGTTTTTGCCATTACTCTACAAACTTATAGCCTACTCCTTTTATTGTCTGAATACTTTCATCACCTATTTTTTCCCTTAATTTTCTAATGTGCACATCTATTGTGCGGCCTCCAACAACCACTTCATTTCCCCACACCCTTTCCAGGATCTCATCACGCTGAAATACCCTGCCGGGTTGGGAAGCCAGTAAGAAAAGAAGTTCAAATTCTTTGCGGGGCAATGAGATCAATTCATCTCCCCTGGTAACTTTATATTCCTCCCGATTGATCTCGAGATCACCTGCATTGATCACTTCAGGCCGCCTGGTCGAATCATCGTTAAGGCGCCTCAATAAAGCCTTTACCTTACTAATAAGCACCTTTGGCTTTATAGGTTTCGTGATATAATCGTCTGCACCTGCATCAAAACCTGCCATTTGAGAATAGTCTTCTCCCCTTGCGGTCAAAAAGGCAATTAAAGTATTGGCCAGATCGGGATCCTTTCTCATTTGGATACAGGTCTCTATCCCATCCATTTCGGGCATCATTACATCCAGGATAATAAGGTGTGGCTTGTGCTTTTTGGCAGCTTTTAATGCTTCAAGACCATTTTCGGCAGTAGCTACCTTATAACCTTCAGCTGTTAGATTGTATCGGATGATCTCAATAATATCAGGTTCATCATCGACTAATAGAATGCAGATGTCATTTTTTTTCATGCTACGATAGCTGTTTCAGTAAATTTACTGTAAAAATATAGATTATATTGAAGTGCCGATCGCTCTACATTTTTAGTAACCTTAAGCTAACATTAAGGTTACATAGCCGTAATTTAAAACTGAATTGAAACAGATCAGGCTTTTATAAAAGAAAAATTGGCCTGATCCTTAATAGAGGATCTGCGATTAGAAGAAGGCGTCTCTTGCTGATGTTTAAACAAAAAAAGGTTGCCTGGCCAAGGCAACCCTTCATACATCTAAATCGACAAAAACTAAGATAATATGAATTTCTCTCAATGCACATTAAGAAGTTCAAAAATGGCATTTTAAAATGCTTTTTATGTAAAGCTAAGTTTATCAAATTTTTAAATTGATCGACATCCAGGTACAATGGCTAATTCGGAGATCACTCCGGAAATCAATGAATTTGCCCAGCAACATCCTTTTCTCATCCTCCATCTTACTAACCATAAGTTATTAGTTCATTTATTGAACCCTTTCTTTGGCATTTCCACACAACAACTGCCTTTATAACAGATGTTTATGTCATTCCTTCGGGCAATTATTGATCTTGAGATTGTATCCTGTAAAAACAGAATTTTGGTTTGATCTCTTGCCCGATACCACAGGCTTCTTTTATAGAGTTCTCACTAAATAGATCATCTCCCACTCTTAATATTAAGCTAACCTAGTAGTGATGGTTGTTTAATCTCAGGTTAACAGTGCATTTACATTGCACCTCTTTCTTTGCCGCATAGAAATTCGACAAAATGAGATATATTTTAACCTTTGCTTTAACAGCTCTATTTACGCTTGCTGTTAATGCGCAAGATTCAGAAACAGGCACAATAGCCGGCAAAATTATTGACAGAGAAATGCAGGGGGAACCACTTCCTTTTGCCAATGTGGTAATCAAAGGAAGTGAGAAAGGCACTACGACCAATCTCGAAGGATTGTTCCAAATTGAAAATTTACAACCCGGTTCCTACACCTTAACTCTCAGTTTTGTAGGATACGAGCAGGTAGAGGTACCTGTAAATGTTGAGCCCGGAAAAGTCACAGAAATAAATGCTGAATTGGGCGCCAGTGCAGCCAGTCTGGACGAAGTCGTAATAAATACTGTTTCCAGAAAGGATTCTGAAGTAGCCCTGCTTCTTGAACAAAAAAGGGCAATTGATATTAAAGAAAGTATTGGAGCCCGGGAATTAGCTAAACTAGGTGTCTCTGATGCTGCCAAAGCGACTACCCGTATTTCGGGGGTAACCAGCAGTGAAGCATCGGGTGATATTTTTGTACGAGGCCTGGGGGACCGCTATCTATATACCACTCTTAATGGTCTTCCCATTCCATCAGACGATGTGGAGAGAAAGAATATTGATCTTGAACTTTTTCCCACAGGAATTATTCAAAGCGTCGCCATAAGCAAGACCTATTCCCCGAACATCTCGGCCGACCAGGCTTCAGGGAATATTGATATTTCCACCCGGGAGTTGGTTGGAGCAAGTGAATTGAGCTTTGGCGCCGGTGCAGGAATTAACACCAATGTTTTACAGGAAGGGGTTGTTGACAACTTCAAAGTTTCTCCAAACATGCAGAATACCGATTTCGGTTTTTACACGGGAGGGAAGGCTTCAGAGTACAAGTTGATTTTCCAGAACTGGACCCCCGGCACTGTGGAGTTGCCAATGAATTACAAGTACAACTTTACCGCCGGAAAAAGATTTGGGGATAAACTTGAAGTCCTTATCACAGGATCGCAGGATATAGATTATCAATATACAGAAGGGGTTTTTCGGGAATTCAGGGCCAACTTTATCACCGACACCATAACAGATGCTACAGTCTATTCCAAAACAGTGAACACTACAGGATTGGCGACTATTGCTTATGAATTTAATACTAATAATAATCTTCGGGCAAACAGCTTGTTCATAAACAAGCTTTCAGATAATGTCTATGAAGGAGGAAGGAATCAGGAAGGATTTATTTTTGAAGAAACAGATCCCAGTGAAGGATTATCCCAATTTGTGAGGGATCAGAATACGAGGCAAACCCGTCTTTGGGTAAACCAGCTTCTGGGAGAACATAAACTGGGAGAGAAAAACACCCTGGACTGGGCTGCAGGTTTGAACCTTGTGAATGCCGATGAGCCTAACCGTATTAGAAACGAAGTCAATTTCAATGATGATGTGGTCTACCTGGGAGATACCGGTGGCTACCAGCAGAGAAAAAGTTATCAGGAGATCGATGATTATGAATTCAATGGTAGGGTTCAGGATCGTTTTGAAATATTGACTACTGAAGACAGACAGCTTGAACTAAGCTTTGGCGGAACCTACAGGTTTAAGGAAAGAGACTTTATCTCACGCTTTCTCGGCCTCGAAGAAAGATCTAACAGGATTTTAACTCCGTCATCAATAGACAATCTTACAGAAGTTTTTACTGAAACAAACCTTAACAACGGCTCCCTGGAGATCAATAATAACCTACAGCCCGACAGGTACAGGGGAAATTTTGAATCCACCGCCGGATTTGCAAGTGTAAACCTGGGCTTGAACAAATTAAACCTCAATGTCGGAGTGCGTTACCAAAGGGACGAGCTGGATGTGGTGTATAACGTGGGAAATATTCCCGGTAGAACAGGAACATCAAATCTGACTTATGATAATTTTTATCCCGCTGTTAACCTGCGCTATGCCTTAACCGAAAGATCGAATTTTAGAGTGGCTGCCAGTAAGACCCTCACTTTACCGGAGTTTAAGGAAGTAGCTCCCTTTGAGTATGTTTCGCAGACCGGGCAGGTGACCAGGGGAAATCCCGATCTAATGGCATCCACCAACTACAATCTGGATCTCAAATATGAATTCTTTCCTACGAGCGCAGAATTGTTATCCCTCACCGGTTTCTACAAAAGAATTGAAGATCCTATCAATAAAGTACAGGACAGGGGTTCTGCAGGCGTCTTCTCTTATTTTAACGCCGGGGAACAGGCCGAGATCTATGGTTTGGAACTGGAAACCCGCCTGGAGCTAATAAGAATGGAAGACGGTGCAGCCTACGATTTCAACCTTGGATTTAACGCTTCCCGGATGTGGCACTCCCAGGACCTGAAGGAAATAAGGAATGAGAATGGCCAGTTGTTACGCACCTTTAGATATAAGGGTTTAACCGAAACAGGTCTACAGGGCGCATCGGACTGGATCTTTAACGGTTCTCTAAACCTGGTTGTTGGAACAGAAAATCCATTCATGGCGAGTCTTGTGGCTAACTATGCATCTGATAAGATCTATGCCCTTGGAGCCCCTGAGAGACAATCGGACAGTGAGAACTTCTACAATGATGCAATTGTCGAAAAAGGCTTTGTTACCCTTGACGCCGTGCTAAGCAAGGATCTTGGAGATCACTGGGGAATAAAATTTACCGGCAAGAACCTTTTAAACCCTCTTGTAGAAAGAGTACAGGATATAAGGCCTTCTACCACTGGTATAGAGACTACAGAAACTGTTAGATCCTATACCAGAGGCGCAGTTTTATCACTGGGGATCAACTATAGCTTTTAATCATAAAACCACTTTTAAAATTTAATTAATTAAAACAGACACAATGAAAAAAATGACCAAAAACTTTGCTGTTCTTTTCTTACTCTTCAGCGGCTTGATATTTACAGGTTGCAGTGAGAATGATGATCCAATAATTGATAACCCGCAAGTTGAGAACAATGAACTTAGTGGAGAGTTAAATGAAGATATGACTCTTGATCCATCTGTAGAATACAAACTAACAGGATCTTTTGAGGTGCTTGCGGGTAGCACATTAACTATACCGGCAGGAACTAAAATTGTAGCCGATAAGGGTCAGGAAGTTTATATTGCTATTCATAAAGATGCTGACATCGTAATTACCGGAAACCAAAGTAATCCTGTGATCATGACTTCTGTTAACGGTGCTCCCGGAGACTGGGGAGGTCTTGTGATCCTTGGCAACGGAGTTACTACTGAAGGTGTTGATGTAACTGCCGAAGTTGGCGGATTTAAGTATGGAGGCACAGATAATACAGACAATTCGGGAACTATTGAATATCTTGTAATTGAAGGAGCCGGAGCTCAGATCAATGCAGACTCCCAATACAACGGCCTAAGCCTTTATGCTGTGGGTAGTGGAACTACCATACGCAATGTCGCCATTCTTAATGGAGCTGATGACGGAGTAGAATTCTTTGGAGGAGCTGTATCTGCCACCGATCTGTATCTTGAGAACAACGAGGATGACTCTGTCGACTGGACCGAAGGCTGGAGTGGCACAATTACCAATGTTTATGTACTTCATACTATAGCAGGATTCTCGACAGCAATAGAAGCCGATGGCGTGAACAACAATCCTACAATAGTGAACTTTACTGCTGTTTCTACAACGGGAGGTACCGCTCTGCAGTTCAAAAAAGAATCGGGAGCCACTTTCGAAGGTCTTTCCTTAAGTGGTTATGATATTTCTGTAGAAATGAGAGACAAGGGCCCTGTTGCAAATGTTGTCATTGAAAATAATGTAGCTAATCCCGAATTGAATTATACCGTTCCTGCAACAGTTTCTGCAAATACCTTTACCTGGATCAATAACAGAGGTAGTGTAGCTTCCAATATCCTCCAGGGAACAGTTGATGGGACAGTGACTTTAGACCCTGCTGTAACCTACAACCTCAACTCTTCCTATATTGTTCAGGATGGCGGCAAACTGGTTATTCCTGCCGGAACAAAGATCATTGCGAGAGACGGCGGTACAGATGTATATATCGCTGTTCTTAAAGGTGGGATGATCGACATCCAGGGAACTGAAGCAAATCCCGTGGTGATCTCCTCTGCTGAAGGTAATCCGGGAGATTGGGGCGGACTTACAATTGTTGGTGATGCAACTACTACCGAAGGTGTTGATGCAGTAGCCGAAGTTGG
>CAYLZB010000059.1:5073-12621 GCA_964388165.1 uncultured Flavobacteriaceae bacterium | reverse complement strand
CTTTTTGCTTGTAAAACAGCTGGTGTTCATAGCCCATAAATTGCCATTTACAGCCGCCACAAACGCTGAAGTGGATACATGGTGGCTCCACTCGCTTATCTGAATATTTATGGATCTCCGTTGCTGTGCCCTCATAATAAGCGCGCTTCTTTTTAGTGGTCTGCACATCTACCACATCTCCCGGCACTGCATTTCCAATAAAGATCACTTTTCCATCGGGCGCCTTGGCAATGCTCTTTCCTTTTGCACCTGCGTCAATGACCTCCAGGCCTTTAAATTCTTTGTTTTTGTTCTTTCTCGCCATGTCGCAAAAATAGGATAAATGCCAAGAATTAATAGGCGCAGGCTTTAAAAATTCAGGAAACATTTAGTAATTTGCGACTTCTGAATTCAGGATGATTTCTCTCCTCAAAATACCCTTTTTCACTGGTATTTCCGGAAAGCAGGAATTTCTTTTTTAATAACTGTAAATAAAATGAAAATGAAGGTTTCAGAAAAAATTTCTTCCCGCGAGGCTATTGAATTGGAAGACAAATATGGCGCTCATAATTATCACCCGCTTCCGGTAGTACTGGAAAGAGGGGAAGGTGTGTACGTGTGGGATGTGGAAGGGAAAAAATATTACGATTTCCTCTCGGCTTATTCGGCCGTGAATCAGGGGCATTGTCACCCGCGAATCGTTGGTGCAATGACCGAGCAGGCACAAAAACTTACTTTGACATCAAGGGCTTTCCATAATGACATTTTAGGGAAGTACGAGAAGTATGCGACAGAATATTTTGGTTTTGACAAGCTGTTGCCAATGAATACCGGGGCAGAGGCTGTGGAAACCGCTATAAAGATCGCGCGTAAGTGGGCTTATGAGAAAAAAGGTGTTGATGAGACCGAGGCGCAGATCGTGGTATGTGAAAATAACTTCCACGGAAGGACCACCACAATTATATCTTTTTCAAATGACGAGGGAGCCCGTAAGAACTTTGGGCCTTATACTCCCGGGTTCCTTAAGATCCCTTATAATGATCCCGATGCGCTTGAAGAAGTGCTGAAAAGTAACAGTAATATCGCCGGATTCCTTGTGGAGCCCATCCAGGGTGAGGCGGGAGTTTATGTGCCTTCTGAAGGTTTCCTTACACGCGCAAAAGAGCTTTGCGAGCAGCACAATGTACTTTTCATAGCCGATGAAGTGCAGACGGGAATTGCCCGTACAGGAAAATTACTTGCCGTGGAGCACGAAGAAGTTAAGCCTGATATGCTGATCCTCGGAAAAGCAATTTCCGGCGGAGTGTATCCTGTTTCTGCAGTGTTGGCCAATGATGAAGTGATGAATGTGATCAAACCGGGACAACACGGGTCTACTTTTGGAGGAAATCCCGTAGCCTGCGCCGTTGCAATGGCAGCACTTGATGTGATCAAAGATGAGAAGCTGGCAGAAAATGCCGAGAAACTCGGAAATCTTTTCAGGAGAAAGATGGACGACTTTATTCGCAACTCAAATATCGTGAACCTGGTTAGAGGAAAAGGATTGTTGAACGCGATCGTGATCAATGATTCTGAAGATAGTTCTACTGCCTGGGATATTTGTATGAAGCTGAAGGAAAACGGACTTCTTGCAAAACCCACCCACGGTAACATCATCAGGTTTGCACCGCCGCTTGTTATGAACGAAGAGCAATTGTTAGATTGTGTTGATATCATCACAAAGACACTTAAGGAATTCGAGAAATAATTCCTGAAGAGTATTAAACAAAAAAGAGGGGGCGAAAAATAGCATTTTTCGCCCCTCTTTTTTATTTAAAGTTTAAAGTTCCAGGTTCAAGGTTCTGAACACTGAGCACCGAATATTGAACACTTAAAACTACTACTGGTTTTGGTAGACCTCCATTGATTCCATGATCATTTCCTGCATTCCATCCCAGCCGTAGATGGCGATGAAGACAATGTTAAGAAGCAAATACAGTCCCGAAAGAACGATCCCGATAATGGCAAGGATCCTCCCTGTCTTTACATTATTATAACCGGTGTACAGTTCAGGTTCTGCCAAATAGGTTTCTTTTGCTGTCTTGGCAAGAACAAGGGCAACGATCCCGAAGATAAGGCCAATAATTCCCCAGCAACAGCAGGTTACGATTGAGAGAATTCCGAAGACGAGAATAAGAGTTGAATTGGGTAATGTTTGTTTTTCCATAATTTATATTGGTTAGTTGATCAAAAAACTCATTTTATAAAAGTATGCGACAATGATCGTTGCAGCACTAAAGACTATTAATCCTGCTTTAATGTACCAGTCCCCTTTAAACTTGAAGAATAGATTAACGATAAGAAAAGAGAGGAGGAGAAGGATGGGGTAAATGGCAGGAAACATTTTAAATGCTGCCGCAAATTCTCCCTGAAATACCAGCACCAATGCTCTTTGTGCACCACAACCCAGGCAGTCCAGGCCAAATAGTTGTTTATTCAAACAGGGAAGCATGAATTCTTCCATAGAAGCTAGTTGTTGTAAACTGATATTTTTCTTACCATTTTTTGATCGTCCATACCCGTCACTTTCACGATGTAAACTCCGTTAGCCCAGGGTCGGGTAGAGATCTCTACAGATCTCCTGTTGTCGAAATTGCTGCGGTACAACATTCTTTTACCTTGCAGGTCAAAGATCCCAATGGATTTTACCGGAAAATGATCATTGCCTATGATCTGAAGTTCTCCCTGCCGGTTATTTTGAATAATATCAAATTTTACAGCTATTGCTTCATCTTCAAAGAACTCCTGCGGCAATTCTTCCTGCGGAATTTTCCCGGCAAAGGCGACTTTAAAACGGCCGTGAAAAGTTCCCGGTTCCAGCTCTAAAGTTAAGGGTTCTTTTGTAATAGAAAAATAATCTCCGGTTTGAGAATCAACAATGAAGATCTCCGGGGCTGAAGTGCTGGTAGAATTACCTGCTGAAAATGTCACTTTTGGAAGCTGTTCCTCCACCTGCAGAAAGAGCGGGATCTCTTCGAGGATGTCGAATGGCCGTACATCTATTACAAAACTTTTATCATCGAGAAGCCAACCGGCATCTGTAGGAGCAACTTCAAAGGTTTCCGCATCCATACCAAGATCTATACCTGCCGTAGCCTCATTCCAGAAGGCAAGGCTTAAACTTCTCTCGTATTGGTCACTTACTGAAACATTTATTTTTACAACCGACAACTCCTGATTGCCCCCGGAATGTAGATGTTTCTTTTCTGTGCTTTGCGGAAAGCTGCCGCCTCTATTGTATTCCTCCTGAAGAAATCTTCTATGGCTGTTTCTAAAGATCATTTTACCGGTTTCTGCACCCTGCACCAGGAACCCCTGAGCTACGGGAAGATCTCTTCGATGAAAATATTTTCCTTTACTTCCATCTTCAGCTCCGCTTATTTTTTTAAAGACAGGTGGTTCATAGACCCCGGTAGTACAGGGATCAATTGGACTGAAGGCTCCATAGCCACCCATATAATCTTCCAGGTAGTGAGAGTTTCCATTTTCTTTGGAATCCCAGAAGTACGCAATCCCTGTAGTGACATTTCGCCGTTCAAGATCTGCATAACAACCCGATTTCAACACTCCGTTACCCGAATTCTCCAACAGGAAAAGACTTAGATCAAAAGCCGAAGGATAGGGATTCCCTACCAGCACAAAGCTTTCCGGGGAGATTGGGATTTCGATCACTCCGGAATTCGCTCTTCCACGGAAATCATAACGCTGTGCATTTCCCGGATTATTAGGTCGGTCGTCCACAGTAGTATGATCCTGCCCTTCTGTACCTTTCATAGTAAAGCCATAGGCAGGAGGAATGCTGGTGCTACCGCCAATAAAGTTCCAGTTGGAATAGCTGTTCCCGTTAAAGGTGTAGATCCAGCGGGTGGAGATGGTGAGAGGATTTGCCGTGCCGTTCAAAGCTGTGGTAAGTTGAGCCGGCCGGCTATTTATATTTGATATTGGAGCATGTAAAAGAGAGACGCCAAAAAGCCCATTTTCGGGTGCTGTTACGGGAGAGCTCCAGTAGTTGTAATCATAGGCGTTAGTGCTGCCTTCAGCAAAAATGGAAATACTTCCCGTGCCCGAATTAGCTTTTGTCTGCTGTTCTCCCTGCAATAGCTGGGCGCCGCTTCGCAGAAAGATCGAGGCCTCACTTCCCTGAGCCGGATTTTTCATGAGCCGCATATCATTTTCTACATATAAGACATCTCCCTTGACATAGAGATAGGTGCTTTTTTGCCCATTGCCGGAAGGACTTACACTTAATTGGCCCAAAGCAGACTGAAAAACAAATAAAAAGGCAGTAACTAAGAAAAATCCTCGCATTTTCCCGAAATTTGCAGCTTGAATATTGAAGTTAATATTCTTTCCTGAGTTTAACCTGCTGGTAAACAAAATATTATGAAAAAGCCTTCTGCTCAATTTATCAACTCCATGCTCATTTTAGTGGGTGGTGCAATCCTGCTTTATGAGATCTCCGGTGAAGAGAGAAATGTGTATTCGATGATCGTGGGATTGGTGCTGTTGATGTATGGACTTTTTAAGGCCACCAACTTTTGGGTGGAAACCAAGGATGACCATAAAGAGGAACAGGAGGATAAAAACCCTGACAAACTTTAAGCATGTTTAAGCCCGGTGATAAAGTAGCAGTGCTCGATGAGGACCTTGAAGGGAAGGTGCTTTCGGTTTCAGGTTCTGAAGTAGAGATCGAAACCAAAGAAGGTTTTGTACTGTCTTTTCCCTCCACAGATCTTGTGAAGACAGGAAATTCTCTGCCCGATATCCTGCCACCCGAGGTAGACAGTATTTCAGAAGTTATAAAAGAAAAAGAGTCTTCAAAAAAGAGGAAAGCTGCGCGGGTGAAGCCAAAAGAGCGCAATCAACCTCCCATGGAAGTTGACCTGCACATTGGAAAGTTAGTCGCCAAAACCGGCGGACTTTCAAACTACGAGATGCTCAATATCCAGATGGACACAGCAAAAAGGCAGCTGGAGTTCGCCATGAAAAAGAGGATCCAAAAAGTGGTATTTATTCATGGAGTAGGGGAAGGAGTCTTAAAAGCTGAACTGGAAACCCTTTTTCACAGGTATGAGAACCTGAAATTCTACGACGCCGATTATCAAAAATATGGTTTGGGAGCTACAGAAGTTTATATATTTCAGAATTACTGATCTTCTTCTTCACCATTTCCGGTATTCGTAGGCTCAAGTACAATATTCTGGCTGGGGGAAGTAATTACTCCCAGTTCATAATCCTGAAGGCGAATTTGTTCCCCGTCGCCACCCTGATTTACAAGGGTAAGGTTATTAATGGTAACTAAATATCTAAAGCTCCTTGAAATGCGGTTTTCCCGCACCCCTTCGATTTCAAAAGAATCGGTAATTTCCGGATTCAAATAGTGAGGAAGTCCATCGGTTTGATCATCGGCAGGATTTAGATTCAGGTTCCAGTCTTCATTACGGGTAGGAACTCCATCATTATCATCATCGGGATCCAGATAGTCCGGAATTCCGTCGTTATCGGAATCAGGATAAGTGTTGACAGAATTCTCGGCCTCTACAGCGCGTTCCACACGGGTGAGAATGTTATCTCCATCATCGTCGATATCGAGATAATCGGGTATTCCGTCGCCGTCTGTGTCCAGTCCGCTTGCCATACCTTCACTGGATGAAGGAACACCATCCCCGTCATGATCTGTAGCATTGGCAATGGTGGAAGTGATCAAGACCTCACCTCCTGTAGTACTTTTAAACTCCCGGACGACTTGTGGAGAGACCGGAGGGATCTCATTACAAAAGTAATTCCTGTCTACCTCACCATCAAAAACCCTGTAGACCACCTGATTTGTAGTGGCATTCAGCGGAATTGTTATCTGGCCCTCTTCAGGCAGGAAGAACTGAGGGTTGGCGGTGGTAAGATCAAATCTAAATGCTATGGCTTCGTTGACGCCACTATTGTTGATCTTGTAAAGCACCTGTGATTGGTTATCACCACACCAGCTAAGCTGCGGATCGTCAAAATTAAAGTCGGTCACAATAATATCCCCGTCATTACACGAAAACAGCAGCAAGGCTGCAAACGAAAGGCTCAATAATTTTCTCATAAGACGGGTTTTGGGCAAAATTAAAAGTAATATATAATTTAACAGAGACTTCTTTAAATAATTTTAAATCTGCTATTTTTGTGGACCATGAAGAAAGTCTATTTAGATAACGCCGCAACTACGCAAATTCGCGAGGAAGTGGTGGACCGTATTGCAGAGGTAATGCGGGAAGTATATGGGAATCCTTCTTCCACCCATGCCTTTGGCCGCAGTGCAAAAACCCTCATAGAACAAGCTCGCAAAACGGTAGCGAAGATCCTGAATGTCGCAGCTTCCGAAATTATTTTTACTTCCGGAGGAACAGAGGCCGATAACCTCATTCTGAATTCGGCTGTGAGAGACCTGGGGGTAAAGAGGATCATCACTTCGAAGATCGAACATCACGCAGTCTTGTACACACTGAACAAGTTGCATGAAGTCTTTGGTGTAGAACTGCTTTATGTGGATCTGGATGACTGCGGAAGAGTAGACCTTGAGCATTTGGAAGAGCTGCTGGAAGCATCTGAAGAAAAGACCTTAGTCAGCCTGATGCATGTGAACAATGAAGTAGGAAATCTTCTGGATATCAGGAAAACCGGAGATATATGTAGAAAACACAATGCTTTGTTTCACTCAGATACCGTGCAATCCATTGGCCATTATGAGTTGGATCTGTCTGAGATCCCGGTGGACTTTACTGCAGTTAGTGCACACAAGTTCCACGGACCTAAGGGAGTCGGTTTTGCTTATATTAGAAAGAACAGCGGCCTGCAGCCACTCATATTTGGAGGAGAGCAGGAACGCGGTTTTCGTGCCGGGACCGAATCGGTCCATAATATTGTAGGCCTGGAGGAAGCATTGAAGCTTGCTTATCAAAACCTCGAAGAAGAGCGGGAATATATTACCTCTCTAAAAAGGCATTTTACAGACCTCTTAAAAAAAGAAATTCCTGAAGCAAAATTCAATGGGGAATGCGATGATTTCGAGAATAGCACTTACACCCTTGTCAATGTTTGCCTCCCTATGTCTCAGGAAAAGGCGTTGATGCTGTTGTTCCAGCTGGATCTTCACGGCATCGCCTGTTCCAAAGGTAGTGCCTGCCAAAGCGGAAGCGACAAGGGTTCACACGTGTTAAATGCATTTTTGTCGGAAGAAGACCTGAAAAAACCTTCTTTGAGATTTTCTTTTTCTCATTACAACACAAAAGAAGAGGTCGAGTACGTGGTGAAAGTGCTGAAAGAGTTTATTGAGAAGTAAAAGCAGGGAATAATCCAAATTCCAAACTCCGAATTCCAAGTACCAGGCACTAGGCATCAAGCACCAAAATTGGAAAAGAGGCTGAAGGACAGAAAATATTTCTCAGCCTTACAGGCTGAACTTATTCTGGACATCCCAAGATCCCGGAGCGTTGCTCCGGGCTAAGCTCTGTCAGGCTTTCAGCCTTTTTTTGAGTTCAGAGTACATAC
>CAYLZB010000059.1:0-4973 GCA_964388165.1 uncultured Flavobacteriaceae bacterium | reverse complement strand
ACCAGCCTGTAAGGCTGGAACATGATTATCTACAATTTAAATCCTATTCTCAAGTTGTAGATCCTTGGTGTTAGATAATTGGGAACGGAATACTGTGTCTTTGTATAAACATCCCTCACAAAAGTATTTGTAATGGAATTCTGGGTGTCAAAAATGTTGAAGATCTCCAGACCTATAGAAATCTCTTTAAACCCTCTTAAAAAATCTTCTTTGGAATTGTCACTTTTGATCAGGTAAAAAAGCCCCAGGTCTGCACGTTTGTAATCGGGGAGGCGGGACTGGTATAGGTAAGGATCGGCGTAGGCCGGGGAGCCTCCGGGCAGTCCGGTGTTGTAGATTAGGTTTAGATACATTTTGAGATCGGGAATTGTTGGTACATAGTCCTGGAACAAAACCGCAAATTTTAACCGTTGATCTGTCGGTCGTGCAATATAGCCTCTGTTCTCAATATTCTCCTCTGTTTTTAAATATCCAAAGCTAAGCCAGCTTTCGGTGCCGGGAACGAATTCGCCATTCAGTCTCATGTCCAATCCGTAGGCATAGGCTTCAGCATTGTTCTCAGCAGCATAGCGAATTCTTACATTCTCGAGGGTATATGGGTTGACATTGTCAATATCCTTGTAATAGATCTCTGAAGTTAGTTTAAATGGTCGTTCAAACATTTTAAAGCTAAAATCATTTCCGAAAACCAGGTGTAATGCCCGCTGCGCTTTCACTTCCGGATTTAAGTCGCCTGAGAAATTCCGTAGTTCCCTATAAAAAGGCGGCTGATGATATACACCCCCGGCCAGCCTAAAAAGCATATCCAGCTTCCAGGAAGGTTTATAAGCTAATTGACCTCGCGGACTAATGACTGTTTGAGTAACGAAAGAATTTTCTTCAGAAGAAACTGTCCAGGTGTGGCTTCTTAGTCCGGCATTGAACCACAATTCGTCATTACCTGCATCTAAGCGGCGGCTCCACTGCAGGTAACCCTGAAGCCGTTCGATCTGGGTCGCATTGAAACCTCTAATTGAAGTAAAGGGTTCAAGAGGCGCATCATAAGGTTCGTACGGCTGATTGTTCTGAAAATCGGGCAGGGGAGGTCGCAGGGAAAATCCGGCAGAATCTATGATCTCATACTCCCTTATTCTATCCCTAATATCTTCATGGGAGTATTTGATTCCGTAGTTGAAATTGTTTTCTTCGAGGTTGAGATTTCCGGTATGTTCTGCGTTGAATATTAATGCGTCCAGCTTATTTCGGGCATGGGTGAGCTGCGCTCCCACACCTTCCGAAAATTCGACTTTTCCAAAGTCTTTTCCGCCAATATCCATATTGACCTCCCCAAGCCGGTACTGGGCCACTATGTCATAATATTCCTGCTCCTGGGTGTGGTAAGTTGAAGCTGTAAAATGAGTTGTATAGTTTCGGTTGATTTTGTAGGATGCCTTAACAGCTCCAAAAAGAGTCCTGTAGATATCTTCCTCTCTTCCGCTGTAGTACACCAGTAAAGCCCGCGCATCCTGCAAGGTTCCGAAGTTTGTTTGGCGGGTTAGGGGGCGATAATTGTAGTCGTTCAAGGAAGCATTGCCGAGAAAACTGATCTCAAGATCGGGAGTAAAACCGTAGATCAAATTCACCTGAGCATCGGCGAAAAGAGGTTCAAAGTTGGTCTCAGTCTCCCTGGCACCAACAAGAAGGCTGTTGTCCCGGTACCTTATTCCGGCAAGAGCACTGAATTTTTCATTTTTTGAGACACCTTCCGCAGCAGCATTAACCCCTAAAAAACTAGCATCAAGGGAAGCTTTGAAGTTCACAGGCCGCCGATAGGTGATGTCCAGAACAGAGGACAGTTTATCGCCATATCTGGCCTGGAACCCACCGGCCGAAAAATGGATGTTGCGAACGAGATCGGGATTTACAAAGCTCAAGCCTTCCTGTTGACCCGACCTAACTAAAAAAGGGCGGTAAACCTCTATGCCGTTCACATAGACGAGGTTCTCATCATAATTTCCACCGCGTACAGCGTACTGGGTGCTAAGTTCATTGTTTGAATTCACCCCCGGGAGGGTCTTTAGCAGGTTTTCTACTCCTGCATTTGCTCCCGGTAGCGTACGAATGATCTCGGGATCTATGCTTGTAATTCCTCTAAGATTCTCCCTGTTTCCGGGCCGCAATACGACTTCCCCAATTTGTTCGAATTTGGTATTCAATACAGGATGGAATTCCAGAATCTCTCCTGGTGCCAAAAAGGTTCTGAAAATGACATTTTTGAAACCAATATGTGAAACCGTTAGCTCAATTTCCCGATTTGCCGGAATTTCCAGGGAATAGAATCCGTTATCATTGCTCTCTACCCCGCTTTTCCCCCAGGATATGGTAGCCCTGGGTACAGGTGATCCCTCTTCATTAAGAACTATACCCCGAACCACTGCTGTTTGCGCCCGGGTGCCGGTGAGGCAAAACAGGCAGCAGAGTACTAAAGGGAGTAATATTCTCAACCGAAGATCTATTTTCTAAAGAAGGTACTCTCAAATATAGTAGTATTTCCAACATTATCTTTCACTTCTATCCTCAAGAGGTTTTCTGTATCGGTAACCACTCCATCAGCGAAATCATGGGTGAGCAGGTTTTGCTTGTATTCATACTCCATAAGTATGAATTTCCCATTGACTGTAGCGCGATAGCTGTTGATGCCCGAAAGATCGTCTGATATCTTCACCTTAAGATCTTTGTTTCCCGAGATCCACTGGCCATCCCTGAAGTTTACAGGAACCACTTTGGGAGCCTGGGTATCTCTTGCAAGAGTATAGGTGCCAAAAGTGCGGGTTTTTGTAGTAAATCTATCCCCGTCTTTTGTAGTTGTGGAATAGTTGGGCCTGTTCCATTTATTAAGACTGGCAATAAACATTTGTTCGCGATCCTCGGGCTTATATTTACTCACATCAAATCCTATGGTGATATTGGTATGGATAGGAATGATATCCTCGTGTAGTATCACTTTTTCATCCTCAAAGCTTATATCGAGATAGGCATCCTGGTAAAGGCTGTTCTTTGGAATATAAATGTCTATGCCATTCCCTTCAAATTGCGCTCCTGCACCGGCAGGCACAAAGAAGTCGGTTATCTTGGAAGGATCTTTTTTGATTTCAGTTCTCTGTTTTCCTTCAACAGGAATGTTCACAATACGTTCATTCCCCGCAAAATCGCTCACTTTGATGGTATAGTTATACGAGAGTGAATCCTGAACATTGAGGTATCCCTGATTGTTCACATTGCTGTAGATGCTTAACGGATTGGAAGGTTCTACGAACAGCTTCTGAATGCGGTTATTGTTCTGAGTATAATACCCGTAATCTATGAGCTGATTCAGGTGCCGGGTTTCGGCAAATGAAAATCTCTCGAAGTTAGCCTGGAAGAGCTTTTCCCCATTGGCTGAAGTTTCTATGCGAAACACTCCGTTGTGATTTGGGGCGGCATTTAATTGATCTACAGCGTTTATACCAAAACCAATTTCGCCGCAAGCCTCGATCTTCTCGGCTCTAAAAGAACCGTCTTGCTGCGGAATGAGCCTCAACTTCTGCCTTTGAGCAGCACCGTTTACATGCGCATCTTCTCCTGTAGGATAAACATAGACACCCGAGACAATAGGAGCGCGGGTATCTTCCAGATCGATACCGAACATTAAAGGATTCATTGGGCGCTGTTCTCCATCCCTAATTTCAAAATGAAGGTGTGGCCCGCCGCTGCCGCCGGTGTTTCCACTGTTTGCAACCAGTTCCCCCCGTTCTATAGATAATTCTGATGCTGTGGGGTATACCTCCACTTCATAGCTTTCCTTTTGATACTGAAGCTTCTTGATATATTCCTCAATTTTTGGAGAAAAATTCTTCAGGTGAGCGTAGACGGTGGTATAACCATTGGGATGTTGAATATAAAGGGCTTTACCGTAGCCATAATGTGCTACATTGATGCGGCTTACAAAACCTTCCGCAGCAGCATAGACAGGTAGACCTTCCCGTTGTTGGGTCTTGATATCAAGGCCACTGTGAAAGTGATTGGAGCGCAATTCGCCAAAAGTGCCCGCCAGAGCCAGTGGCACCTGTAAAGGGTCGTCAAAATAATCTGTCGGAACATTTGGAGCTTGAGCGGCTGCAACCAGGCTAAATAAGAATAGGAGAGGGGCAAAGAACCTTTTCATGGAGATTTTAAATTTAACTTTTTTATAGCGGGTTAAAGATACCAAACCAAGGTTAAAAATTAAACCCTTATTTTTGAGGAGGTTAAAATTATTTTAAAATTTGGATCTAAAATAGAGTTCAAATTATTGGGATATTTCGGTAGGTATATTAACTTTGTGTGGGTAAGCAGCAGGTTAAGCTTTAATGAGCGATTTAACAGAAATAGTTGAAAATCTTGAAGGTAGGATTGAGAAGTTGCTTCAGAAATATAAAAAACTGGAGCAGAGTCAACAAAACCTTCAGGAGGAATTAGCTTCTCTCAAGGCCCGGGAGCAGGAACTGCAGGAAAGTCTTCAGGCTTCCGAGAATCGGGTTCAAACTCTTAAAGCCGCCAACGCGTTGCTTGGCAGTAATGATTATAAAAAAGAAACCAAGCTTAAAATAAATAGCTTGATCAGGGAAATTGATCAATGTATTGTTCACCTCTCTGAATAGAAGAATAAACAAATGTCAAATCAGCTTAAAATAAAGATCTCTATTGCAGACCGGGTTTATCCCATGACCATACTCCCCGAGCAGGAGGAGGGTCTTAGAAAGGCTGCCAAGAAAATAGAGTATATGATTAAGCAATTTGAACAAAGTTATGCCGTTAGGGATAAGCAGGATGTTTTGGCAATGTGTGCCTTACAGTTTGCTGCCCAGACCGAGCAAAAAGCAATTGACCGTAGCAGCGATGTAGTTCTGGCTGAAGATAAATTGAAAGCGCTCAACGATCTGCTTGAAAAGCATTTGGTTTAACTGTTCTTTGAA
>CAYLZB010000058.1:1317-13010 GCA_964388165.1 uncultured Flavobacteriaceae bacterium | reverse complement strand
CACGTCTTCAAATCCGGGAACAGCTTCAGTGGTCGGATTCTTCGCATCTGTAATAGTATCTCCAACTTTTACTTCCTTAGCTTCTTTAATTCCGGTGATGAGGTAGCCCACATCTCCTGTCTTGATCTCCTGCCGTGGAAATTGTTTTAGGCGTAAGGTTCCGACTTCGTCGGCATAATAATCCTTGTCTGTAGCTACGAATTTGATGTGTTGACCTTTTTTGATCGATCCGTTGATCACCCTGAAATAGGTCTCTACTCCGCGGAATGGGTTGTAAACAGAATCAAAAATAAGTGCTCTTAACGGGGCATCTACTTTTCCTGTAGGTGGCGGGATACGCTCAATAATAGCAGCAAGGATCTCATCAATTCCAATCCCTGTTTTTGCACTGGCAGGAATGACATCTGAAGCATCGCAACCTAAAAGGTCCACAATATCATCTGTCACCTCCTCAGGATTTGCACTGGGAAGATCCACTTTATTAAGTACCGGAATGATCTCAAGGTCATTTTCAAGTGCGAGGTACAGGTTGGATATAGTTTGAGCCTGAATACTTTGTGCAGCATCAACAACCAGAAGAGCACCTTCACAGGCAGCAATAGAGCGGGAAACCTCGTAAGAGAAATCCACGTGCCCCGGAGTGTCGATAAGGTTGAGAATATACTGCTCCCCCTTATAGGTATAGTCCATCTGGATCGCGTGACTCTTTATTGTGATCCCTCTTTCTCTCTCCAGGTCCATACTGTCCAGCAGCTGCTCCTGTTTCTCGCGATCGGTCACAGATCCTGTAGAATCCAAAAGTCGGTCGGCCAGGGTACTTTTTCCGTGGTCAATATGGGCTATAATGCAAAAATTGCGAATGTTCTTCATGTGTCAGTTTCAGGATTTGTTTTCCGCAGTGGGAAACCTCCGTTTAAAGCGTACAAATATAGTCTTTTTTAAAGGCCTGTAAAGAAAACTTCTTTTTTGACTTCACCTCTCAAAAATGACTTTTAAAGCCTATGCTTCAGTACCTTCCATAAATTAATGAATGCTGAAATTATTCCTTCTCCCTTTAAGCTTTATTTAAGAATTGTATATCTTGGTGGCTTTAAAATTAACCTCAATCCTTTCCCCCGGGACATATGGAAAACTCTCCTTCTACCAGCACCAACAAGTCAATTGTCATTATTGGTGCACTGTTCTTTATTTTTGGTTTTGTCACCTGGCTCAACTCGGTTTTGATCCCTTATCTCAAGATCGCCTGTGAGCTCAATAACTTCCAGTCCTATTTTGTGGTGACCGCCTTCTATATTTCCTACCTGGTGATGGCGCTGCCTTCTGCCTGGGTACTACAAAGGACCGGCTACAAAAAAGGAATGTCTCTCGGATTACTGGTCATGGCTGTTGGAGCAGTGATCTTCATTCCCGCAGCTTACGCCCGCACATATGAGTTATTCCTTCTTGGACTATTTGTACAGGGTACAGGGCTTGCCCTTCTGCAAACGGCCGCCAATCCATATGTGGTGGTTCTGGGTCCTGCGGAAAGTGCTGCAAAGCGCATTAGCATTATGGGAATATGTAACAAAGTAGCCGGAGTATTGGCTCCTATTGTTCTGGGAGCAATTCTCTTCAGCTCTTCCGATAATCTTACTGAAACCGTTGAAACTTTAACCGGCGTCGAAAAAGCTGCCGCGCTGGATACTTTAGCCGAAAGAGTGATCAATCCTTACCTGGTGATGATGGGGATCCTCATCTTATTAGCTGCATTGGTTTATTTCTCTTCTCTGCCCGAAGTTGACGCCGATGCTGAAGACGAAGAACTGGCAAAATCCAATCTTTCCAAAAAGAGCATTTTTCAGTTCCCTCATGTTTTTCTGGGAACACTGGCACTTTTCCTTTATGTTGGGGTTGAGGTGATCGCAGGGGACACAATTATAAACTATGCCAATGAAGCTCACGGAATCCCTCTGGTAGATGCAAAATTCTTTGCCAGCTTTACCCTTGGAGCCATGATCGTGGGTTACGTGATAGGGATCTTCACTATTCCGAAATACATAAGTCAGGAGAATGCTTTAAAAGTTTCGGCCATTCTGGGGATTGTCTTTGGAGTGGTAGCCATTTTTAGTCCGGGGATCATTTCTGTTACCGCGATCGCCCTTCTGGGAATTGCAAATGCCCTGGTTTGGCCTGCCATCTGGCCTATGGCGCTTGCAGGACTGGGTCGTTTCACTAAAGTTGGTTCCTCTTTCCTTATCATGGCCATTGCCGGGGGAGCGGTGATTCCGCCAATCTACGGGTTGCTTGCCGATTCATGGGATCCGCAGCAGGCATATTGGATCCTCATTCCTTGTTACCTTTACATCCTGTATTTCGCAACCAAAGGTTATAAGGTAAAATCTCTTTAAAATATGAGCACAAGAACAACAGAACAGGCTTCCAATTACGACCATCTTGAAAAGATGTCTACGGAAGAAATTCTGAAAAACATAAACAACGAAGACAAAACAGTGCCGCTGGCGGTCGAAAAAGCCATTCCGCAGATAAAAGAATTAGTGGACAAAGTGGTGGATAAGATCATCAATCACAATGGCCGACTCTTCTATATTGGCGCCGGCACAAGCGGCAGGCTGGGAGTACTTGATGCTTCCGAATGTCCGCCCACTTTTGGCGTTTCCCACAATGTAGTGATCGGGTTGATCGCAGGGGGAGACGGGGCTTTAAGAAAAGCGGTTGAAAACGCCGAAGATGATACCGAGCAAGCCTGGAAGGACCTGCAGGAATTCAGCATCTCCAAAAATGATGTTCTGGTGGGGATCGCTGCTTCGGGCACCACACCCTATGTGATAGGCGGGATCAAAGAAGCCCGTGAGAACGGACTTGTTACCGCCTGCATCACCAATAATGCCGGTTCTCCTCTTAGTGAAGCTGCCGAGTTTCCAATAGAAGTAGTGGTAGGTCCGGAATTCGTAACCGGCAGTACCCGTATGAAATCGGGCACCGCACAAAAGCTTGTACTCAATATGCTTTCCACGGCCGTGATGATAAAACTGGGGCGTGTCAAAGGAAACAAGATGGTAGATATGCAGCTTTCCAACAAGAAGCTCGTGAGCAGGGGAGAGCTCATGTTGATGGAAGAGCTCAAGATCTCACAACATCTGGCTTCGACCTTACTTGAAGAATACAAGAGCGTGCGAAAAGTACTTGAAGTTTTTAAAAATAAACCTGAAAAATAACATTTTACAATACACTAATTTTACCGGCTTCATGGTTATATAACCTGAATAACTTAACCTGTTAAAAGATCTATGCTGAAGAAGAAGCTATTCATTACCGGCCTTTTGGCTTTTACTCTTGGATTGAGCGGATGCTCGACCAAAAAACCTGTGGTACGTTCTAAAAAACCGGCTTCGGAAAGAGTTGTAAAAAAACCTGCTGAAGTGACCGAAGAAATACCTGTAGTCACTCGCGAAGAAATTGCCGAAGAGCTTCCGGTCAAGCCCGAAGCTGTCAAGGAAATACCTGCAGAAAAAGCCTTCCGCAGCTCTCCTTTTGTGATGCGGGAATTTCGTGCGGCATGGATCGCTACTGTGGCCAACATCAACTGGCCCAGCAAATCGGGACTCTCTACGGCCGAGCAGCAAAAAGAAGCCATAGCCCTTCTTGACTTTTTGAAGGACCACAATTACAACGCAGTGATCTTTCAGGCAAGGCCACAGGCCGATGCGCTTTATGAAAGTGAACTGGAGCCATGGTCTTTCTTCCTTACCGGAATTCAGGGACAGGCACCGGAGCCTTATTATGATCCGTTACAGTTCTGGCTGGATGCCGCACATGAACGCGGACTCGAATTTCACGTTTGGCTCAATCCTTACCGTGCTCACCATTCTACAGGCGGGAAAGTGACCGAAGCTTCCGCAGTGAAAAAGTATCCTGATTTCATGGTGGAGCTCAAAAACGGGATGTGGTGGATGGATCCTGCCAAAAAAGCCACTCAGGATCATACCTCAAGAGTTGTTATGGATATCGTGAAGCGTTATGATATTGACGGTATTCATTTCGATGATTATTTCTACCCTTATGCCTCCTACAACAAAGGCGAGGATTTCCCCGATGCTGCCAATTATGCCACTTATAAACAAAAAGGCGGAAGCCTTGCAAAAGCTGATTGGCGCCGGGAGAATGTCAATAACTTTGTAAAAAGGATCTATTCTGAGATAAAAGCTGAAAAACCAACTGTAAAATTCGGAATTAGTCCTTTCGGGATCTATCGCCCCGGCTATCCAAGAACTATCACCGGAATGGACCAGTACAGCGAATTGTACGCCGATGCCCGCCTGTGGCTTAACGAAGGTTGGATAGATTATTATTCACCGCAGCTTTACTGGAAAATAAGTCAGACGGCGCAGAGTTTCCCGGTGTTGTTAGGCTGGTGGGAAAAAGAGAACCATCAAAACAGGCATTTATGGCCGGGAATCAATATTGACTTTGGCGGAGATGATCCAAACCTGATCGAAACCGTTAGCCAGATCATGATCACCAGGGGAATGTTGCCCGAAAGTAAGGGGAGTATTCACTGGAGCATTGGTCCGCTCTTGAAGTATCCGAACCTGTCTGCCGGGATCCTGGAGAATGCCTACAAGAAAAAGGCTCTGGTTCCGGCTTCGCCGTGGCTTCACGATGAAGCCCCTGCAATGCCTGCAGTGAACCTGGTGAACAACGGGGAGCAGGTTATAGTCGAATGGGAGCATCCTTCAGAAAAAGATATTTTTCAATGGGTGGTTCATTATAAATTCAATGGCGCCTGGGATTACAAGATCCTTAGCAAGAACGAAAGAAGCCTTATCCTTCCGAAAAAGGTAAATGGCCACGCCCTTTCTGTGGTGGGAGTCACTGCTGTGGATAGAACAGGGAATCAAAGTGAATTCGTGGAGAAGAAAGTAATAACAACTTTGCCCTAAATTTTATTGAAAATCAGTATTTTCCGGAGCAAAGAAGATCAAAAAATAAAGCCTTGAAAATGACATTTTTGAAACCTTATAGTTTGGCTCTTTTACTGGCGACATTTTTCGTTGCCTGTAATGACGCCAAACAGGAACCTCTAACTTCCGAAGAAAACCCGACAGACGCCTACATAAAAGATGTGCAGACGGAATTCGTCCCGGACAGAAGAGTGGCGCGATTTGACGTGACAGGGGAGGAGTACGAAGGCAAATTTGTGCTTCGCGGTGAGACTACAAACCCTGAAGCCCTTTCACGGCTGAAGGAAAAACTGGATTCTGCTCAAATAGAATATGTAGACAGCATTCAGGTTTATCCTGCAAAGGATCTTGAGGGGAAAACCAATGCGCTGGTGAGAATTTCGGTTGCAAATATCAGGTCGAATCCACAACATTCGGCAGAACTTGCTACGCAGGCAACTTTGGGAACTCCGCTAAAAGTAATGAAAAAAGAAGGGGAGTGGTACCTGGTGCAAACTCCCGATAAATACCTTTCCTGGGTAGATCATGGCGGCGTTACGCTATATTCAGATGAAGAACTGCAAGAATGGAAAGCTTCAGAAAAAGTGATCTTCACAGAGCCTTTTGGGCAGGTGTATGAAACAGCTTCTGAAGATTCAGGAGTGGTTTCAGATGCGGTGGCAGGAAACATTTTCGAATTAAAAGGTGTCAAAAATGGCTTTTTTGAAGTAGAATATCCCGATGATCGTACCGGCTTCATCAAAACTTCTGAAGCCGAAAAATATACAGACTGGCTTGACAACCTGGAAGCTTCCGAAGAAAGCCTGGTAGAAACATCGAAAAAGCTCATGGGTCTTCCATACCTGTGGGGTGGAACTTCGGCAAAGGGAGTTGACTGCAGCGGCTATACCAAAACGGTCTTCTTCATGAACGGAATGATCATTCCGCGGGATGCTTCCCAGCAGGTTCATGCGGGGGAACTAATAGATGAAGACAAGAATTTTGAGAAGCTTCAAAAGGGAGACCTGCTTTTCTTTGGTACTCCTGCAAAAGACGGAAACAAAGAAAAAGTGGTGCATGTGGGAATGTGGATTGGTGATGGTCAATTCATCCATTCTTCGGGCCGCGTGCACGTGAGTAGTATGAATTCTGAAGCCTCCAATTTCGACGAATTCAACTACAACCGTTACCTGCGTACAAAGAGATATCTTGACCGGGAAGACCCGAAACTTGTGAGATTGAAAGAAAGCGATCTATTTACTGCGTCGCCGCAGGGATAAAATAATTGCCCCCATGAAAGAGATTAGATTTTTCCCCTTTTTGACACTGCTGTTCTTTGCTGTTTTTCAGGCTTCGGCGCAGACTGTCGCACCCGAATTTCTCCAGTACCGTAACAGCAAATGGGTGGATTCGGTAATGAGCAATCTTACTCTGGAAGAGAAGATCGGGCAGTTGATCATGGTTGCAGCCTGGTCCAACAAAGGTGAAAAGCACAAAAAGGAGATCCTGAAGCTCATCGAAGAGCAGAAAATAGGCGGACTCATCTTCTTCCAGGGAGATGCCGTGAGTCAGGTGGAGTTGATGAATGATTACCAGGAGGTGTCAAAAGTGCCATTGATAGGCGCCATTGATGCGGAATGGGGTCTTGGGATGAGACTGGATAATACGATAAGTTATCCTTTCCAGATGGCATTGGGCGCGATCAAGGATGACGAGCTGCTCTATGAGCTGGGAAAGGAAATGGCGCGGCAAATTAGGCTTAGTGGATTGCATGTAAACTTCGCGCCGGTGGTGGATGTGAATAATAATCCGGCCAATCCTGTGATCAACTTCAGGAGTTTTGGAGAAGATAAGCTCAACGTTTCGAATAAATCCATTGCCTATATGAAAGGCATGCAGGACCACAAGTTGTTCACGACTGCAAAACATTTTCCGGGACACGGTGATACAGACACAGATTCACACTACGCCCTGCCGCAGATCAACCATCCCTTGGCGAGGCTGGATTCTTTGGAGTTGTATCCTTTCCGAAGACTCATAGAGGCAGGAGTAGGCGGAGTGATGGTGGCGCATTTAAATATTCCGGCGCTGGATGCTTCAGGACTGCCATCCACTCTATCCAGACCAATAATTACAGAACTTCTCAAAGAAAGGTTGAATTTCCAGGGTCTCATTGTTACAGATGCCATGAACATGAAAGGTGTTACCAAAGGAAACCTGCCGGGGGTGGTGGATAAAGATGCCATCCTTGCCGGCAATGACCTGCTGGAATTCACCGAAGATGTTCCCAAAACCATTGAAGAAGTAAAAAAAGCCGTTGATCTTGGTCTGATCTCAGAAGCCGAAATTGATGAGAAGGTGAGGAAGGTGCTTTCTGTGAAACAATGGGTTGGCCTGCACGAGTATGAGCCGGTGAAAAAGAAAGGGCTGGAGAAAAAGCTCAACTCCCCGGAAGCAAAATACCTTCAGGAAAAATTAGTGGAAGCTTCCCTTACGGTACTCAAAAATGACAAAAAACTCATGCCTTTACAGGAACTGGAAATGCTAACAATTGCTTCAGTTTCTATAGGTGCAAAGAAAAAGACCGAATTTCAAAAAGCCCTGCAGCGATATGGAGATGTGGAAGACTATCAGCTTCCAATGAACGCAGATGCTTCAGAAATTGCCGAATTAAAAGAGAAACTTCAGGATTACAACCTGGTGATCATAGGGATACATGACGACAGTAGATTTCCGAGGAATACCATGAAATTCTCAGATCCGCTGGTCGAATTTATAGCTGAACTTTCAGGAAATGAGAATACGCTGATCAGCTTTTTCAAGAACCCCTATGTGATCGATAATCTGAAGAATATTGAAAATGCTCCCGGGCTGCTGTTGACCTACCAGGATTCAGAAATGACACAAAGGAAAGCTGCAGAAGTCATTTTTGGAGGGATAGGAGCTAACGGAAAGCTTCCTGTGAGTATAGGAACCAAATTTAAAGCCGGTGACGGTCTGCAGGTGCAGGGAGGTATAAGGCTGAGCTATTCTATGCCCGAAGCTGTGGGAATGAATTCCGAAGTTCTGGAAAGAGGCATTGATTCCCTGATGCAGCAGGCGATGCAAATGAAAGCCACGCCAGGCGGACAGGTGCTGGTGGCAAAGGATCAAAAAGTGATCTTCTACAAAGCTTATGGAGAGCATGTTTACCATGACACCATTAAGGTAGAGAGAACAGATCTTTACGACCTGGCTTCAGTCACTAAGATCGCTGCAACAATGCCGGCGATAATGCAGCTTTATGAAGAGGGAAAATTTCGGCTGGACCAGACTTTAGCCGACCACCTTAGGGACTTCAGGAGGTCGAATAAAAAAGATATTCCTTACCGGGATATCCTGGCGCACCAGGCAGGTTTCCAGCCATGGATCCCGTTCTGGAAGGAAATGTACCGCAAAAATGGAAGTTTTAAGTGGTGGACGATTCAGCAGGATTCTTCTAAAAGATATCCAATCAAAATTGCGGAGGATATGTACCTGCACCGCAATTACCACAAGAAGATAAGGAAAGCAATAAGAAAGTCCGACCTAAGGGATAAGAAGGAATATGTCTACTCCGACTTCTTTTTTATCCTTGCCCCATGGATCGTGCAGAATATCACAGGGGAACATTTTGACCGGTACCTGCAGGAGGAATTTTACGATCCCCTGGGTGCTACCAGCCTTATGTTCAATCCATCCAAATCATTTTCTCCAGCCGACATAGTGCCTACAGAAAATGATTTTTTTTTCAGGAATAAATTGATCCATGGAGATGTGCACGATGAAGGAGCAATACTTTTAGGAGGGGTTTCGGGGCATGCAGGTTTGTTCTCCAATGCCAATGACCTGGCAAAGCTGCTGCAAATGTTCCTCAACGGCGGGGAATATGGGGGAAGACGATATCTTAAGGAAGAAACTTTGGCAGAATTCACCCGCACTCAATTTCCGCAGAACAACAACCGCCGGGCCTTAGGATTTGATAAACCCAATCTGGAATACCGCGGAATAAGCAATAATACTGCAAAGGATGCTTCAAAAGCAAGTTTTGGTCATGCCGGCTTTACGGGTACTATGGTATGGATGGATCCCGAGCACAACCTACTCTATATCTTCCTTTCTAACCGCGTTTATCCTACACGGGACAATAACCGACTTTCACAACTGAACACCCGTACGCAGGTGCAGCAGGTAATATATTCGGCGCTAAAAGCCCCGGTGAATTAGGATGTCATCTTCTGCAGCAGGAGGGTTAAAATCTTTTGTTATCATGGTATTAATACTATATTTGTTTGATTTAGTTAATCTTATCAAGCACTAACCAACCATTTTGCATGATTAAATATTACAGCCCCCCACTGTGCCTGCTTTTCTTTTTTTGTTCTTTTTCAGGTTTCAGTCAGCATTCCGTCGAAGGTCGGGTGCTGGATCCCTCCCAACAGCCGGTAGCTTTTGCCAATGTCATTTTACTAAATGCGCAGGATTCCACCAGTGTATATAAAGGTGCAGTTTCTTCAGAAAAAGGAGAATTTGTCCTTAATGAAGTTGAGGCAAATGATTACCTTCTCAAGATAAGTTTTGTCGGTTTTCAGGACCTGCTTCGGAAAGTTAAGGTCTCAAAAAAGCTGGAGCTGGGAGATCTTTCTCTGCAAAATGATACCGCCACTCTGAACGAAGTTTCTATTAATTATAAAAATCCTTCAGTAAAAAGAGAGGTGGACCGCCTGGTCTTCAGTGTAGAAAATACTACGCTTTCCACCGGAAATTCCTGGGATATCCTTAAAAAAACGCCCGGCGTAATTCTTTCGGGAAATTCCCTAATGGTTCGTAACCAGGGGGTGCAGGTATATATCAATGACCGTAAGGTGCAACTTTCGGCTTCAGAATTACAAACCCTGCTGGAGAATTATTCAGCAGAAAATATAAAATCTATTGAGGTGATCACCACACCACCGGCCCGTTATGACGCTGAAGGAGGGGCTATTCTCAATATCGTTACGACCAAAAGTATAGCTCCCGGGTATAAGGGGAATATTAATGGTGCCTGGACTCAAGCTGTTTTTCCAAAGTATCAATTAGGAACCAGTCATTACTACAAGACTGAAAAACTAAACCTCTTTGCTAATTACACCTACTCTCCGCGAAAGGAGTTCAAGGAGGATGACAGCTACATTAACTTTATGAATGATAATGGAGATGTTACCACCCGGTGGTTAACAGATTTTGAGCGTATAACAAGGTCAAAAGCTCATAATGCAAATGTGTTGCTCGATTACAATTTCGACGCAAAGAACATTTTAAACTTTTCTTCCAGTTTCACCTATTCGCCGGACAAGAGCTTCGAAAACGATGTTTTTACCCAGGTCTTTGAAGGGAACAATCTCGTAAGGAACCTTATTACAGACAGTGAACTGACAGAGGATCTTTCGAATGTCGCCCTCGATCTGGAATACAAGCATTTGCTGAACAAGCCCGGGGCAGAACTCTCCGCAAAAATTCATTATACCCGCTTTGACCAGGATAGGGATCAAATAGTTGGGACTACAATTGAGGAACCCGGTGTTGCCAACGAAGAACGATTCTTTTCAACTCTGGCACAGCAGGAGATAGATATAATTACAGGACAGCTGGATTATGTGAGTCCTATTGGGAGCACTAATTTCGAAACTGGTTTAAAAGCATCCTTAATCAATTCTGAAAGTGGGATCGACTATATCAGGGATGTGCCGGGGAGCGACCTTGAAGATAATTTCCTGTATGATGAGAACATTTATGCAGCTTATTTTTCTCTTGCCAAAGATTGGACCAAATGGAGTGCTAAAGGAGGCTTGCGGGGCGAATATACAGACCGAGCCGGGGATTCAAGATCGATGGAACAAATTGACAATCGGGAATATTTTGAACTGTTCCCGACTTTTTATTTGCAGTACAATTTCAATGCTAGTAACAGCCTCACATTTGACTACAGCAGGAGGATCCAGCGCCCACGTTATGAAAGCCTCAATCCTTTCCGTTATTATCTTACTGAATTTGATTTCAACTCGGGTAACCCCGACCTAAGGGCATCCATAAGCAACAATTTTACATTGAGCTATGCTCTCAATAATGAATATTTCTTTGACCTTTATTACAAGGACAGCGGGGAAACACCCGAAGCCCTTAGCTTCCAGGACAACGATCAAAGACTTATAAGACGTGTGAGTATGAACCTGCTTGGCAGTAAGTCATATGGCCTTGACATTAGCCATGGACGATCTGTTACCAATTGGTGGTATGCCTATGCGTATGTATCTCTGTTTAATGAAGAACGGACTTTTGTTGCTATAGAAAGTGGTGATGTACCTTATACGATAGAGTTGGATGCTTTCTTCGGAAGCCTCTATAACAATTTTACCATTTCAAAAGACGGCACCCTTACGGGGGAGACCAGCCTTACCTATATCTCTAATTTCCTTAGCGGTTCATATATTATGGAACCCTTCACCACACTTTCAATCGGGCTAAGGAAGACCTTATGGAACAATCGGGCAGAGATAAGTCTAAACTTCGAGGACATCCTGAACGAAACCAACACCTGGCTCAGGTCGAATTACCTTAATCAGGACAACGGCTACTTTCCCCAACCTGAAAGCCGATATGTTCGTGTAGGATTCAAATATAATTTCGGAAACTTCAGGCTTAGCGATAATCAAAGAAGCATTGAGGCAGCGGAAAGGGACAGACTCTAGCAAGGAA
>CAYLZB010000058.1:0-1217 GCA_964388165.1 uncultured Flavobacteriaceae bacterium | reverse complement strand
CCTGTTAGAATAAATTCTTCCTCAGAACTTTCTAAGGTCTCAGAAATAGCATATTTCCCTCCTGTTTTTCAATTCGCTTCTGAGAAAAAAGCTGATTTACCTACACCTACAAAATACATTTTTCGCACTACAGAAGCAGTGGATTCAATTCTTAATTCCACAAAAGAATATCGTATTTCCGGCAAGTTAGAACTTGCCAAAGTTTTACATGTAAATGAAATTTTTGAGCAGTTACAAAATGGAAATACTAATCCGGTGATCCCCCCGGAACTTCAAGCTCAACTAAGAGATCAGCCACATAGATTTGTGCTTGGTCTTCAATTTGATCCCAATTTTGTACTGTGGAGAAGTACAGACCGCACACCTTACCATAAACCACGGGATGGTTTGATCTTCCGTTCGAGTCGTCTGCATATGTTCGTGCTGGACACAGAGTCACTTAAGATCATTTATTATGGTAGCAATTCGGCTAAAAATGCGAGTCACCCCACATGGAATGCAAAGGAATCTATAGACAAACTGTATAGGGAAATTTTTCCTGAATTCGATAATGGCTGAGTACAACCTGTTGTAATTTCTCCAGATTAGGGTATTAATTTTCAATGAATTAGACTAAAAAGATTTTCTTATTTTTGCAGCCTGAAAAACAGATAGTTTGGCGAAAATAGGAAACATAGACGTAGGAGAATTTCCATTGTTGTTAGCACCAATGGAAGATGTAAGTGATCCACCGTTCCGGGCGTTATGCAAGGAACAGGGGGCAGATGTGGTCTATACTGAGTTCATATCTTCAGAAGGTCTTATTCGTGACGCTGCAAAAAGTGTCATGAAGCTGGACATCTACGAAAAGGAAAGACCTGTTGGGATCCAGATCTTTGGAGCCAACCTGGAGTCGATGCTACAGTCGGTCGAGATCGTGGAGAAATCGGGGCCGGATATCATCGATATCAACTTTGGTTGTCCTGTCAAAAAAGTGGTTTCCAAAGGCGCCGGTGCTGGGATTTTGAAAGATATTCCGCTTATGGTTTCTTTGACCGAGGCCATGGTAAAACACACTAAACTTCCCATTACTGTTAAGACCCGGCTTGGCTGGGACCAGGATTCCATAAAGATCGTAGAGGTTGCCGAAAGACTTCAGGATGTTGGAGCCAGCGCCATCTCAATTCACGGCCGCACCCGGGTGCAGATGTACAAAGGGGAAGCAAATTGGGCTCCAA
>CAYLZB010000057.1:0-13294 GCA_964388165.1 uncultured Flavobacteriaceae bacterium | reverse complement strand
ACCTGGCGGCATCCTTAGGGGTGCTGGAAAAAAAAGTTTTGCTCATCGATGCCGACCCCCAGGCAAATGCCACTTCGGGCTTAGGAATAGATGTTGAATCAGTCGAACTTGGAACCTATCAGTTACTGGAGCACTCTATAAAGGCTGAAGAAGCTGTTATAAAAACTGATTCCCCAAACCTGGACATTATTCCGGCCCATATTGACCTGGTTGCCATTGAGATCGAACTTGTGGACCAGGATGAAAGGGAATATATGCTTAAGAAAGCTATTGGCCATCTCAGGGAGCAGTATGATTACGTGATCATTGACTGTGCACCATCCCTGGGACTATTGACCCTTAACGCACTTACAGCGGCCGATTCTGTGATCATTCCCATTCAGTGCGAATATTTTGCTTTGGAAGGGCTGGGTAAACTGCTCAACACGATCAAAAGCGTTCAAAAGATACACAACGCCAAACTTGACATTGAAGGACTTCTCCTCACCATGTACGACTCCCGTTTGAGGTTATCAAACCAGGTAGTGGAAGAAGTACAGAAGCATTTTGATGAGATGGTGTTCAAAACAATCATTCAGCGAAATGTGCGTTTAAGTGAAGCCCCCAGTTACGGGGAAAGTATAATTAATTATGATGCCGGCAGTAAAGGAGCAAGTAACTACTTAAGTCTGGCACACGAGATCATAAAGAAAAATTCATAAGAAGAAGATGGCTAAGGCGACGAAGAAACAGGCGTTGGGAAGAGGGCTTTCGGCATTGCTGAAGGATCCCCAGAATGATATTAAATCGGCCGAAGACAAGAATGCAGACAAGCTGGTAGGACATATCGTGGAGCTGGAATTGAGTTCTATTGAGGTGAATCCTTTTCAGCCAAGAACCAGCTTCAATGAAGAGTCGCTGCGAGAGCTTGCTTCTTCTATAAGGGAACTTGGGGTAATTCAACCTATTACAGTCCGTAAGCTGGATTATAATCAGTATCAGCTGGTTTCTGGAGAGAGAAGATATAGGGCTTCAAAACTGGTAGGTCTTGAGACAATTCCGGCTTATATAAGAATTGCCAATGACCAGGAATCCCTGGAGATGGCTCTTGTGGAGAATATTCAGAGGCAGGATCTTGATCCTATTGAGATCTCCCTTTCATACCAGAGGCTTATTGATGAGATAAATCTCACTCAGGAGCAACTTAGTGAGCGGGTAGGTAAGAACAGATCCACCATTGCCAACTATCTTAGACTTCTTAAGCTCGATCCCATTATCCAAACGGGAATGAGGGACGGTTTTTTAAGCATGGGTCATGGTCGTGCGCTTATCAACATTGAAGATGGTCAAACCCAACTGGATATTTACGAAAAGATCCTTGCCAACTCGCTTTCTGTAAGAGAGACCGAAAAACTGGTAAGAGAATTACAGGAAGGTAAACCCGAGGCAAAACCGGCAGCTACTACTCCAACTGTTTCCAGAGATATCAAGAAAAGTATCAAAGAATTCTCGGACAGGCTTGGAACAAAGGTCGATGTAAAGGTCTCGAAAAAGGGAACAGGAAAGGTTATTATTCCTTTTACCTCTCAGGAAGATCTAATCCGAATAAAAAAGATCATACAGGGTGAAGAGTAGTTATCTCATAGGAGCCCTGATTTTTTTTCTCTTTTCCATGCAACTCTCTGCACAGGAGGATTCCCTGTTAATAGATCCACAATTGGTGGTGGAAGAGCCCGCATATAAACCTTATGATCCCTTATCCCCTGCCCGTGCCGCCTTTTATTCGGCCGTACTTCCGGGCCTGGGCCAGGCATACAATGGCAAATACTGGAAGATCCCTATCGTCTACACCGCTTTGGGAGTAGGTATCTATTTCTATTTTGAAAATGACCGGCAGTATGACCGCTACAGGGATGCTTACAAAAGCAGACTGGCGGGAAATACAAACGATGAATTCTATAACGAAAATGGCCAGCCAAGGGTCTCAACCGCCGGACTCATTGAGGCGCAAAGATTTTACCAACGCAACAAGGAGGTGTCGATAATGGTCACACTTGGTCTTTATGCTTTGAATATCATAGATGCCAATGTCGATGCCCATTTACAGCAGTTCAATGTAAGTGAGGATCTCTCCCTTAAGCCGAACCTGGATTATGACCGCTTCTCGGGAACAACCGGTTATGGCCTCACCTTAAATTATAATTTTTAATGAGAATAGCTCTTTTAGGTTACGGAAAAATGGGTAAGACCATTGAGAGATTGGCCGTAGAACGAGGTCATGAGATCGTTCTGAGAATAAGCGAAGATATAGATAATGCAGACCTGCAAATAGCAGATGTAGCTATAGATTTCAGTGTACCCGATGCCGCTTTTAAGAACATCACAACCTGCTTTGATAAGCAGGTGCCGGTAATTTCGGGAACTACGGGATGGTTAAAGAGATATGATGAAGCAGTTGAGATCTGCAAAGAGAAAAATGCAGCCTTCATCTATGCATCAAACTTTAGCCTGGGAGTGAACCTTTTCTTCGAACTGAACAAACAGCTCTCCCGGCTCATGAACAAGTTCGATGAGTACAAAGTTTCTATTGAAGAGATCCACCATACCCAAAAACTTGATGCCCCCAGTGGAACTGCCATTACTTTAGCCGAACAGATCATCGAAAACTCTTCAAAAACGGGATGGAAACTGGACCGGGCAGAAGAAAACGAAATTCCTGTGACAGCAAAGAGAATTGAAAATGTTCCCGGCACCCATACCATTTCCTATGACTCTGAAGTCGATACTATAAGAATCGAACATATAGCTCATTCCCGTGATGGATTTGCTCTTGGAGCGATCATAGCAGCCGAATGGCTTCAGCATAAAAAAGGAGTATACAGCATGAAAGATGTGTTGTTCAATGTAACCGAATAACAGATCCCGATACTAATACATAAACTAAGCGCATGACATTTACAAATTGGATCCTGTTCGTTGTTTTAATTCAGCTTATCCATTTTGCAGGAACCTGGAAACTCTATAAAAAAGCAGGAAGAAAACCCTGGGAAGCAGCTATCCCTGTATATAATGCAGTAGTACTAATGAAGATCATCAACCGCCCCTGGTGGTGGGTACTTCTACTGTTCATCCCTATCGTGAACCTTATTATGTTCCCGGTGATATGGGTGGAAACTGTGAGAAGCTTCGGCCGTACTTCTACAACAGATACGGTCCTGGCGGTGGTCACCTGCGGTCTTTACATCTACTACATCAATTATGTAAGCGACGTAAAATACAGGGAGAATAGAAGTCTGCAGCCGGGAAGTGCTGCAGGAGAGTGGATAAGTTCCATTTTGTTTGCTATTGTTGCTGCCACCATAGTGCATACTTACATCATGCAGCCTTTTACCATTCCCACCTCCTCTCTTGAAAAGACATTGTTGGTAGGGGATTATCTCTTTGTTAGTAAGTTCCATTACGGTGCGCGTACTCCAATTACCTCGATAGCCTTTCCTATGGTACATGATACCATACCTGTTCTTGGTATAAAATCTTACTGGAACAGGCCGCATATTCCCTATTTTAGAGTACCGGGATTTCAGGATATTGATCGTAATGACATCGTTGTCTTCAACTGGCCGGTAGATACTGTACGTAAGTTCAGAGATACCTCGGGAGAGCGCTATGATAAACCGGTAGACAAGAAATCGAACTATGTAAAGAGAGCTGTAGGTCTACCCGGAGATTCTCTTGAGATCATCAATGGACGGGTGCATGTGAACAACCAGCCGCTCCAACTGCCAGATCGTGCTAAACCGCAGTATTCATACACCGGCACCACAAAAGGACAGGGTTTTGACCCTTACACCCTTTATAAAATGTATGATATTACCGATGCTTTCTATCACGACCCAAACACGAACCAATTTTATATACAGTCTCTTACTGAAGAAAATTATCAAAGGCTGAAGAACCATCCAAATGTTGCCTCCATTGAAAGAATGGCAAGTCCTGAAGGTGAGCAAGAGGCAGCGATATTTCCTAACAACAGGAGGTTCGACTGGAACCGTGACTTTATGGGGCCTCTGTACATACCTGAGGAAGGCGCAACTGTAGAGATCACACCTGAAACTGTTGGTTTTTACCGCCAGATCATAGAGACCTATGAAGGTCTTGAGATGGATAGGGAGAGAAAACTTAGTGTAACAGGTGACCAGGTATTGTTGAATGGGGAGCCTATTAACTCCTATACCTTTGAGCAGGACTATTATTTCATGATGGGTGACAACCGCCATAACAGTGAAGATAGCCGCTACTGGGGTTACGTCCCTGAGAACCATATTGTGGGGAAACCTGTCTTCATCTGGATGAGCCTTGATCCGAATGCTTCAGGACTCAGTAAGATAAGATGGGACAGGATGTTCACTACTGTAGGTGGAAAAGGAGAACCCGTTTCTTACCTTCCTTATTTCCTCGTAGTGTTGGTGGGACTATTTGGATACAGTTTCTTCAGAAAAAAGAAAGCGAAATAACCTCATTTTTGGATGGATAAAATTCTATTACATCCCACATATTTTGGCCCTGTTTCTCAATATGTGGCCATGATAAATGCCGGGGAGGTAGTTTTCGAGAATGAAGATAATTATCAAAAGCAAACCTACCGTAACCGCATGTACATCTATGGCGCTAATGGTAAGTTGCTGCTGAATATTCCCATTAAACACACCGGCAACAAATCGGGACACCAAAAATATAAGGATATTAGAATAGAGAATGATTTTCCGTGGCAGAAGCAGCACTGGAAATCCTTAGAAAATGTTTACCGCACCTCCCCTTTCTTTGAATTTTACGAAGACGAATTCTACCCGCTGTACCATCAAAAGTTTGAATTCCTGATGGACTTCAATTATCATACTTTTGAGCTGGCACTGGAAAGTTTGCAAACGGAGATTCCCTTTGAAAAGACTTCTGAATTTATTCTGAAGCCCCTGGATATCATTAATGGCAGACCTTTAGTAGAGGCAAAGAACAGAAAGCCCCAACAGCTGGAGCCTTATCCACAGGTCTTCCAGGAGAAATTCGGATTTCTAAACGATCTCAGTATAGTGGATCTCATCTTCAACGAAGGACCAAACGCAGTCAATTACTTGCAGCAACAGCAGATATCACTCCGTTAGCCTGAGTGTAGCCGTGATAGGAAAATGATCTGAATACGGCACCTCATGATTGGAAAAAGTGAGGATCTCCAGAGCTTCCCCGGAAAGAATAAAATCTATTCGCATTGGAATGAAACCGAACAACTCAAAGGTCTTACCAAAACCGTTGCCCGCTTCTTTATAGGCATCATTAAAACCTATGTCTTTAAGCTCTCTGTAAATATAAGAGTATGCAGTATTATTGAAATCTCCAAGTATGATCGCAGGGTGGGGGCTATCAAGCACAAGGGCCTTTACCAATTGCATTTGTCTTTGCTGTCTCACAAAGGTCTGCCCCATTCCCAGGAACACTCTTTTGGAATGCTCTTTTTCGATATTCTCCAGGGTGGGTTTTACACCAAAAGACTGGAAGTGAACATTGACCACTCTAACCGTGTCGCCGTTCTTGACAATATCTGCAAAGACTGCATTGTTATTACTGTGGGTAGGAAAATCCAGTGAACCGGAATTGATAATAGGGAATTTTGAAAAGATCGCGAGGCCGAATTCCGCATTCTTCTCCTTCAGGAAGATGAATTTGTGAGGAAAACTATTGGCTATATCCAATTCTCCCTTGTAATACTCCTGTATAGCCACCACATCTGCATCCTGCTCCTTAATAAAGGCCGCGATCTTTTGGGGGATATCAATATCTTCTGCCCAGCCATACTGATTAAATTGCCGTACGTTATAGGTCAGGACCTCCAATACATTATCGGGGTTAAGCTCTTCCTCTTCCGAAGAGATCTCATAGACGGAAGTGACATGATTAAAGCCCATTAAAAGCACTACCAGGGAGAGAAATGCTTGTTTGCGAAGCCTGAAGAGCCAAAACACCATACAAATGAGGTTGACCACAATAAGAAAAGGCACTCCGAGACTAAAAACAGAAAGTAGAGCAAAGCTGCTTGGAGGAATATACGGTAACAGATAAGCGAACAGCAGGGCTATTGCAAATAAGATGTTGAGCAGGAACAGGAATCTATCAAACCAGCTGAGCCCTTTCATTAATTGTCTTTACCTGCGTTGAACAAAAAGTCCTTTTCCTGCTTTGTAAGACTATCGTAGCCGCTCTTACTTATTTTATCCAGAATTGCATCGATCTTTTCCTGTTCTTCCTTTTTATTCCGCACCTCCGAAGAAAAGCCGGAGCCTGTATTTCCTGTGCTCCTCCTCCTGTGTACCGTCTTCAAATTACTTCTTTTCGGGGAAGATTGACTCGAAGAGAACAGGGAACCGATCCAGTCGAGCATTTTTTCAAATCCAGATGCGATGTTATTTCCTTTACCCAATTGACTGGCATAGAGATAACCAAATCCCGCTCCTCCAAGGTGAGCAAGGTGACCTCCCGGATTTGAGATAGGGATCTGTATGATATCGAGGACCACCAGGAAAGCTGCTATCCACCACAGTTTTATACTACCAAGCAAAATAAGCCTAACCCTCATATGAGGGATATGAGTTGCGATCCCTACAAGGATAGACATAACTGCTGCCGAGGCTCCAATGAGATAAGATCTTCCCATTCCCTGGAATGCAGGGAACAGATTGTAGCTCGCCATATAGACCAAAGCCCCGAATATACCTCCCAAAAAATAGAAATTCAGCATCTTTTTTGGAGAGAAGTAATTCAGAAAATATATACCTGAAAAGTACAGGATCAACATATTGGAAAGCAAATGCCAAAGTCCGCCGTGTAAAAAAGCGTAGGTGATTATCGACCACGGCTTAAAGAGATATTCCCCCGGCTCTTTAGGAAATACAAGCCATTCCAGCACAAAGTCTGATTCAAAGTTGAAAAGAAAAGCAAGAGTCCGGAAAAAGAAGAAGAGTACAAAAGCCAGGACATTGATGGCTATAAGTTTTTCACTCATAGTAGCCATCCCGATCTTTGCCCTTATGTTGTTACTTCTTCTCATTAATCCCAGCGGTTTTGGTTAAACTGGTTCTTCTTCCAGTACCACATCATGATAAATCCAAAAAGGGCCCCTCCTACGTGCGCAAAGTGGGCGATCCCTCCTCCAAATATAGAATATCCCGTGAATCCTGAAAAGAGATCTATTGCAATTAATGCAGGAATAAAATACTTGGCTTTTATTGGCACAGGCACAAACAGGAGAAATAGTTCAACATTGGGAAACATCATTCCAAACGCCACCAGTATCCCATATATTGCCCCGGATGCTCCCACAGCCGGAGTATTATAGGAAGTAAAGAACTCCCTTAGCATATCCTGGGAAACCGAATTCAGAATAGCTGTGTTATACTGTCCCGTCTCCAGCAGGGTCTGTATAGCTCCGGGTTCCATTCCTGCCTCAATGAGCTCATTGAAGCCACTCTGAAAATGATAATAATTCACCAGGCTATGAATAATAGCAGCCCCTATCCCTGCCGAAAAATAGAAGAAGAGGAACCTGTTCTTTCCCAGCACCTGTTCAATGGGACTTCCAAAGGCCCATAGCGCATACATATTGAAAAGAATATGAAAAATGCTGTTAGGATCATGCATGAACATATGAGTGATCACCTGCCAAAACCCAAAATTCTCATTTTTAATGAACCATAACGAAAACAGCTCGTAAGCTTGTGGTCCCAAAACCTGGCTCCCTATATATACAATTACATTTATGATTAAAAGAACCTTTACGGTTTCGGTCATTCTTCCCATCTACATGAACTTTTTGTCTAATTCGTCTACAGTTAAGGTAATAAATATTGGCTTATTAAATGGAGATAAGGTCGATTCCTTACACGCAAATAAGCTGTTAACGATATTCTGTTGATCTGCTGCACCAAGAACGGTTCCCGACTTTACAGCCATGCCCTTGGCAAGGGATTTGGACAGCGTATCTACTTGCGAAAAACCTGCTCCGGGGACATCGTTCTCCAGATCAGAAAGTAACTGCTCCAGCAAAATAGCCACTTCACTTTCAGAAATTAAGGTAGGTATTCCGGTAATTTCTACGGAATCTTTTTTTATTTCTGAAAAAATGAAACCGGTATGCTCCAGGGACTCCCTTATCTCCTTTAAATGCTCGATCTCATTGGTGGAAAACCGAAGCTGCAATGGAAATAACAATTGCTGACTCACGGCTGAAGTAACTGTAATGTTCTTGAGCAGTTCTTCGTATAATATTCTGGTATGCGCCCGTTGTTGATCGATCACCAGGATGCCACTTTTAAGGGTGGTAATAATATATTTTTTATTGAGCTGAAAGGTAGCACTGCCCGCCTCCTTTTCATCGCTAAAACCAAAGAGGTTGCCGGTGACCTCATCGCTTTCAAACTCCATCTGGTCCATTCCTGAAGTAGCCTCCACTTCTTCTCCTCCCAATCCGTTATAAAGGCTTTCCCAACTGTTCCCTGCAGATCTCTCCCTTCTGAAGTTCGAAATAGCCCCCCCTCCAGATCTTTCGTTCTGAAAAGGATTGAAATTGGGATCGACCTCCACTTTTGGTGGGGTCACACCCTTCTGTGAAAATTCATAAGGAGTATCAAGGGTGGAATCCCTGTCAAAATCCAGCACCGGTGCTACATTGAATTGTCCCAGGCTGTGCTTAATGGAACTGCGCAAAATGGTGTATAACGCATGCTCATCATCAAACTTGATCTCAGTTTTTGTGGGGTGGATATTAATATCAATACTCTTGGGATCCACATCCAGGAACAGAAAGTAACTGGGATAGGCTTTATCCTTTAAAAGTCCTTCAAAGGCCGCATTTACGGCATGATTGAGGTAAGGACTTTTTATGAACCGGTCATTGACAAAAAAGAATTGCTCTCCTCTCCCCTTTTTGGCAAACTCAGGCTTGCCTACATACCCGTGTATCTTCACTATAGCCGTATCTTCCTCTACCGGTACCAGCTTTTCATTGGTCTTACCTCCAAAGATATTTACAATTCGCTGCCGGTAATTGGCTTCAGGAAGTTGAAAGAGTTCGCTTCCATTGTGAAAAAGGGAAAACTGTATGTTGGGGTGAGCCAAAGCCACTCTCTGAAACTCATCGATGATATGTCGCAATTCTACCGTATCACTTTTGAGGAAATTACGGCGTGCCGGGATATTATAAAAAAGGTTTTTGACGCAGATTGTAGTACCTATGGGGGTTACACAAACTTCCTGTGAGACCACTTCACTCCCTTCTATTTTGATGCAGGTTCCCACCTCATCATCATCTTGCCGGGTCTTTAACTCCACGTGGGCAATGGCGGCAATAGAGGCAAGTGCCTCTCCCCGGAATCCTTTGGTCTTTAAGCTAAAGAGATCTTCGGCCGAATTTATCTTTGAAGTAGCATGCCGCTCAAAACAGAGGCGGGCGTCGGTAGTACTCATTCCTTTTCCGTTATCGGTCACCTGGATGAGCGTTTTCCCTGCTTCTTTTACTAAGATCTTTATGTTTGTCCCGCCGGCATCAATGGAATTTTCCAGCAACTCCTTAATTACGGAAGCCGGTCTCTGTACCACCTCACCTGCTGCTATTTGATTGGCAACATGGTCTGGCAGGAGATGAATAACATCTGTCATTTACTGCGGATTGGTAAAAATGGATAAATCAAAATCTATGAACCACAGAAAAATAAGGACAAGTATAGCGATGATGACAAGAACGGTTGTGTTGATCTCGCGATTCCCGCGATGACGGCTGCTTTCACGCGCCTCTTTCCATTGGCTTCCAAAATCTATGGCATTGGTAGCCTCCCGGTATTTGTTGAACTTGTTCTGAAAATGATAGGTCTTCCCGGTGTCCTTGCCTTTATAATAACGCGGTGTATAGTTATACCGGTTATTTTTCTTCTTCGCTGATAGAATGTTTAATTTAAGCATGACTGTCCTTTATTTTCCCGGAAATCTCAAATTTACTCAAAATGCTCAGATTTTCCGAAGTTTAGGTGAGCAAACTCACCAGCACAAAAACAGTGCCTTTTAAAAGAAGAATTAAATTCGGGAGTCTTTGCGAAGCTGCGCCATCTTGATCGCAGCAACCGCGGCCTCGGCACCTTTGTTCCCATGTTTTCCACCGGAACGATCAATTGCCTGTTGCATGTTTTGATCTGTAAGCACACAGAAGATAACGGGAATATCGTTCTGTACGTTCAGGTCTTTTATTCCCTGGGATACAGCCTGGCATACAAAATCAAAATGTTTTGTTTCCCCTTCTATTACGCTTCCAATGGCGATAATAGCATCAAGCATGTCATATGATTCCTGCATCTTTTTGCAGCCGTAGATCAACTCAAAGCTTCCGGGAACATTCCAGCGTACGATCTTTCTCTCCAGCACCTCATTCTCCAAAAGCACCTTAATGGCGCCCTGGCACAAACTTTCTGTGATGTTGTCGTTCCATTCAGAAACAACGATCCCAAACCTGAATTCCTTCGCGTTTGGGATCGTGTTCTTATCGTATTCTGAAAGATTTTTTCCTTCTGTTGCCATAATTTTTTATTGCATTGCCTGCGCCTGCCCAAGGTAAACCGACACCCGGTTTGCCTCAACTGAATCTGGATATTCATTCTGTATCCTGGTAAGATACTTTTCGGCAGTTGCACCATCTCCTAATTTAATAGCTGTAACCGCAGCTTTCATAAGAAATTTAGGAGTAGTGAAGTTATTGTCCCTCATCTTTGCAGCCTCTTCGTAATAACCCAGAGCTTCTTCCGGCTGATCAAGCTGAAGGAAAGCATCTCCAATTCCACCTTTAGCAAGTGGGGCAAGGATCTGGTCATCACTTTCGAAGTCGTCAAGAGCTTCGATAGCCTTCTGATATTGGTTCGTATTCAAGTAAGCCATTCCCGCATAGTAGTGCGCAAGGTTTCCGGCTTTGGTAGAACCGTAGTTCTCCATGATATCTTCAAATCCATATTTTCCCTGTCCTCCTGTTAAAGCCAGGTTGTACAGCGAATCACTTTGAGCTCCCGAAGCTTGCAAAGCACTGTCGAAGTACTGCTGAGCCATGAACATTTCATTGGCAGCTTCGGCCTCTTTTGGCTCCTGAATGAACTCCTCGTAAGCCAGATAACCAAGGATCACTGCAGCAGCAATCCCAATAATTATGAAAATGTACTTCTGGTTTCGGGCAACCCATTCTTCGGTCTTACTCGCCCCTTCATCAAGAGTGTTAAATACTTCGGCAGTTGTTGATTGTTCCTCAACAGCAGCATCCTGTTCTTCCTTGCTTCTGGGCTTATATCCTCTTTTCTTGTAAGTAGCCATAAATAAACGTTAATTGAAGCGCAAAAATAGAATATTTCTTTAAAATTAAAAGGGAATTAAATTGTTTATTTATGCTAATTTGCAATGCCTTTAAGCCCGCCCCAGGCTTGATCTTATGATGCTGAATAACAGTTTTTTATGTTTCTCAAAACCCTTTCCTTACTCAATTACAAGAATTTTGACTCTGCCGAATTCGAATTTGATCGCAAGATCAACTGTATGGTAGGAAATAACGGGATCGGGAAAACCAATGTGCTGGACAGTATCTACCACCTCTCTTTCGGCAAAAGTTATTTTAATCCTATTACCAGTCAGAATATAAGGCACGATGCAGATTTCTTTGTCATAGATGGCACTTTTGAGAAGAATGAACGGGAAGAGCAGATCATTGTAAGTGCCAAGCGTGGGCAGAAAAAAGTCATTAAGCGCAACAACAAACCCTACGAAAAGTTCAGTGAACACATAGGTTTTATTCCCACGGTGATCATCTCCCCTGCAGATCGTGATCTTATCATCGAAGGCAGCGAAACCCGCAGGAAATTCATAGATGGGGTCATCTCTCAGAGCGACAATAAATATCTCAATAGCTTAATTGACTACGGGAAGATCCTTGCGCAGCGAAATTCCCTGCTTAAATATTTCGCAGCTAATAACAGTTTTGACCGGGACACGCTTTCAGTATATGATATGCAATTGGAAGAACTGGGAAATGTTCTTTATCAAAAAAGAAAAGCTTTTTTGGAAACCTATATTCCAATTTTTCAGAAGCGCTATGCTACTATAAGCAATGGCCGGGAAGAAGTTTCCATCACGTATAAAAGTCAGTTAGAGGATGGGGATTTCAAAAAACAACTGGAAGAAAATCTTCAAAAGGATATGGCCCTGCAGTACACGGGAGTGGGAACACATAAAGATGACCTCATCTTTGAGATCGAGGGACATCCCATTAAGAAATTCGGATCCCAGGGGCAGCAAAAATCTTTTTTAATTGCGCTGAAGCTTGCCCAATTCGACTTCATAAAAGAATTGAGCAAGGTTTCACCATTGCTATTGATGGATGACATCTTTGATAAGCTGGATGAGAATCGCGTGGCACATATAGTTGACCTGGTAGCGACAGATGAGCTGGGACAGCTTTTTATAAGTGACACCCACGGCGACCGTACGGAGAAAGTGGTACAAAGTACCGGACAAACCTATAAAATGTTTTACCTGTGAAAAAGGTCATTTTTTTATTCATTTTTGGAGCCCTGCTCCTGTCCTGTGGGAAAGATGCTCCCCGGGAAAAGATCGATAACCTCAACGGCTACTGGGAGATCACTAAAGCTGAACTTCCTGAAGGTATAATTAAAGAGTTCAAATATTCCGAACTGGTGGACTACATCCAGGTAGACAGTGCGAGCGGATTTCGGAAAAAGGTGCGGCCACAATTGGATGGCAGCTTCATAGCTTCAGATGATGAAGAGATCTTTGAAGTAAAGCTTGAAAATGACAGTATTAATTTGTACTATACCACTCCCTACGCAAACTGGAAAGAAACAATAATTTCTTCCGAAGAAAATGAACTGGTGGTCCTGAATCAGGATGGGATCATCTACACCTACAAACGTTTTACCCCATATTCCGGAAACTATGGCCAAGAGGATCAATGATCACATTAGCATTAGCGAAGCATTAAAGGAATTTGTTAGTGATAACAAGTTGCAAAAAGGCCTTGACAAGGTGCACGTACGTGATGTATGGAACAGCCAGATGGGACCTGCTATAGAAAAGTACACCACCTCGATCAAGCTTGACCGGGATACACTTTACGTGCAGTTAAGCTCTTCGGTACTCAGAGAAGAATTGAGCTACGGCAAGGAGAAGATCGTTAAAATGCTCAACGAGGAACTGGGAAGGGAACTTATCACTAAGCTCATCCTCCGCT
>CAYLZB010000056.1:0-13726 GCA_964388165.1 uncultured Flavobacteriaceae bacterium | reverse complement strand
GGTACATATGCGCCTACAGCTGTAATTGCTGCTGTTTTTCTATTCATAAAAATGCATTTTATGCCTCTGTAAAAGATTTAGATCACTGATAAACAGTAAATTACTAAATCCTCAAAATACAGCGGTGCAAATTAAGGTGTTTTTAGCACTTTATCAACTTAAAACAAAAAACTCTCACAATGTGAGAGTTTTGTATAGTATTCAAAGCTCTTTATTATTAAGCTTCTACTTCTTCGGTATTGTCTATTAGAACCTGACCACGGTAATAAAGTTTACCTTCATGCCAGTGAGCTCTGTGGTACAAATGAGCTTCTCCTGTAGTTGGATCTGTAGCTATTTGTGGTACAGACGCTTTGTAATGCGTTCTTCTTTTATCTCTCCTCGTTTTTGAGGTTTTTCTTTTAGGATGTGCCATGGCTGCGTATTATTTATCGTTTAATAAATTTTTTAATTTGTTCCAGCGGGGATCTATATCCTCCTCTGCCTTAATCTCTTTTTCCCGCGGACTTAATTCGTCCAGCTTTTCAAGTACATCTGACTTTAAAGTGCCGTCAAGCACTCCAGGATGAACTCTTTTTGACGGAACGGCCAATACCAGCATTTCATAGATATATTGCTGAATGTTGACTTCATACTCACCATGAGGTAAGATCAAAATGTCTTCGTTATCATCATTATATTCATGACCGAACTTTATCACCAGTAACAATTCGCTTTCGATTGGCTGGTCATAGGGTTCATTGGTAAGGTCACAGTTAATGTTTACCGCTCCCGATGCTTTAAAAGTGAGCTCCAGCATTGTAGATTTTTTCTCCAAAATGAGATCAACCTTAATATTGGCACTATTAAATTCATCGTAGTCAAAATGTTCAAAGAACTTATTGTCAATGTCGTACTCGAACTGGTGTTTTCCTTGTTTAAGACCCACAAAAGGGATCGTAAACTCCTTTAGTTTCCTCATTTCATCATCAGTTTCAAGTGCCTACCCCTCAGGATAAGGCGGGTGCAAAGATATAAAAATTAATGAATTGCCTATTCTTTATAAACAAATTTTTGTTTATATCTTTTTACCTTGTTTCTTAAGTACATTCTGGGTAAGCTCTTCATATTCTTCCCGATTCCGGAAGATATCTATTCCTTTAAAAACGGCTTCTTTAAAAGAATGATGATCGGCTTGATCTTTCCCTGCGATCTCGTATGCCGTTCCATGGTCGGGAGAAGTGCGCACCTTGCTTAGTCCGGCTGTGAAATTCACCCCATTACCAAAAGATAGCGTTTTGAAAGGGATGAGACCTTGATCGTGATATGCCGCAACAATGGCATCAAAATTCTTATAATTTCCACTTCCAAAAAAACTGTCGGCAGAATAGGGGCCGAAAACAAGTTTTCCGGAGTTTCTTATTTTTTCAAGAGTTGGCTTCATGATCTCTTCATCCTCTTTTCCGATCACTCCGTTGTCACCACTGTGAGGATTTATTCCCAGCACAGCGATCCTCGGATGATCGACTTTGAAGTCCTGCTGAAGAGTTCTATAGATTATTCTGATCTTTTTTTCGATGAGCTGCGGAGTAATGGCTGTAGCCACATCCTTTACTGCAACATGATCGGTTAACAGTCCCACCTTTAAAGTATCTGTGATCATGAACATTAGACTATCTCCACCCAATTCCTTAGCTAAATAATCTGTATGACCCGGAAAGTTGAATTCTTCGCTTTGGATATTGTGTTTGTTGATAGGGGCAGTGACCAGAACATCAATATCTCCCGCTTTCAAAGCGCCTGTAGCCGCCTGCAGGGAAAGAAAAGCATATTTACCTGCTTCCGCAGTTTCCTCTCCAAAATTAATATTGACATTCTCTTTCCAGACATTCACCACATTGAACTTATTGTCAATGGCCTGGGAAGCCTCATCAATACCCTGAAAAGCAATATCGATATTTAATTTCTTTTTGATGAAGGTGATGGTCTTTGCCGAAGCAAAAACAACAGGAGTACACAGCTCCATCATCCGGGTGTCTTCAAAAGTCTTAAGTACGATCTCGCTGCCGATCCCGTTGAGATCTCCAATACTTATTCCTACCCTTATTTTGTCGCCAGATTTCATAGTGATTCCCTGTATTTGTCCTACTTTTATACCTGCAAAGGTAATTAATAATAGGACAATGTTTACAGGCATTATTGAAGAGCTGGGAGTAATAACTTCTATAGAAAAAAGCCGGGAGAATCTCAATATTACGATAAAAGCAAATCTCACTTCAGAGCTTAAAATTGACCAGAGTGTGGCTCACAATGGTGTTTGCCTTACTGTAGTTGACATTAAAGGTGATGAATATACTGTTACAGCTATAAATGAGACCCTTTCAAAAACCACGTTGGGGGAATTAAAGAAAGGCGATATAGTTAACCTGGAACGCGGAATGAAGCTAGGAGCCCGCCTCGACGGACATATCGTACAGGGGCACGTAGACCAGACAGCAATATGTACAGAGGTAATTGAACGGCAGGGAAGCTGGGAATATACCTTTGAATATGACCCCTCCTTTCAAAACATTACGATTGAAAAAGGCTCTATTACCATAAATGGTGTAAGCCTTACGGTAGTGAACTCTGAGAAAAACAGCTTTAGTGTTGCCATTATCCCCTATACCTTTGACCATACCAATTTCAAGCTCATCAAAAAAGGCACAAGGGTCAATCTTGAATTTGACGTGATCGGGAAATACGTAAAAAGACTTACAGAATTGAATTAGATCCCATTCTCCTCTGAAATTTTAGAAGAGAAAAAGCTCCAAGAGCAACACCTGAAATAAATAACGGAAGGAGGTAATCATTAATAGGAAGACATAACCCTTTTGGAGGGGGTATTCCAACAGTACCTCCCCCACCGTCGCCACTCCCGCAGGGGGAAAGAGTACTTTCTTCCTGGGTGGTCATCATGGGCTCCGGGGGATAATTTTCCTGTCCTAAAAGATCAAGGCTTGAGTAAAAAAGAAGTATCAAGAAGATGAAAGCCCATTTCTTTCCCATGCGGGAAAAGTAAATCGACTTTATTTAAAGTGCAATATAAATTGTGTATTTTATCGATGTTTTAACATCTTTTACCGATAAATTTCGCATTACTTCATTCTGTAAGGTCTTTCAACCTGATAAATCTTGTAGCTTCCAAAAGCTATTCCCGCCAGCAGAAGGGGCAGTAAATAATCATTTATAGGAAGACAAAGCCCTACAGGAGGAGGTATTCGGGGACCTCCGCCGTTAGCGTTTTCGGGCAACTGTCCACAGGGACCCCGACCATTTCCATGGCTGGTTGCCATTGGCGGCGGCGGATTATTCTGCCCATCCTGAGCCTCAACTGCATAGTTCATACCGGCTACAGCAAAGATCAAGATCCAGTATTTTACCCATTTATCCATTGTCAAAACATTGTAAAAAAGGAAAATTATTCAGAATAGCCAAGATGCAACTTTTTTCCTTCCCCCTACTTCTCTTAAAATCAAAAGTATAAAATAAAATAACGCTTTTTGATGACTCTTATCAAAAATAAGAATCTACTTACAAAATTTTCAATGAGTCCGGGTTTCACATAGCTCTGATAACTAAACACTTGTTCGATTTCAGTAGATTTCTTTACCTTGATCCCAACAAATTCGGATATGAAAAAACTAGTGATCTCCTTTCTTCTTCTTCTATTATTCTGTTTCTCTGTTCATGCTCAGGATACCATAGCTAAAGATAAAGCTCCGCTTTTAATTGGCCTTACTCAAGCCCCTCCTTTTGTTATGGAGCAGGATGGGAGATTTTCAGGATTAAGTATTGAATCGTGGCAGTTAGTCAACCGCAAACTTGATTACGAATACGAATTCAGGGTATATGAAGACCTGGAAGCACTGCTTAACGCAGTCGAAAATGGCGATGTCGATCTTAGCATCAATCCGATTACGGTCACCGATCAACGTATGAGTAGAATGGATTTTTCACAACCTTATTTTATCTCCTACACCGGGATAGCCCGCAAAAGCGGATCCACCTTTTGGAGATATCTTTCCAATATTTTTAGCTGGAACTTCTTCTCGGCCATACTCGTCCTGGTGAGCGTGATCTTTATTTTTGGTTTCCTGGTCTGGCTATTTGAACGTAAAAAGAATAAGGAAGAGTTCGGCCCCGGTCTTAAAGGTGTGCTGCAGGGTTTCTGGTGGAGTGCCGTTACCATGACCACTGTAGGTTACGGTGATAAATCTCCCAGAACTTTTGGAGGTCGTTTCATCGGATTTATTTGGATGTTCATGGCAATAATTATGATCTCTACCCTCACCGCCGGAATTGCTTCCTCTCTTACTATGCATAACATCCAGGAGGATATATCATCTGTTAAGGATCTGGACAGGTTTGAGGTTTATACGGTAAAAAGTTCCAGCGCTCAGGAACTCCTGGAGCAGTATGGGATTGGCACTACCAGGATATCCAATGCAGATGAAGGTATTGAAGCAATAATAGAGGGTGATAATAATTTATTGGTCTATGATAAACCTATTCTGAGCCATCGAATAGAGGAAAAAGGTCTGGAAGATGAACTTGTAGTATTAGAGATCAATCTTAAGAAGGATTACTACAGCTATAGTTTTCCCAAAAACTCTGATCTCTTAAAGGAGATTGATCCCGTGCTGGTCGGAACTCTAAAGACAATGGAGTGGGCCAGCCTTATTTCCGAATATAAATAAGAGAGCCAATTTATTATCATTTTATAATAAGGTGAGACTACTCCAATACGGAATTGGCAAAACGTCTGTAACAAGATCATTGAAAATCAGACTTATCACCAGCAATAATTTTATATTGAGCAACCATTTAACTAAAACAAGTAAAGTATGAGAAAATTGAGGTTTATGGCAGTGGCACTTTTGATGCCATTGTTAACTGTGAGCTTCGTTTCCTGCGACAAATTGCAGGGAAGTGAAACGGGTGTAGTCCAGGAAGAGGGCTTATCCATAGATTATGAAAAATATGAACTGGAAAACGGACTCAACGTAGTGCTTCACCAGGATAAATCTGATCCTATTGTTTCTGTAGCCATACAGTATGGAGTAGGGTCCAACAGGGAGAAAAAAGGTCGCACAGGTTTTGCCCATCTTTTTGAGCACATGCTTTTCCAGGAATCAGAAAATGTTCCGCAGGACCAGTTCTTTAAGAAAATTCAGGATGTTGGGGGAACTTTGAATGGAGGAACCTGGCAGGACGGAACTATCTATTATGAAGTAGTTCCGGAAAATGCACTGGAAATGGTGCTGTGGCTGGAATCCGATCGAATGGGCTACTTCATCAACACGGTGACCGAATCTGCCTTTGCCAACCAACAGGAGGTAGTACAGAATGAAAAACGTCAGCGGGTTGACAATAATCCTTACGGGCATACCAGCTGGGTAATTGACAAGAACCTTTTTCCTGACGGTCACCCATACAGCTGGCAGGTGATTGGAGAACTTGAAGATCTTCAGAATGCCACGGTAGAGGATGTAAAGGAATTCTATGATAAGTTCTATGGTCCTAACAATGCCACTCTCGTTATCGCCGGAGACTTTGAAAAGGAAGAAGCAAAAGAATTGATCGAAAAGTACTTCGGGGAGATCAAAAGACGCCAGGAAGTTGCACCGCTTGAAGTTCAGAATGTAAAGCTTTCAGAAACCAAAAGACTTTACCATGAAGATAATTTTGCGACTGCACCACAGCTAAATATGGTGTGGCCAACAGTTGAACAATATACTGCAGATGCCTATGCACTGGATTTCCTTGGGGAGATCCTTTCCGACGGAAAAGAAGCACCACTATATGAGGTGTTGGTAAAAGAAAGAGAGTTGGCTTCGAATCCAAGCTCTTTTAACAGCTCTGAACAGATCGCCGGAAAATTCCGCATCATGGTTACGGCCAATGCAGGCGTAGATCTGGATAGCGTAGAAGCAGGGATAAAAGAAGCTCTGGCCCGCTTTGAGAAAGAAGGCGTGACAGAGAAGGATATTGAAAGGATCAAGGCAGGCCTTGAGACCGGATTCTATAACGGAATAAGCAGCGTACTTGGAAAATCTTTCCAGCTGGCGCAGTATGACGTTTTCACCGGCGATCCCGGCTATATCGAAAAAGATATCGAGAATATCAAAAAGGTTTCAAAAGAGGATGTGATGCGGGTCTACAACACCTACATCAAAGATAAGCCCTACGTGATGACGAGCTTTGTACCAAAAGGACAACTTGAGCTAATCGCCGAGAATTCTGAAAAAGCCCAGGTCGTGGAAGAAAAGATCACAGAGAATGTAGAACAGAAAGTGGCTGAAACTGAGCCTCAGGAAGTTCAGAAAACACCTTCTAAGATCGATCGCTCTCAACAACCTCCTCTAAGTGATGCTCCGAGTTTAAACGTTCCTGAATCCTGGACGGTTGAACTCGAAAACGAACTGGAAGTCTATGGTATTGAACAAAATGAGCTACCACTTGTAAACTTTAGCCTTATTATAGAAGGCGGACATTTACTTGATGACCTTAGCAAGAATGGTGTAGCCAATCTAATGAGCGATATTTTAATGGAAGGTACTGCCAACAAAACTCCGGCAGAACTGGAAGAAGCTATTGACCTGTTGGGTGCCAGCATTAATATGTACACTACCAATGAATCAATTGTAATTAGAGGAAATACCCTGGCCAGGAATTTTGAAAAGACCATGGAGCTGGTTGAGGAGATCCTTCTTGAACCAAGATGGGATGAGGAAGAGCTTGCGCGTATCAAAACCAGTACTATCAATTCGATCAAGAGAAATGCGGCCAATCCAAATGTAATAGCAAGTCAGGTCTATGATAAGCTACTTTACGGAGAAAATCATCCCTTGGCTTATCCCACTTCGGGTACTGTAGAGTCTGTAGAGGCTATTACGATGCAGGACCTTAAAGATTACTATAATAACTATTTTTCACCAAGTGTTAGCCGTTTCCACATAGTGGGTGATATTTCACAGTCTCAGGCTGTGGAGGCACTTGATGATATCAAAGACAACTGGGAGGCTAAAGAAGTGAATATCCCGGAATTTGAGGTGGTAAGCAACCGCGATAAAGCATCCCTTTACTTCGTGGATGTTCCCGGAGCAAAACAGTCGGTGATCAACATTGGTTATCTTGCCCTGCCCCGCACCAGTAAGGATTTCTTCCCTGCCGAGGTAATGAACTACAAGTTGGGAGGATCTTTTTCGGGTAATGTCAACCTTGTGTTGAGGGAAGAGAAAGGTTACACTTACGGTGCCCGCACCGGATTTAGCGGTACGAAGATCCCCGGAACCTTTACTGCATCTTCAAGTGTACGGACTAATGCCACAGGAGAATCTGTAGGTATCTTCAAAGATGAGATCGCCAAATACAGGGAAGGAATAACTCCCGAGGATCTTGAATTCACCAAAAATGCCCTTATTAAGTCTAATGCCCGTCGTTTTGAAACTCAAGGTTCACTATTGGGAATGCTTCAGGAGATGAGCGCTTATGATCTTCCTGCCGATTATATCGAAAAGGAGGAAGAAGTGATTCGCAACATGACACTTGAGCAGCATAGAAAGCTGGCGCAAAAATATCTTGATGAATCTAAGATGGCGTACCTTGTAGTTGGTGACGCCGCTACCCAGTTTGAGCAATTCAAAGAAATGGGCTTTGATGAAGTGAAGCTTATAAATAAACAGGGAGAAGAGGTTAAAATGAAAGAATTGAAGCCATAAACCTATCCCAAATTAAAATTGAAAAGCTCCCGTTAACAGCGGGAGCTTTTTTTATTCTGAAGATTTTGTTTTGCTTCGGAAATACATTGGTCTTGACTTTTCCATTGCATAAATGGCAAGTCCTCCCAAAGTATAAAGCAGTATATCCAGCCATTCAAAATGTTTGCCCAATACCACTGAAGCCACCTTATTATCACTAATTCCAAAAAATTCTGAAGCTTTGAAGTATTGAAGCGTTTCTATGAAATATGCAAAAACAAGTACTCCAAAAATGGCATTTTTGACAGGTATTCTAAAAAAGCTTTTCAATAGGCAGTAGAGAAAAATCACCACCAGGAAATCTCCGCCGTAAGGCCTAACGAAAGAATCCTGAACATACAAAGCGATTATGACTTCGGTAAAGAAGAAAAAAAGCGCCACCAGAAAATATTTTACATTGAAGGTCACCCCGGTAAGGTATAACTTAAAAGACCTGTGTGTCAATAAAAGATTCCAGGATGATCTTTATTTGGTGTTGAGTTTTTGGATCCATACCCTTGACAGATTCAAAATATTCGCTAATTAGATCCGGTTTAGAGAAGTTGGTCCCCTTTAGATTCTCTACCCTGTAATCATCAAAAGAGCCCTGGGAGATATCTTTTCCCACTACCTGGATCACACTGCTGTGCCGGGAATCATTTTTGATCGAGTTAAAAAGAGAAAGCACCTTTATCTTTTCCCCTTCCATCACCTGAAAAAAATGACCTTCAGAAAACAGAAGCAGTCCTTTGATATTTTGCCGATTGTTATTTTCACGCCATTTTAATAAAAGTTCTTTCATTTCCTGCTCTTCAAATTCCCTGGTGGCTGTACTTATATAACAAATGGCGTGTTGCATTTAAGATTCCTTAAAATTAGTTTCTTACAAGTTATGGAAGACAGAATTTAAATCATGTCAAATTTTTCTTAAGAATTTCCTGATCGTGGCATTTCCCCAAGGGGAAAAAGTAATTGAAAACACCTTCTGCACTCAATTGCAGCTAAAAAAGACATTTTTGGAAAGCTAGTGCGTTAGATGATTTGTAAAAAAGTGATTAAATAGTGGCATAAACTGCAACAAGTTCGTTCTTTTGCCGTCTTTAGCTTAAAACCATCAATGAAATCTTTTTTTACTGCCTTTATCTTCCTCATTTGCTTTTCAGCTTTTGCACAGAAAAACGACAGCATCCCCCGGAAAAAAATCCATATTCAAAGACTCGAGGAGTCTCCAAAAATTGATGGGAAACTTGATGATGCCGCATGGAAAAGTGCGGCAATAGCCACAAATTTTGTAGAGCGACAGCCAAAGAACGGCAATCCCATACCCGATAGTCTTGCCACTACAGTCAAGATAGCTTATGATGACCTGGGGATCTACTTTGGGGCCGAAATGCTGGATCCAAATCCTTCAGAAATAAGAAAGGAACTCACCGAGCGGGATGGGATAGGCAATGATGATTTTTTCTTTATTCTTCTCAATGGTTATAATGACAGGCAGCAGAGCATGCAATTCATAGTAACGGCGGCCGGGGTGCAGTATGATGCCAAAATGACCAATGGTAATGAAGATTCTTCCTGGAACGCTATATGGTACAGTGGAGTAGATCTTAATGGTCGTGGGTGGACGGCAGAGGTCTTCATTCCTTATTCCGAATTGAGATTTCCCGATAAACCTGTACAGGAATGGGGTTTGCAAATGGAGCGGGAATTCAAGCGCACAGGGACCCGTTACAGCTGGAGTCCTATTAACAACGCCAGGGGCTCCTATTCCATTTACGATGGCGAGATCCACGGCATCGAAAATATTGAAACCCCAATCAGGCTTTCGGTGCAGCCTTATGTTTCGGCTTATGTGAACAACTATGATGGCGAAACTACCACCAATGTAAATGGCGGAATGGACCTGAAGTACGGGATCAATGATGCCTTTACCCTGGATATGATCCTGGTGCCAGATTTTGGCCAGACCAGGTTTGATGAGTCGGTGTTGAACCTTTCAGCTTTTGAGGTGCAGTATGACGAGCAGCGGCCTTTCTTTACTGAAGGAACAGAACTTTTCACTAAAGGAAACCTCTTCTACTCTAGAAGAGTAGGCGGCGCGCCATTTGGAAAAATAGATCTTTCAGAAGAGGAAGAGATCCTCAACTATCCCTCTTCCGTAGACCTGCTGAATGCTTTAAAAATTTCGGGACGTACAGACAAGGGACTGGGGATTGGCTTTTTTAATGCCGTTACAGATAAGACCTTTGTAAAAGTGAGGAATACTGAAACGGGAGATACCCGCCGGGAATTGATAGAACCATATACCAATTATAACATCCTGGTGCTCGATCAACGTTACGGCGACAACTCTTCAGTTTCTCTGGTAAACACCAACACCACCCGAAATGGCCATTTTAGAGACGCCAACGCCACAGGGATCTATCTCGATCACACGAATAAGAAAAACACTTTTAAATATTTTGCAGGTGCTGAGGGCAGCTGGGTGATGGAAGAAGAGACAAAGACAGGACTGGAGGCACAGGCCGGCATCATGAAGATAAGCGGAAAAAACAGGATGGACCTCAATGCCCAGCTGCGCACGAGAGATTATGATATCAATGACCTGGGTTATTCCAGCGCCACAAACTACGTGCGATACCAGGGGCTTTTCCAGCGGCGCCTATTACAGCCAAAAGGTTTTCTCAATAATATGTACCTCAACTTTGTGACGGTTCACGAGCGTCGCCTGGAACCGGATCTGCACAGCAGGTTGATCCTGAACTTCAATTCCAGCTTTACCACCAAGGAATTCTTCAACTTTGGAGGCGGCTTTGAAACTACACCCGTAGGAACAAACGACATTTATGAGCCGCGCGTCGATGGAAAGTATTTCGCGATCCCAACCTATTACGACCAGTGGGTGTGGTTCAACACCGACTTCCGGAAGAAGCTCGTGTTGGAGGTGGTGGCCGACTGGTACAAATACGACGAAAGTGGCCGCGGAGATCTTATTTTTGATTTTAGTCCGCGGTACAGGTTTTCAGATAAATTCAGGGTGCAGCTTTCGACCAACGTAAAACTTTCAGACCAGGAGGAGGGATTCGTGGATTTCCTGGAAAATGATATCCTCTTTGGGCAACGTGATCGCAACACTATTGTTAACTCTGTTGGTGCCAATTACATCTTCAATAACAAAATGGGGCTGAACCTGGCCTTCAGGCATTACTATTCTGAAGTTTTCTATTCAGAATTTTACACGCTGCAACCCGAAGGAGAACTTGATTTCTATGCTGCCGCAAATGATGACTACAATACCACGTACAACAGCTGGAATCTCGACCTGCGCTTTTCCTGGTGGTTCGCCCCGGGAAGCCAAATGACCTTGTTGTACCGGAATGCTACCGACAGCTATAAGAGGCATGCCCATATCAATCTCGAGGATAACTTCAGGAACCTTTTCAATGAGCCGCAGGTTAACAGCATCTCCCTTCGTATTTCTTATTTCCTGGATTATAATCGTGTGAAGAACTGGTTCAAATCAACGGACGATCCTGTCGGGGACATGAACAATATGAGCTATAGGGATTCAAAAATGAGGTTTTAGAATGGCATTTTAGAATAGTAGAATAGTTCAACTTCAGCTAAATTCCGAAGCTGATCGCGGCCTCTTATAATATTTTCTTTCTTTTGAACCAGACGTAAATTACAAGAGCTGTTATTAGCATTACTAATAAAATCAGGAAGTAACCATACTGCCAATGAAGCTCGGGCATATTGTCAAAGTTCATTCCGTAGACTCCGGCAATAAAGGTAAGAGGCAGAAAGAACGCGGAAAAAATGGTCAACAGCTTCATAACGTCGTTGCTCTTCTGCGCGGTGAAAGTCATATAAGAATTAAGCAGGGCATTTGCATCTTCCACTACCTCCTCTGTACGAAGGATTAGATCCAGTGTAGTGTCTTTTAGATCCTGAAGTGTAGATGCTAACTTGTCCTCTACCTTGAATTGGCCTATCACGTTTTGCATGATGAGCAATATCTTTTTTGCAAGCCGGGCCTTGGATTTCTCAAAATATAATTTTTCAACAGACAGATTATCTCCGCCTTTCAAGAATATATTTTGCTCCAACTGGTCCATTTTGTCCGACTGCAATTTAATGGGTTTTTCGAAAGTCATGAGCAGTTCGTTCACAAGATGGAGTACTACGGCATCAAGAGATTCCAGTGTCTTGGGAGTTGTTTCGATAAACCCGAAAGGAGCCCTGTGAATTGTAACCAGCGTATTGTTATGGATAAAAAAAGCAATCTTATTACTTATCTCCCCTACTTCTATGGCCGTTTCATTATCGGTGGCAGTATAAGCCCGGAGGATCATAAAGACATAATCCTTTGTTTTTTCTATTTTAGGCAGGTGACCGGCCTCCAGGGAATCCTCCAGGAAATTTTTATCAATGGAGAAAGGGAGTTCCGGAGCGTTTAGACTACTCGGGGTGGGATTCTCAATATCTATCCATTTGAAATTCTCAAATTCAAAAACTCTTCTTTTCATCTTTCCGTGGGTATAGTTCATTTCGGCTTCACTTAAGACGAATTTACTCCAAATTGAACAATTCTCTTTATGTTACTTCGGGATCAGCCGGAATGAACTAATGCGGACTTAAAAAAGTTTTTAGGAAAGAAGATAAGAGGCTTTACAATTCGACGGTAACTACGTGGCTGGTTTGTCCCTTAGGAAGGCTATAAGAAACCCCCTCTGCCGAACGCATACCATTGACTTCAAAGCTCAGACCGTAGCTCACATAAGCATACTCACTGTTCTTGTCGTAGACAAGTTTTTGTTGCTCAATGATCTTATTTGCCACCTGTGGTAGATCCCTGAAATGCATTCGGTCAAAGGTCTTGGTAAATTTAGTAGTCTCAACTCCCTTTGTGTCTAAAGTCAACAGGACAAGGGTAACCTCTACATAAGCATCATCAAATTGACTTGAGGAAAAATCCCTGGTGGTATAGAGTTGGAATTCCACATTTTTCTCCTCCAGGTCCTGTACGGGCACAACAGGCAGCTCGTCATCTGAAGAGCAGGAAACTGCCACCACAGCGGCAAATATTAAAATGAACATTCTATTTAGCATCACATTATATATTTATATTAAACATCCGGAATTCATGGTAGTAAAACCATTGATCCAATAATTTGAATAAGACTGTTGAGAAAGGAATTTGTAACAAATGATGACTTGAGCGTGAGAATGGGTTCCACCTGAAGCTATTTCAGAGAAAAATTCTGAATCTTCTTTTTTCAAAAATGCCTGTTAAGCTGAGTTTGGTCATTTCTCCTTGTAAGGGATAAGCTTAAAATTGCACTTCAAAACCTTATCTTATGAAAGAACAGTTGGTTTACAGTCTGGAAAATTCCCTGAGTTATAAGCAATACATGGATCTAATGGAAGAACTTGTGCTGTCAAAAAGTACAACCGGAGACGTAGATCAAAGTCGGGTCGAGTTCACTGCTTTAAACTTCAAACGCTCCCAACGATTAAATAAGAAGTTCCGTCTACCGGAACCTGAAACCTCTTTTTTTACAGAACTCAGAATACAGCAAACATGGCTGGTGATCACCGAATCCTGGTGTGGTGACGCAGCTCAGACCGTACCGGTCCTCAATAAACTTGCAGAGACTTCAGACAATATCGACCTCAGGGTCATCATGAGAGACGAGCATCCCGCTTTAATGGACCATTTTCTTACCAATGGCACCCGATCTATTCCAAAACTTATCATCCTGAATTCTGATCTAGATGTTATCGCCACCTGGGGTCCACGAACAGCTGCAGCTACCAAACTTGTGAATGACTACAAGGAGAAATTCGGAAAGATCGATGCGGCCTTTAAAACTCAGCTGCAAATGTGGTACAATAAGGATAAAGGAGCGAGTATTATAAGTGAACTTACAGAAATTGTTCGCAAAGCCGAAGAGCAGGAAAGG
>CAYLZB010000055.1:0-13760 GCA_964388165.1 uncultured Flavobacteriaceae bacterium | reverse complement strand
CAGTTGTTACAGGGGCAAGTATAGGAAAGCCTGTAAGGCTTTAATTGTATAGCTCCGGGATAATCAATTGGAGTCTGTAAGGCTCTAACTTTAAAATCAACTTTTTTCGGGAATTTCCCTCCCAAAGCTTGCGAGGCTTGGCAGAATTTCTTGTATTTGCGCGGGATAAATTCTGAACCCTTCAAATCCTTCAGCAATGACCGATAAAACCCGCGACTACTACAAGACTTTATTGGAGATCGACCAAAATATCGACCGACTGGTAAGGGAGATCGATGTGCTGAACTATCTCAATCCATTGAACATTGAGCAGGAAAAGAAAAGGTTCTTTGCTTCTAAGTTTTCAGAAGATCCAATTTTTAAATACCGGAAACTAAAATTCGACCCCTACACTTTACAAAGGCAGTTCTTTAGTCAGCGGCTGGAAGATATTCCGGATGAGGATATATATAAGCTGTATCATGATACGATCTATGAATATTCGGGATTGGTACAGTGTGTGGCTACAGTTGGAAAGGAAAAGAAATTCTTCTATAACTCGCTTAGGGTCTTTGGAACTCCAACAGAGAAGGATGTCAAAAATGCCAAATTCATACTGCATTTCCATAAGGAGGAAGACGCAGAGGAGATGGTGCCCAGATATAATGCCGATCAGGCGCAGGCGTATTTTCAGGCGTTTGGAGAGCAGTATCCCTTCAAGTTCAAGACAAGGCAGAGTAACAGTATCACGGGCGCAGCTATGGCTTTAAATTCGAGGGAACTTGTAGTGAAGAAGAACCGAAAGTTCAGTGATAATGACTTAAAGATCCTTTCCAATCACGAGATCGGTGTGAATATGCTCACCACCTTCAATGGACTGGACCAACCGCTTCGGATCTTTTCCAACGGTTTTGCCAATAATTATTCCACACAGGTAGGGCTGGGCATCTTTAGCGAATATATGAGTGATAGCCTTAGCCTGAAAAGAGTAAAAGAATTAGCGTACAGAGTTTTGGCGGCCGATAGCCTCATAAAAGGCTATAGCTTTAGTGATACCTTCGATCTCTTATACAGCCAGTACAAGCTTGACCGGGAAACTTCATGGTTGATCACTCTTCGGGCACATCGAGGAGGTGGATTTACCAAAGATCACCAGTATTTGCCGGGACTTAAAAAGGTCTATGATTACTTTTCAGCAGGAAAGGACATGGGGATTCTACTCACCGGAAAAGTAGCTTTAGAAGATGTTGATTTGATCAATGATCTTCAGGAAAAAGGATTGGCCAAAAAGAATACCTATTTCACTCATGCATTCAGGGAGAACAGGAACACGAACGACAAACTCGAATTCCTGCTGAGTAACCTAAAATAAACTTCAGAAAAAAGGTAGTCAAAAATGACATTTTTGAAACCTATTTCAGGAAAAGTGCCTGTAGCTCGGGAGTCGGGATCACGCAGCTTTCCTTTTTTCCGAACCATTTATATCTGTTCCTTGCAACGAACTCATAGATACTGTCCCGAAGACCTTCTGGGAGTGGTCTAAAAAATCTAAGCCATGAATATTTTTCAAGATCTTTTGCGATCTCTATTACAGCAGTAGATTTATGATAGTAAGCCACACCCGGATCAATTAGGATCACCGATTCCAGGTTTGCAGTGTCGATGCCTCTTTCATTGATGATCTGCCGGGCAAGATCACTTTGCAGGTGTGCAAAACGAAACATATCCTTTTTGTCATTTTTGATGATCTTTTGGATCGCATCGTTGCAAAGATTGCAGATGCCATCAAAGAGGATGATCTTTTTATTCTCAGGGAAATTTACCATAGCTTTTTATTTTTTTATTTTTTTCGCTGCACCAGTTCCAATTGGTCTACAGAGACCGAGGTGGTAAAAATGCCATAATTCACTTTCGCATTTCCTTTTTCGATGCTATCAATGCTTCCAACAGCTTTGCCATCTTGCATGCGCACACGATCACCCACTTTTAATTCAGGTTTTGGTTTTGCAACTTCTTCTTTTTTTTCTTTTTCCTGTTTTTCTTTTTTCTTTTTCCTTATTTCTTCAACTTTCTTCTCGGCTTCCTGCATCACCTTCTTTTCCTTGGCCTTTTCAACCTTCTTCTCTTTGGCCGTCACCTTTTTGCGCTTGGAATTTTCCATTTCAACGATCTTAAGAAATTCACCGATGAGCTCTTTCTTTTTCTTGTTCTGAAAATACTTCTCACTAAGATCGTTGATCTTATTTCCAAGGTAGATCAACCGCTGATTGCTGTCATACAATTCCTGAAAATTCTCCAGTTTCTGCTGGATCCGTGCGTTAGTCTCCTCCAGTTTCTTCTTTTCAGATTCGGTCTTTTGCTCCTTTGTTTTAAGAGCAGTGGTGGTCTTCTGCAGTTTGGACCGCTCCTTCTGAAGATCGGCTATACTTTTATCGAACCTTATCTTCCCACGTTCTACCTTCTTTTTTGAGCGATTGATGAGGCTGTATGGTATACCGTTTTTCTGCGCTACCTCAAAGGTGAAGGAGCTTCCTGCTTCTCCCATGTGTAGCTTATAAAGTGGCTCCAGAGTCCTGGAATCAAAAAGCATATTTGCATTGATAATTTGCGGTAGCTCATTGGCCAACATCTTCAGGTTTGCGTAATGAGTGGTTAAAATTCCAAAAGCTTCCTTTTCATAGAATACTTCCAGGAACGTTTCCGCCAGCGCACCACCCAGCTCGGGATCACTTCCGGTACCAAACTCATCTATCAAAAACAAGGTTTTATCATCCACTTTTTTCAGGAAGTAGTTCATATTTTTAAGACGATAGCTGTACGTGCTCAGGTGATTCTCTATACTTTGATTATCTCCAATATCTGTAAGGATCCTTTTGAAAAGACAGATTCGGCTGTACTCGTGAACCGGAATAAGCAATCCGCTTTGGACCATGATCTGCAAAAGTCCTACCGTTTTTAGCGTGATACTTTTTCCGCCGGCATTGGGTCCGGAGATCACAATGATACGTCGCTCCTTATTGAGTTCGATCGTCTGCGGAAAGGTCTTTTTATTTTGCTTTCTGTTGGTTAGTAGGAGCAAGGGGTGATAAGCGTCTATTAGCTCCATTTCCCGCTCTTTTGAGATCTTCGGCATAACGGCATTCATTTCCATTCCATATTTTGCCTTTGCCGCGACCACGTCTATATCGCTGAGAAAATCCTGATAATCTATCAGCAATGGGCGATACGGCCGAATGAAATTGGTAAGCTCCTTCAGGATCTTTTTTATCTCTTCCTTTTCTTCGTATTCGAGGTTATTGAGTTCTCGGGTAAAGTTATAGGTCGCCTCCGGCTGAATGTAAACTATACTACCTGTTTTGGAATTACCTAAAATTCCGCCTTTCACCTTGCGGCGGTGCATGGCAGAAACAGCGAGTACACGGATATTGTCTACAACTGTCTCCCGAATCTCATCCAGATAGCCCAGATTGTTATAGTGTGTGAGCGCACTCCCGAAGCTTGTATTTATTTGCCCTTTTACACGCCCTATCTTTCTTCTTGTTTCCTGAAGAAGGGGAGAAGCATCATCTTTTACTTCCCCAAAACGATCGATTACGCTATTGATCCTTTCGAGAATTACAGGAGTGTATTCTACTTCTGAAGCTGTTTTATGTAAACAGGGATAGATATCATCAAATTTATCGAGGAACCTGATCAAAATATTCGCAGTTTCAGAAATAGCTCCAATTTTCCTGAAACTGCTTGCTTCAAGATGAGTCTCTTCAATTCCCAGGAACTTGATCTCCTGGTCTATGGCATCAAAACCGTGATTTGGAATCCTGCTCTCCTGCTGGTATGAAGAGACATATTCATTGGTTTGACGCAGGGCGAAAACAGTTTTGTCGTAACTGGTATAAGGTTTTATTTCTAAAGCTTTGTCCTTACCGGGACCTGTAACGGTATACCGGCTAACCTGCTGGCAAACTGTAGGAAATTCAAGGTCTTGAAGAGTCTTAGCTGTGATTTTGATCATATAAAATTTCCCTATTTTTGGGAAGCCGCAATTTAACCAATAATATGACCTTTAACATAAGCCCCAGTTGGAAAAAAAAGTTAAATCATGAGCTTGAGAAGCCATATTTTAATGAACTTCTTGAATTCGTAACAGCTGAATATAACCGGACCGACTGTTTCCCACATCCCGATAACATTTTTAAAGCCTTTGAACTCTCTTCATTTGAAGAGACAAAGGTGGTGATCCTGGGGCAGGATCCTTACCACGGATACGGTCAGGCGCACGGCCTGTGTTTTTCTGTACAGCCCGAAGTGAAGGTTCCGCCGTCCCTGGTGAATATTTTCAGGGAGATCAAAGATGATCTGGGTAAACCGGTTCCTCATCATGGAAATTTGCAACACTGGGCAGAGCAGGGAGTTTTGATGCTCAATGCAACCCTAACTGTGAGAGCCGGAGAAGCGGGTTCTCACCAGGGAAAAGGCTGGGAAAAATTTACAGATGCCGTAGTATCCACATTGTCTTCAGAAAGAGAAGATCTGGTGTTCATGCTTTGGGGTGGCCCGGCACAAAAGAAAGGTAAAAAAATTGATACCAAAAAACATTTGGTGCTTACCAGCGGGCATCCGTCTCCCTTAGCCGCCAATCGTGGCTATTGGTTCGGGAACAGGCACTTCAGCAAGGCAAATGATTTTCTTGTCTCTGTTGGTAAAAAGCCTATAGTGTGGTAATTAGAAGCGGTAACCAAAATTGACAGAGGGGAGCAAAACGATATCTGGGGAGTTCTTATCAAACAGGTTTCTTCCAATTCCGAAGGAGACATCAATTAAAAATCCTTGTTTAGCGACAAATTTTCCACCCACTCCAATGCCGAAAGCAATGTCGGTATATTCAAGATCGGCTTCAATTATCTTTGGTTCTCCGGTTGTGGAATCGATGATCTCTACTTCTTTTTCATTGTTTCCGTTGGAGAACATTCCGAAGGCTTCAGCATAATAGCCCCAGGCCGTATTTTCTTCCTGTAAAAAATATTTGAATTTGCCAGTGATGGAAAAATCCTTAGCATAAACTTTGGAAAGGTCAACATCTTCCCCTTCGTTCTTATTGAAGACCTTTGAGAAGATCTCTACACCGGCCGAAGCATGATCATTGATAAGACGTTCATATCCTACATCAAGTGCTCCAAACACCAGCAGGTTGAGTACGTTGAGATGTACTTCGCTTAAGGTAGTGTCCCGCCTAAAGATCCTCTCTTCCTGAAATATTTGATCTGGTACAACTTCTTCAACTTCCTCTAATTCTTCTTCAACTCCTCTTTCCTGTGCCGTAACGGACGTGCAAAAAAGCAGGAGTGTCAAAAATGTCATTAATTTTAATTCTTTCATAGTGAGTTTTTACTGTGGTAAAAAATAGGAATTATCCTTTATTTCGGGTATTAGATCGAGCTCTTTAAGTTGTTCCTGCACCTTTTGTAATTCCTGAACAGATATCTGTTTTTGGCTCCAGGTGGTGATCTTTAACCATTGCTCAATATCTTCTACTTTCTGATCATATTTTTTGGCCAATGCGACCTCGATCTTAGGGATAGCTTTGAACTTATGGGTAAGCTGGTTTAATGTCTTCAGCATTGTAAGAATTGCAGCAGGCTCTTTATTCAAAACTTCTTTTCTTACAGCTATCACAAAACAGGACCAGGGAGTAGGGCAATCGGCTATTCTTCTAAAAATTCCCTTATCAACAAGCGGTTTGGTCGTGAAATGTTCCCACATGAAGTAACCTGCTTTTCCTTCTTGTAAAGCTTTAATAGCTCCAGCAATATCGCCAACGACCTCAAATTCCAATTTCGACGTGTCCCAACCAAGGTTTCGGGCATTGACGTAGGCCATTAGGTGTGAACCCGAGCCATACCTGCTTATCGCTACCTTTTCATTTTTCAGGTCTTCAAAGTTTCTGAATTGTGAATCGGCGTCTACATGAATCCCCCATATTAGTGGAGAGGCGATATATTCCTGTACTATGACGGCTTCGTTGCCATTGAGAATATCTTTGACTATTCCTTCGGTCAATATAACAGCTGCATCAATTTCTTTGTTGCGCAAAGCTTTGCACATTGCTCCCGTACCATCGGGAAAATCTCTCCAGCTTAGATCCAGGCCATTTTCCCTGAAGGTGCCGTCGTCAATACAGAAGTGCCACGGCAAATTGAAGTGTTCCGGTACTCCGCCTACTTTTAAGGTTTTCATGAAGCGTGTTTTTCTTTTAGGTAATTATAGATCTCGTATTGAGATCTTATCCTTTTCTCTCCGGGTTTGGCCTCAACAAAATTATTCTTTTCCGTTGGCTCCTGAATTCTTGCCTTTACATTATCACTAAACTGAATTTCAAGAATATCCTTGAACTCTTTTGCAATATCCTCATCATATACCGGTGCTATCACTTCAATTCGGCGATCCAGATTGCGGGTCATCCAATCTGCACTTCCGAAGTAAAGCTCCTCATTTCCGTCATTTTCGAAGATGTACATTCGTCCATGTTCCAGGAACCTATCAACGATGCTGGTCATATATATATTGCTGCTTAGGTTTTCCACACCAGGAACCAGGCAGGTAAAGCCTCTTACCAATAACCTTATCTTTACCCCGGCTTCACTGGCGTCATAAAGCAGGTCAATGATCTCTTTATCTTCCAGGCTGTTCATTTTTGCCTTTATCTGCGCTTTTTTACCAAGCTTTGCATTCTTGATCTCCCTGTGGATCATATCTGTAAAGACCTTCCGGGTTGAAAATGGGGAAATCAGTAAGCGTTTTGCCCGCGGAATAATCAATTCTCCCTCCAGTACCAGAAAAACGCGAGACAGTTCGCTGGTTATCTTTTCATGTGCAGTAAATATGGCGTGATCACAGTATATCTTAGAAGTTTTGCTGTTAAAGTTACCTGTACCAATATAGGCGTAGTCTTTCATTTCTTCATTTTCTTCCCTGCTTACCAGTAAGATCTTTGAATGAACCTTGATCTTGGGATAACTGTAGATCACCTTGGCACCTTCCTCCTCGAACTTGCGTCCCCAGTCAATATTGTTCTTCTCATCAAACCTTGCTTTGGCCTCTATGAAGACAGTCACTTTTTTGCCATTTTTGAGTGCCTTGAGAAGGGCAGAGGTCACTACAGATTCATCTGCGATCCTGTAAATTGAGATCTTGATCTCCCTTACCAGATCATCATTTGCTGCCTGCTGTAAAAACCTCTCCACATAATCAAATGACATATACGGAAAATGCACCGATTGATCCTTTTTAGAAATGGCTTCAAAATAATTATTAGATTTTTCAAGGACTGCGTGTTTTATTGGTGGCAGGTCCTCGTAGTGAAGCTCCGGATTATTTGTGGGGTCGGGGAATGAAAAGTAATCACTAAAATTATGATACTTGCCCCCGGGCATCATATCGATCTTCCCCAGCTTCAGGGTTTTCCTGAGGATGGTTTGATCTTCAACAGGCATTTCAGCATCATACAGGAGCCGGGTAGGCTGCCCGTCAGTACGTTGTTTTAAAGATTCATAGATCTTTTCGGCCAATAGTCCGTCGATCTCATCATCTATGTACAATTCGGCATCCCGGGAAAGCTTGATCTGGTAGATCCCTTCAATTTCTTTTTCCGGAAATAATTGAGGAATATTCACTTTTACAATGTCATCCAAAAAGGTGATCTTATGCCCCTTAGTTTCTGAAGTAAAGGTGATGAACCTGCCACAGTCATCGGTGGGAACGTTTACGATCCCAAAGTGGGATTTGTCTTTAAAGGAAACTACGTAATAAAGTGAGTTATTCTCCAGGAAGAGGTTACTTCCATCGGGATACTCCACAATTTCGGTTTTAATACATTTCTTTATCTTCCTGAAGTAACGCCTGGCGAATTCCTCCTGGTGTTCATCATAATCTTCCCGGTGGACAAGAAAGATGCCTGCAGTTTCTAATTTCGGAATGATCTCCTCTCGATAGATCTTCCCGAACCTATCCTGTTGCTCCTTAACTTCTTTCAGGATCTGCTTTACAGTCTTGCTGGGTTTAAGGGCCAGCTTCTTCCGAATACTTTTTTCAACCCGCTTCATTTGCCGCAATTGGGAAACTCTTACCCTGAAATATTCATCAAGGTTCATAGAGAAAATTGCGAGAAATTTTAGCCTTTCATACAGGGGAGTGGAGTTGTCTTGTGCTTCCTGAAGAACTCTTTCGTTGAAACTTAACCAATTTAGATCGCGATGCCTTGTAATTTTATCTTCAGGCTTTAACATAAGGAGGGGTTTACCCAAAAATACAAATATGAGCTACGTGTGCTTTTAATATTGTGTTAAATGAAACTTAGACCGATACGAGCCTCTCAAGAGTGAACCTAATGGTATTGTCTATCGCCAAAGCGCCATCTTTTGTAAAGTTTCCGGTTGCCCGGTTTGCAATAATGGCATTTATTGACAGCGCTTTATGTCCCAACATTTTAGAAAGACCAAATATAGCCGAAGTCTCCATCTCCAGGTTGGTGATCTTTTTTCCTTTAAAGCTGAACCTGGCCAATTTATCCTTCATATTATCATCTCTTAGAGGCAATCGAAGTACACGCCCCTGTGGTGCATAAAAGCCCACATTGGAACCTGTAAACCCCGAATGAACGTAAGGAGTTAAGAATTTTTCTACCAAAGAAGGATCGGCAGGAACTACATAAGGTTTACTGTTCTTCTCATAGGTCTGTAAATGATCTTCAATAGCCTCATTGAAATCCTGGAGTTGAACATCATCGCTCTGGTAAAAATGTAGAAGGCTGTCAAATCCCACTGCGAGTTCACTTATAACTATTGAATCCACAGGGATATCTTTCTGGATCGACCCCGAAGTTCCGATCCTAATAATGTTAAGGCTCGTCTTTTCTTCCTTGATTTGCCGGGTCTCAAAATCAATATTGACCAATGCATCGAGCTCATTTAGCACGATGTCAATATTGTCTGTTCCAATTCCGGTGGAAATTACCGAGATCCTTCTACCCTTATAAGTTCCGGTTTGGGTATGAAATTCACGTTTTTGGATGATCACATCTACCTCGTCAAAATATTGAGTGATCTTTTCTACACGATTTTGATCACCAACAAGTAGTATAGTGTCGGCGATATGTTCAGGTCGTAAATTGAGGTGGTATATACTTCCGTCAGGGTTCAGAATTAATTCTGAAGCTGCTAAGTGATTCATTCTATAATTTTAGTAGGTCATGGTTCTCAGGGTCGTACAAGAAGTCATATTTCTTGACCCCACCATAAAATTCGTCATCCTTTAAATTCTGGTAATAATTTTTAGAACCTTTTAGAGCTTTAAGTCCGTCTTCATTCAGTTCTATCCCTTCCTCTGAAGTCTCATAGAATGGGCTGAGCTTATCCAGGACCCGCTGCATCTGAATATCTACATAACCATAATATCCCTGGTACTGCAAGGCATAACCCAGGAGGTGGTTCATAGATTTGATCTCATGTTCGTCAATAAGTTTAAGCACGTTGATCTCCAGGGTATTCAATCCTGTATTAACATTTGGGAAACGTTCAATATGCGCCCTGATGCAACTGGATAAATATTCAAAATTAGTGGTCTTCTTAATTTCGGAGGCCAGGCGTTTTGGGTTTTTACTACAGTACAGCTCCCAAATTAGCTGAGCCGTTTGTATGTCCTCATCGGTAAGTGGGATACGTTGTTTATAGTGTTCTTTTTGTTGCTTTGGCGTAAGCTGTGAAAGCGGGCTCATTTCTTCCTCACCTTTCAATTTGCGACTGCAAACGAGCGAAAAAGGGCCTGTTTTTTTGTTCTGAAGAAGGAAACTGATAAGTGCCAACATGTTCATGTGAGAAAAAAGATCGAACTCGAACCATAACACAACTTCATCATAGTTGTTTATAGCTGCAAGCTTTACCAGCTCCTCTAAGAACTCTGTACGATAACTTTCTTCAGATACCTTGTACTTCTCAAGCAAAAAGATCTTTCTAAGCAGCACAAATTCCTCAGCTCCTACATCCATAGAGGCCGGGCCTTCACATAACATTTCCCTCCAGGTGATCACATCTCCCGAAAGATCAAGGTTCAGGATCTGTTCTGCCAGATCGTCCCCATTCGTGATATGTAAAATTTTCTTTCCCTCCATATGCTGAATTTTACTTAACCTCCAATGCGCTTAACTTTGTAGCCGAGTTCTCTAAGATAGGACATTACCTTATCCCGAACATCTCCCTGTATAATTATCTCTCCATCTTTTACAGAACCTCCCACACCACATTTCTTTTTAAGATCTTTTCCCAGGGCATTGAGGTCTTCTTCTGAGCCAATAAAGCCTTTTACAACAGTAACCTTTTTTCCGGCCCTTCCTTTTGAACTGTAATGTGCTTCCAGAAGTTGATCACCGGGTTCAAGAGCTTCTTCCTGTCCTTCTTCTTTATATTGCTCGGGATCAAAATCTTTGTCGGTCGAAAAAACGAAACCTCCAAGATCTTCAAGTCCCATCTTTTTTTTAGCCATAAAATCTACTTTTTGAGTCCTATCTCAACCAGGCGCTGGTGAAGAAATTCTCCTGCAGTGATATCGGGAAAAGCTTTTGGATGCTCATCATCAATACATTCTTCAAGACAATTAAGCGGCATTTCACTGCGTGGATGCATAAAGAATGGAATAGAATATCGAGGGTTGCTCCATTCTTCTTTAGGAGGATTCACCACGCGGTGAATTGTACTGCGCAGCTTGTTATTGGTATGCCTTTCCAGCATATCTCCAACATTGATAACAAGTTCATCTTCCTGTGGGATCGCATCAATCCATTCCCCGTCCTTTCTAAGGACCTGTAGGCCACCCGTAGAAGCTCCCATTAAAAGGGTAATAAGATTTATATCACCATGAGCTCCTGCACGAACGGCACCTTTTGGTTCTTCGGTAATAGGAGGGTAGTGTATAGGTCGAAGGATACTGTTCCCGTTGCTTGCCCAATGATCAAAATAGAATTCATCAAGCCCAATATAAAGTGCAAGGGCGCGAAGAACATAGATCCCTGTCTTCTCCAACATTCGGTAAGCTTCCATTCCGGTATGGTTGAAATCGGGAAGTTCTTCTACCTGGACATTTTCGGGATATTCTTCGGTAAGATTAGCATCTTCGGAAGGCTCCTGACCAAAATGCCAGAACTCTTTTAGATCTCCTTCCTTTTTTCCTTTCGCGTGCTCCTTTCCAAAGGAAATATATCCCCGCTGGCCTGCAAGACCTTCTATTTCATACTTCCGTTTGGTCTCTACCGGAAGAGCAAAGAAATTCTTTACCTCTTTATATAGCTCGTCAACCAGATTATCGCTCAAAAAGTGGTTTTTGAGAGCTACAAATCCAATTTCTTCATAAGCTTTACCTATTTCGTCAACAAATTTCTGCTTTCGCTTTGGGTCATCAGACAAAAAGTCTGCTAGGTCAACACTGGGAATGTTGTTCATTTCCATAAGATCATGTTTAATTTACTTCACAAAGTTAAATAAAATCCCAAGAGTGAAGCGGGCTTTAGTTTATTCTTAATAACAAGGAAGCCAAATTTAAGTACATTTGGTAAACCAATCTTTCAATATGGAAATAAAAGAAACTCCGTTTCAATTGAATATAGACTACGACAGATCGACCCTGGATGATGACCGCCTCCTCAATTTATACCGGGCTCTTTTAAAGCCCAGGCTTATCGAGGAAAAAATGTTGGTACTCCTAAGGCAGGGGAAGATCTCCAAATGGTTTAGCGGGATAGGGCAGGAAGCAATTTCTATTGGAGTGACTCTTTCTATGGAAAAGGATGAATATATTCTTCCAATGCATCGCAACCTTGGTGTATTTACCTCACGAGAGATCCCTCTGCCCAGGTTGTTTGGTCAATGGCAGGGCAAGGCTTCGGGTTTTACGAAGGGACGGGACCGTAGCTTCCATTTTGGGACCCGGGAGTACAGGATCGTTGGTATGATCTCACATTTGGGCCCTCAATTAGGTGTGGCCGATGGAATTGCACTTGCACATAAGCTCCGGCAGGAGCAAAAGATCACTGCTGTTTTTACCGGCGAAGGTGGTACAAGTGAAGGGGATTTTCATGAAGCTCTAAATATTGCCTCCGTTTGGCAGTTACCGGTACTGTTCTGCGTGGAGAATAATGGATATGGCCTTTCCACGCCTACAAAGGAGCAGTATAATTGTGAACATATTGCTCATCGTGCCGCAGGTTACGGGATGGAGAGCCATATAATAGACGGCAACAACATTCTCGAGGTCTACACTAAGATCTCAAAAATTGCTGAAAGCATGCGTAAGGAACCACGTCCAGTCCTGGTGGAATTTAAAACCTTCAGGATGAGAGGTCATGAGGAAGCCAGTGGGACAAAATATGTGCCCGATGAATTGATGAATGAATGGGCCAAAAAAGATCCGGTAGAAAATTTCCGGGAGTTTCTTTTGTCAGAAAAGGTACTTACCAGCGATCTGGATCATCAATTTAAGGAGGAGATCAAGAAGGAAATTGATGAGGGGCTAAAAGTGGCAAATTCTGAAGCTGCTATAGATTTTGATGAAAGCGTGGAGTTAAGTGATGTATATCATGACTTTGATTATGAGGAAGTTAATCCTTCGGGTGAAACTGAAGAACTTCGTTTCATAGATGCTGTTTCCCGGGGGCTCAGGCAATCTATGCAACGGCATGAGAACCTCATTCTTATGGGGCAGGATATTGCAGAATATGGTGGTGTTTTTAAAATTACTGAGAACTTCCTGGAGGAATTTGGAAAGGAGAGGGTAAGAAATACTCCTATATGTGAATCGGGTATTGTAGAAACTGCTATGGGGCTCTCCATTAAAGGAATGAAGGCCATGGTTGAAATGCAGTTTGCCGATTTTGTAAGCTCAGGTTTTAATCCGATAGTCAATTATCTGGCAAAAGTTCATTACCGCTGGGGTCAAAATGCCGATGTGGTAATTAGAATGCCTTGCGGCGCCGGAGTGGGAGCAGGCCCTTTTCACAGTCAGACCAATGAAGCCTGGTTCACCAAAACTCCGGGCTTAAAAGTGATCTATCCTGCTTTTCCTTACGATGCTAAGGGTTTGCTGAATACCGCTTTTAATGATCCCAACCCGGTACTCTTTTTCGAACATAAAGCCTTATACAGGAGCATAAGGCAGGAAGTGCCTGTAGATTACTATACCTTACCTTTTGGAAAAGCGTCTTTGCTCAGGGAAGGGGAGGATATCACCATAATAAGTTTTGGAGCAGCAGTGCACTGGGCACTGGAAGTTCTGGATAAACATTCCGATATAAGTGCAGATCTTCTGGATCTTAGAAGTCTTCAACCTTTGGACATAGATGCCATAGTTACTTCGGTGAAAAAGACCGGAAAAGTCATAATTCTTCAGGAAGACAGTCTCTTTGGAAGTGTGGGGTCAGATATTGCCGCCATTCTTGCAGAGAAGTGCTTTGAATACCTTGATGCCCCTGTGATGCGCGTGGGCAGCCTGGAGACCCCGGTACCTTTTTCAAAGAACCTCGAAGAAGGCTACTTACCAAAAAGGAGATTTGAGGAAAAAATTCAGGAATTATTGAGGTATTAAGAAAGAATTAGGTAGAAGTTTAATTTGTTAGGTTTTCTTTACAAAAATATTGTTAAATAAGTAATAATCTTTTGTGTGGCGGGAGGTCGAAACGTAATTTAGAGTAACTAATCACTAAAACCTTAAATTATGATACGATTAATCGTTATCTTTTTAAT
>CAYLZB010000054.1:0-13839 GCA_964388165.1 uncultured Flavobacteriaceae bacterium | reverse complement strand
ACGGGATTTTACACAAATATACTAAATAAAAATATCCAGTACAATTATAACCCTGCGGCTTTAAAAAAACCTTTTATGAAGCGATTTTTCCTGCTTTTACCCCTCTTTTTCACCTTTTTAGGTTGTTCCTCTGATGATGAGATACGCCGCAACCCTTACCTGCCCCACCTCAACTTTTCGGTACAGTTCGATCTTAACCTTCCGGAGTATAATCAGCTTAATTTTCCGGGCAATAAATTCGTTACCCGCAACTACGGTATCAATGGGATCGTGATCTATAACCTCAACAATGACCAGTACCTGGCCTACGAGCTGACAGACCCGAACCACGTACCCCAGCCATGTTCGGCTTTAGCAGTAAATGGCACAGAAGCAACCTGTGGCTGTGGTGATGGGAATAAATATACCATTATTACCGGAGAACAAACTGCAGGGAGCGGAGAATACTCGCTGAAGCCTTATCGTGCAGTAAGAAGAGGTAGTGTACTGCAGATCTCGAACTAAGTTGCATAAAAAAAGGCATTTTTGAGGGGTCTCAAAAATGCCTTTTTTGGAAAGTGTTTTTTGTTAGAATCTAAGGGTCATTCCCACCAGGAAATTGCGGGTGGCCTGTGGATAATATCCGGCTCCATCATAGGTTACTCCATCCCATTCATAGGTATAGTAATAACCGTTTGACACATATTCTTCACTGAAGATGTTGTTGATCAATCCGGTGAAAACCACCTCTTCAAAAAGTGGTGCATTTCTCCAGGTGTATTGGAAATTCAGGTCATTGACGAAGTAGCTTTCCAAAATGGAAGCTTCATTTTCCAGGTTGCTCATATACTGCTCCCCAACGTATTTCGTGAGGAACTTGATCTCAAGTCCGTCAATGGGACGGTATTCAAAGATGTTACCGGCGATGATCTCGGGGGAATAGGAAATATCTGTCCTTCCGAAGTTGCGCAACTCACCGTCCCAGGTGGCAAACCACTCGTCATTCTTGTTACGGCTGATAGCCACATTAGGTCTCCAGCTGAATTTTGGATGTAGTCTTAATACGGCATCCAACTCCAGTCCCAGGCGGTAAGAATTTCCGCTATTTCTTCTTATTGGTGCACCAACATCATTGAGCTCTCCGGTCAACACCAGCTGGTTGCGGTAGTCCATGTAGTAAAGGTTTGAATTAAGCTGAAGAATTCCGGCCATATATCTCCATCCCAGTTCGTAGTCGTTCAATTCTTCGGGTTCAGGGTCTCCTGCTTCATAATCTGTACGGTTGGGTTCCCGGTGCGCCCTTGCAAAAGAGAAATATAACCGGCTGGTTTCAGAAAAACTATAAGTAAAACCTGCTTTTGGATTGAAGAAAGTATGAGTGTCATCTACTATAAAAGGTACATTCTCCTCTTCAAATCCATCTACTTCGTAATGAATTCTTCTTAGCTGAAGATCTCCGTATAGACTCAGATCTTTACTTAACGCATAAGTGGCCTTTGTAAAGAGGCTAAAATCACTTTTCTGGGATTTGTTGTCATAGTACCTGTGCATAGGAAGGCTCGGTGCAAAACGGGTAAAGATCACCTCTCCAAAATGGTCTCCTTCATAGTTGTTCCACGCACCTCCCGTGATGATCTCCAGCTTTTCGTTCTCGTACTCTACGTTGAATGTGGTACCATAGAAGTCGTTGACGAGCCATTTCTGAGTAATAAGGTCGCTCTCTGTAACTTCTTCCCCGTTGGCCATGAAAGGCTCAAGATTATATTCCTCCAGGTCTTCCCCTGCACGGTATGATTCGTAGAAACCTCTACCGTAGGTGTAGTGTAAAGCCAGATTTGAAGACCAGCCATTACCATAGCGCTCATTCCAGAGCAGCTGGAAATGATCCTGCTTATAATCATCCACATGGTTATCGTAAAATTGCAGATTTCCCTGATCATCTTCATAAGCCCCTGCAGGATTGAATCTTCTGTCTTCTTCCAGCTGGTCTGCATCTATACCATCCCATGCTTGATAGGTGACTTCACTACCTCCAAAGGTAAGGGCTTTGATAAGTGTGGTTTCCCCCACATAAGACCCCTGAAAAAAGTAAGATTTTAGATCGGTTGAAGCACGGTCAATATAACCATCACTCTTTATTACTGAAGCTCTTCCGCTGAATTCCCAGTGCTCATCAAAAAGTCCGGTGCTGAATTTTACGGTGTGTTTTCTGGTATTATAAGATCCGAAGCTGTTCGCGATCTCGGCCGAAGGTTCATAGTTGTACCTGTCGGTGAGTATATTGATACTTGCTCCAAAAGCTCCGGCCCCGTTGGTCGAGGTACCAACCCCCCTTTGAAGCTGCAGATCTTCTACAGAAGAAGCAAAATCTCCCAGGTTCACCCAGAAAGTTCCCTGGCTCTCTGCATCGTTATAAGGAATCCCGTTAATAGTAACATTGATACCACGGGCCTCTGTACCTCTCACCCGGATGCTGCTATAGCCAATCCCCGCACCGGCATCACTTGTTGTCACAACACTCGGCATGTATTGCATAAGGCTTGGGATATCCTGACCAAGATTCCGGTCCTCGATCTCCTCGTTCGATAAGTTGCTGTAAGTAATCGGTGAACTGGCAGTAACCCTTACTGCAGAAAGGAACACCTCATCCAGAATTTCTTCTGCGTCATTCATATCTACATTGAGCACCATATCTTCTGAAAGATCAATGCGGACACGTTTTTTATTTCCGTAGGAGAAGATCAGGTTATAGGTGCCTTCTTCAAGGCTAAGAGAGTAATTCCCGTTTGCTGAAGTTTGGGTATATCGCGATCCTCCCTCAACCTGAACAAGAGCTCCTTCAATCGGGATTTCTCCACGGGTCACTGTTCCCGATACCTGAAATTGCTGTGAAAATCCGCTTATCGCGGCAAGAAATAAACCTAAAAAGAAAAAAACATTTTTCATTCGTAAATAATAATTACGAATAAAAGGGGCAATTATTCCTGTTGTTATAAAATAAAAAATCCTGAAAACCATAATTTGGTTTACAGGAGTACTATACTTGCGTGGTGCTTTTTTTAGCACCTATCCCTTGGCAGCATTACCTGCCCAGGTTCCTTGGGTATGATCTCAGCTTCCTCCTGCTTTCACAGGATTTAGCACCCCTTTGAGACGGCGCAAAGGTAATTGCTTTTTTTTGATTTAACCTAATTTTTCACCGTTTGGATGAGAAAGCTTTTAACTTTATGATTTCAACTGCAGTATGGCTAAGAAAAAGGCTTCCATAACATTCACGGTCTTTGCCGGTTACATAATTCTCGCCGCCCTCATGGGCCTGGCGGTATGGTTCATCTATAACCAGGTCACAAGCTATACCAGCATGACCAGCAGAAGTTACGCCGGCAATCAAAAGCTTCTGTTGGTGAGTGAAGCTGCAGCAAAATTGTATGAAGCAGAAAGCCTTAGCCGTAAACTCATACAAACCGGAAATCTTGATGGTCTCGAGAACTACAATGCGAAAATTGATTCCATTAAATTCACCCTGGCCTCTCTTCAAAATTACAGGACCGATAGTTCCCTTGACCAGGAAATCGACAGCATCAATACCCTGCTTAGCCGCAAAAGCCGGAACCTGGAGGAACTTTTGATGTTAAGGGCCCGTGGAGAAACAGATAGTTATTATTCGCGCGTACTTTCAGAATTGCAAAGAGTAGATGAGAATTTTGAAAGCCGCAACTATGACCAGCGATTCAAAGATCTCCAACCTCATCAAAGACAGCTGCTAATAAAATTGTTAGAGTATGCCAATGAGCAGAACCCGAGTCCTAATCCGCCCGCAATTACCATAGATTCCCTGGTCAATTCGGTAAAAACGGTACTGAGTCAGTTAGAGACCCAGGAAAGGCGGTACAGACAGGAACTAAAGGAGCAGGAAGACCAGTTACTGGCCAATGAAATTCAGCTTAACAACAGGCTGCGTACATTATTGACGACCCTGGAAACGGAAGAAAGAATGGCATCCATGGACCAGGTGGAGGCCTGGCAGGAAACCGTCGAAGAAACTTCGCAGATCATTATGTTCCTAGGAATTGCCAGCCTTCTGGTGATCCTCACGTTTGTTTTCTTAGTGGTAAAAGATGTCTCGAGAAGTCAGCAATACAGGCAGGAACTTGAAGCAGCAAAAACTTATGCAGAATCACTGCTTTCCAGCCGGGAGCAATTTATGAATACGGTAACTCATGATCTACGTTCTCCTCTGAATACCATGATAGGCTATACCGGATTGCTGGAAAAAGGCCCACTCAATAAGTCCCAGAACCGCTATTTGAAGCAACTTAAAAGATCATCAGATTACCTCCTGCGCCTCGTCAACGACCTGTTGGACCTTTCGAGGCTGGAAGCGGGTAAGATGTCTATTGAGGAACTTGCCTTCAATCCTAAAAATCTCATTGAAGAAACGGTGGAGAATGCCGTGCCTCCCGAAAAGCCCCGCGATGTAAAGGTACTGGTAGATATAGCTCCCGAACTGGACCGGCCTGTGATCACAGATCCTTTTAGGATCAAACAGATCCTCACCAACCTGGTAAACAATGCCTGTAAATTTACACCTGAAGGAAGTGTAGAAGTAAAGGCGTGGTTAAGACAGGCGAGAAACAATCCAGTGCTCTGCATACAAGTAAAAGACACGGGGATCGGGATCTCAAAAGAGCAAAAAGAGAAAGTCTTTGAAGAATTTTCCCAGGAAGACAGCAGCATTGAAAAGCGCTACGGCGGAACAGGCTTAGGCCTTTCTATAAGTAAGAAACTCACAGATCTTCTGGAAGGGAAGATCAGTCTTGAAAGTGAAGCAGGAAAAGGCAGCACCTTTCTCATTGAGATCCCTGTAGAATATGCCGCTACCAATGAGGAGCCAAGCATAAGCGCACCCCCTGTGGTTAAAGATCCCGAAAAAGTCTCTGTACTTATAGTTGATGATGAGCCCGCACAACTGGGACTGCTCAAAGAATTGATCCGGAATGCCGGGATGTCCTACCGCACGGCACAGAATGGCAAGGAAGCTTTAAAAAAGATCCGGGCTTCCCGGCCGGACCTCGTACTTACCGATATTCAAATGCCAAAAATGGATGGCTTTGAATTGCTTCGGAAGATCAGGAAGGATCCTACGATGGCCGAGCTCCCTGTGATAGCATTATCCGGCCAACCCGACGTTAGTGCGGCAGACTATCTAAAAAAGGGATTTAGCGGCAGTCTTTTAAAACCTTACTCCCCGCAAAACTTACTGGAAATAATAGGTGACTTATTAAACCTGCAATTGGATACAGATTCTCATCCCGCCCCTGCTCCACTGGATCCCAAAAAGAATTACACCCTTACCGAGATCAGGAATTTTGCCGGGGAGGACCCCGAAGCCATGGATGCTATCCTAACAGCCTTTATCGAGAGTACCCAAGCCAATCTGTTGGCCCTGGAACTTGCCTTTCAAAAAGGGCAAAAAAAGAAGGTCTCTGCCGTAGCTCATAAGATGCTGCCAATGTTCAGGCAGCTGCAGGTACCGCATCTGGTTGAAAAACTGGCGATCCTTGAAGATCCCGAATGTAAGGAACAACGTGTGGTAGATATGAGATTGCTGTCAAGAGAAGTGAATGAACTTCTGGAAAGCCTGCGGGAAGAGATCACAACTTGATCCCGTACTGTTTTAGCTTGTTGTAAAGTGTTTTCCTGTCTATAGAAAGAAGTTTTGCCGCCTTGCTTTTATTCCCATGGGTCTTTTCAAGAGCATCGAGGATCATTTCCTGCTCGTTCCTGTTCTTGAAAAGGCTGTAATCCTGCTCTTCTTTAGGTTTATCTTTAGCCGAAAGTACTTCAGGTGGCAAACAGGACGAGGAGATGTATTCTCCTTCAGACAAAAGAACTGCCCTTTTCACAACATTCTTGAGTTCCCTGAGATTTCCCGGCCAGCTGTAATTTTTGAATGCTGCAACTGTCTTTTCAGAAAATCCTGAAATATCCTTTTCCAGTTCTTCATTGGCGCTGTCAAGGAAATAATTTGCAAATACCATCAAGTCTTCCTTTCGCTCTTTTAGCGCAGGAACTTTTATGGAAAATTCATTGAGCCGGTGATAAAGATCTTCTCTAAAATCCCCTTTTTTGACAGCTTCAAAGAGATCTTCATTCGTCGCCGCGATCACCCTGATATTCACATGGATCTCCTCATTGCTACCCACAGGTTTTATCTTTCGTTCCTGTAGTGCGCGGAGTAACTGCACCTGCAGTTCGTAATTGAGATTTCCGATTTCATCCAGGAATAAAGTTCCACCATTTGCGGCCTCAAAATGGCCTGTCTTATTGTTCACGGCACCAGTAAAGGAACCTTTGACATGCCCAAAGAATTCACTCGAAGCCAGCTCCCTGGGAATAGCTCCGCAGTCTACAGCCACAAAAGGTGCAGTACTGCGCTTGCTTTTTTGATGAATACTCTTTGCAATCTGCTCCTTTCCTGTACCACTTTCGCCCATGATCAGAACAGACATATTGGTAGGAGCGACAAGTTCAATGTAATTATTCAGTTTGGCCGATGCCTCACTTCCTCCTTTTATGTACGTGTCCTTTTGAGAAGAGGATCCTTTTTTCTTAGGTGCAGGAGAAGTTGGAGCCACAGGGCTCTCCAAAGCATCATTTATAGCCTTCAATATAACTTCGGGATGAAAAGGCTTAGCTATATAATCAAGTGCTCCTTCTTTAATGGCATTTACAGCCATGCTGATCTCGGCATAGCTGGTCATCATGATCACCCCCGTCTTTTCACCTTTTTGATTGACCGCCTGCAGTATCTCCAGACCCTCCTTATCGGGAAGACGTACATCTGAGATCACCACATCGTATCTATTCTTCGCAACAAGGTTGAGAGCTTCGGTGGCAGTATATACCGCATCTACCTCACATTCCTTTTTGACCAGGAAAGTTTTGAGCATAGTGCAGAATGCTACGTCATCTTCAACTAAAAGAATTTTGGTCATGGGTACTTTTGAATATTGACAAAATTAGAATTTTTAAGACCCTAAACATCAAAAATAAGCATAAAAAAGGGAGCTATGGTTATAGCTCCCTTTTTGAAATTTTCCCCTGTGGGGTAAATAACTCCGTTTTTTCAGATTCTCCCTATTGACTTTCCTTAATTACTGCTATAGGGGAAGTAATTCAGGAAAAACAATTAATCTAACACATGCTCCGTGAGAGATCTGCCATCAGGAGTCGGTTTCTCCCTTTGCGATGGTTGCGATTAGATTACTTTTCCCAATCGTCTTTATCTTCCTTTTTCTTGTCTTTATCGATCCAGTTACCTTTGGCATCGGCATAAAGCTCCTTATCCTCACCTTCGGCTGTGCTCACCTTTAGTTTGAATTTTTGCTCTCCTTCATGTTCCTTTACATAAGCTTCTGAAATTGTAGCTCCGGCAAAATCGCGTTCAACGGCTTGTTGAACTTCCGCAGGTAATTCCTGTATTTCAATTTTTCTGAAGTCTTCCTGGGCTCTTTGCACAACAGTTTCTTCTACTTCAACCTGAGCAACTTCCTGAGCTGATAAATTTTGAGCCGAAAATAACATTGCAGATGCGGCTACTACTGTAAGACATAACTTTTTCATAGTTCTAAGTTTTAGTTTTTGTTTTGGTTCTATTTTTATTGGTTTGGTTGTTAGTAGTAATGGCAAAATCGAGCCAACTATGCTCAATAACAGCAAAGCCCCTGTAAACAAGGGCTTTGGGTAAATTTTAAGATTGTGTGGAAGTGAGGGATTTTAAATTTTTCCCCAACAATGTGTAGAAATATTCCTCAAAATTACTCTTTTAGAGGGTTCTTTCTCGCCGCCTTTTTTTCTGAAAGCTTCTTTTTCTCCCTTAGTCGCTTCAGCTTTGCAGCTTTTGGGGTTTTAGTCTTTTTTCGCGCTTTCGGCTTTACAATAGCTTGTTTTAAAAGGTCGAGGAACCTCTGGGTGACAATTTCCTTATTCTTATGCTGACTGCGGGACTCGTCACACTGCAGAATCAACTCACCCGAATTGGTGAGCCGGGACGAGAGCTTTTTCATTGCCCGCAGCCTTTCTTCTTCGGTCAATCCCTGTGTCTCTCCTAACAGGAAATGGAGTTCCACTTTTGAGGAGACTTTATTTACATTCTGTCCCCCGGCACCTGAGCTTCTTACCGCTTTGTATTCGGCTTCTCTTATGAGTTGTTGTTCATCCACCTACTGTACCTGGTGTGAGGGTTTAAGTAGATCGGCTACAGTTTTCACGGGATTGAAGGTCTCCACAGGCACCTCAACAAATATGGTATTCCAGTGGGCCATCCCGCCATTCCATAGACCGGGTAACTCCAGGGCTTTTAATTCTTTACCATCTTTTGTTTTGTTGGCAATAAAACTGGTTTCCTCGTCTACGAACTTATCGAGATCAAATTTAGCACCCCGATAGTCTTTTGTTGAACAAACCACATCTACCGGATTGAAATGGGTAGCCTCTTGGGCGATCTTACTTTGCTGGTAATTGTCGTGATCGATCTGGGCACTTTCCACAATTTGCAAGGATATCTCTCCATTCTTGTGGGTAACCCAGAACGGGCCACCTCCCGGTTCACCTTCATTTTTAACCATTCCGCAAATACGCAGCGGCCTGTTTAATAGCTTTTTAATGACATCGGGTTTCTCCTGTTCATTGAGATCATGAAAGTTTACACTCAGGCCGGCATTGAGATCCTTTTGAAGGAAATTGCCCATTTCCTCCAGCTGGACGTCATTTGCACCATTCTCCAGCTGCTCAAGGTAATCAAAGATCTTTTCCTGAAGCTGCAGCAGCTTTCCCCCAAGCATCTTTTTATAAGAGGCAAGTAATTCCCGGTGTTTAGGGGTCACTACGTTATCTATGTTCTTTATAAAGATCAGATCTGCATCCTGCTCACTGAGATTCTGGATCAAAGCTCCGTGGCCTCCCGGCCTGAAGAAGATGTCTCCGTTCTCATCCCTGAAAGGTTCATTGTCCATGGTCACCGCCACAGTATCTGTCTTAGGGTCCTGATAGGAATAACTTACATCAAAGCTATAGCCGGTTTCCTGCTCCAGTCTTGGCACTACTTCTTTTGCCTCCTCTTCAAACTTCTCCCGGTGCTCCTCGGCAACAGTGAAATGAATACGGACTTTCTTTCCTGAAGCTGCATAATCTATAGCTTCCACAAGGTGCTCTTCAAATGCAGTAGCTAAATGATCATCATATTTATGGAATGGCACCAGGCCTTTGGGCTGGTCTCCAAGATCAAGACCATCTTCCTGAAGCATGTACTTTACAAACAGGTAATACCGGCGGTCTTCAGGCATTTCTTCATAACCGGGTTCGGCCTCGGAAGCCTTTTTCCGGACTTTATCGTAGAAAGGAAGATCCTTTATTCGGCTAAAGAAGGTTTCCAGGCTTCTTTCATTTTTGCGGTCAATGTAACTATCAAGATCGTCCTTTTCTGGATCGAATTCGTTGAGAAGGTTATAAAAGGCTTTGAACATCCTGGTGGCTGCACCCGATGCCGGAACGAACTTCAGAAGATCAAGATCGTCTTTTCTGGATTCATAAAATCTAACAAGTTCTTCCTGTTTATCTTCAGAAATGGCAAGAATTCCATTTTTTACTGTAGCTGCTTCACGAACATTTACTACAATGTTCCCTCTTTTAAAAATCTCTATTTGCTGTTCTACTTTTTGTGGGGAGATCCCTTTTTCTCTGAACTGAGAGAGGTCCTTTTCGCTAAAGTTCAATTTTTTGGTTTTTTAGTTGATCAATAATTTTAACTGCCGTTTCAAAACGCTCCTGCAGGTCTCCCTGTAAGGTGTGATAGGGCAAATTGTTCTCATCAAGAGTTCGTTTGAACCTGGCGAACATTTCCTCCCGGTCTTTGGGCCGGTCGCGCAGATCATCCTGAACCCATGGAACATCAATATACGTTAAAAAATAGAGATCGTACTGCGCCTTTAACGCATGTTTAAGAAGGGATGGATCTACTGTTTCCTCATAGTAGGCACGCGAGTAGGTCACAAGTTCGAGCAAATTTGTATCGCAAAAAAGCAGGTCACTGGCTCTGGCTGCAGCTTCGTTCTCCAGCAACATTTGCCCTTTTGCAATAGGCAGAAGATCATGGGGTTCACAGCTCTCCTGTTGTTCATCCCACTTTTTTTGAAGGTATTCCCGCATGTATTCCGGCACCCACGAGGTGCCATAATGAGAAGCCAGCTGCTGCGCCAGGGTAGTCTTCCCTGTGGATTCGGGTCCAAAAAGAACGATCTTTATGACACCACGTGTCCGCCGCTGCTCAAGCTCTTCTTCCATGTTTTGTATCCGTAAAAAGCAATTATAGTGAATAAAAGGTACTGGAAACTGGTAAAAGTGAGGCCTTTATAAAAGTATAGTGGCACAGAAATAATATCCCCCACGATCCAGTAGATCCAATTCTCCAGTTTTTTGCGCGCCATTAACCACATCCCGACAAAGAAAATTGCTGTGGTTATAGTATCGACATAGGCTGTCCAGTTATTCCACTTGTCAAAATATTCATAGATGCCAAAGGTGAATAACAAGGTAGCGATAAAGATCAAGAGGCTCCAAAAATGCTCTTTTTGAGTGGTCTTTGTGATAGGAATAAAATGTACTGCATCTACTTTCCTGGTCCATACATACCAGCCGTAAATGCTCATAGTGGCATAATAGAAGTTGATCATCATGTCCCCAAGCAGCTCCCACTGCCAAAGGAGATAAACAAAGATAACAGTACTTATAATTCCGGTGGGGTAGACAAGAATGTTCTCCTGCTTGGAAAACCAGACCGAAAGAAACCCAAAGACTACAGCTACTAGCTCAAGAACAATAAAAAGCGTTGGATAATCTGAATACTGCTGAAAAAAGAAATCAAAAATCGGCTGCATAGTCGCTTCTGTTTCCCTTTACAATTTTCATGGTTAGCAGTACGTGTTCTGAAGCCTGAAAAGTCTCTTTGACCTCTTCGGTCAGAAAATCCATTACCTTATCATATTCCCCATATACCTGAGTGCTTAACGGATTTTCCATAACTGTCAATCCCGAACTGCGGAGCTTCTTGATAAAAGCCTTGATAGGAGCTTCAAAGTCATCCTGCAGCGGAGTAAGGGCAAGTTCTACTGAAATTTGCATGTTTTCTGTTTTTGTCTCTTCAAAATTAGGAAGATTAGGACGTAAAACAGGTCTTTTTAAGAACTTTTGCTACTTCTGAAAAAAATGCAACGGAAAAATGCCATTTTTGAGAGGCCATTGATCTCTCCTAATGCCCTTTCGTTGGACTACTTCATGGAGTGAATTCCAATAATATTACCCTCTGTGTCTTTGACAAGACTTACAAATCCATATTCCCCGATAGACATTTTAGACCTGAAGACTTCTCCACCGGCTTCCACGGCCCGCCCTTCTTCGATACTGCAATCTTCACTGCCAAAATACACTATGGTACTGTTACCTCCTGCTTCCATACCCTTGAAATAGACCAATGCTCCTGAAGCTTTGCCTTTCGATTCCATATCTGAAGGGAAGGCCAGCATTTTAAAATTTTCTTCTGTTGGGTCTCCGAGTTCGGAAAGGTTGATCTTCAAGACATCTTCATAAAATGTCTTGGCACGCTTAAGATCATTCACATAGATCTCGAACCATACTACGGGATTTTCAGTTTTCATAATTGTAAAATGTTGGATTGTAATGTTTTAAATTTAATTCAGATTTTCCAAACATTTAAATATGAATAGCTGATTTTCACAACTTTAGGAGAAATTTAATTCTGCCCGGGATCTTCAGGGTCCCTGTGCGGTTCAAAAGATCCATTTTCAAAGGCGGTACCAATCACCACGAGATCGGCTCCTGCCTGGTAAGAACGGGAAAGTTGTTGGGAGGAGCGAATTCCGCCGCCAACGATGACCGGAACATCGACAGCTTCTTTTACTGCTGAAATGATCTCACACGAGACGGGATCTAATGCTCCACTTCCGGCTTCGAGGTAGATGAGTTTTTTTCCTGCATAAAATCCTGCCAGGGCAGTATCTACAATTTCTGAAATATCATGCTGCGGCAGCGGCTGTGTCTCACTCACCCTTTGCACGGCACATTCCTTTCCCCCATCAATGAGTAGGTAAGCAGTAGGGATCACCTCCAACTGCGTCTTCCTGATCAAAGGAACAGAACGAACCTGCTGACCAATGAGATAATCCGGATTTCTACCTGAAAGCAGACTCAGGAAGAGCAATGCATCGGCTTTATCTGAAACCTGCCGGTGATCCCCGGGAAACAGCACAAGGGGCAAACTCGTTTCAGCTTTGATAGCTTCAGTACATTCTTTGAGATCTTGAGGAGTTACCGTACTGCCTCCAATAAAAATATGAGTGGTCAAAAATGGGATTTTCCGAAGGAATTCCTTAGCGCCTGAAGGATCGAACTTTTCCGGATCAATAAGGATAGCCAGCAATTTTTTCCCGGCTTTTTCCGCAGCAATGATCTCCTCCAGCACTTGCGGCATCAGGAAACTTTTCTAAGCGTGTAAACACAGGTAAAACCTTCAAATTCCAGGAATTCAAATTCGTACCAACTGGTTTCTCCATTAAAGGTGATCTTGCCGGTGGTCCTTAAGTCATCGAAATCAAAATCGGTGATATTGATATGCTGCAAAAAGCTCACTTTTGGCTGGGCATAAAGTTTATAGACCGCTTCCTTTGCTCCCCAAACTATAGTGAGCTTTCTAATTAGGGCATCTGTGTTTGCAACTGTTCGATATTCTTCGAGCGGAGTGAATTTCTGAGCGATCAAAAGGATCTTATCCCGCTGTTTTTCTATATCGATCCCCACTTCCCGGTCACTCACAATAATACCCGAAAAATTAAAGGAGTGGGTAATTGAGATGTACTTACCATCTTTTAGGTGGGGCTTGCCTTCATCATCATAATAAAGGTCAAAATCTGTATAGCCCGCAGCCGCCAAAAGATGTCTTACACTCATAAAACCCCTCTGGTGGAGCTCACTTTTCATCCCTTCTACCCTTTCCCTGCAATGCGGGGTGAGCTCAATACCTTTACTTAGCTCATCCAGAGGCTCTTCGATCTTCCAAATGAGCACCTTAGTGGCATGATTTATTGTTATTCTTTTGTAAAGGGGCATATATAACTCTTAGATATTCTGTACTTTTGCATTTCTGAAAATGCTAAATCAAATATAATAATATGTCAACGAAAACAGTGCCTTATACCAAGTATAAAGTAAAAGATATTTCCCTGGCAGAATGGGGAAGGAAAGAGATCGAACTGGCCGAAGCTGAAATGCCGGGGCTTATGTCCCTGCGTGAGGAGTATGGAAAAGAGCAGCCTTTAAAAGGTGCCCGTATTGCCGGTTGTCTTCACATGACCATTCAAACCGCTGTTCTAATTGAAACGCTTGTAGCCCTTGGTGCCGAAGTTACCTGGAGCTCTTGTAATATATTTTCTACACAAGACCAGGCTGCTGCCGCTATAGCTGCTGCCGGGATCCCGGTTTACGCCTGGAAAGGGATGACTGCTGAAGAATTTGACTGGTGTATCGAGCAAACCCTTTTCTTTGGAGAAGATCGCAAGCCACTTAATATGATCCTTGATGATGGAGGTGACCTTACAAATATGGTCCTTGACAATTATCCTGAACTTGCTGAAGGTATTAAAGGTCTTTCTGAAGAAACCACTACAGGGGTTCACAGGCTTTACGAGCGTATGAAGAACGGAACGCTTCCCATGCCTGCGATCAACGTTAATGATTCTGTGACGAAATCGAAATTTGACAACAAGTACGGTTGTAGAGAAAGTGCGG
>CAYLZB010000053.1:0-13912 GCA_964388165.1 uncultured Flavobacteriaceae bacterium | reverse complement strand
GCTTTTTTACCGGTAAGTTCTCTAAAGTAGTAAATTCTTGCTCTACGTACTTTACCTCTCTTGTTCACTTCAATTTTTTGAAGTGCAGGAAGGTTAAGCGGGAAAATACGCTCAACACCTACAGTACCACTCATTTTGCGGATGGTAAATGTTTGGGAAGCTCCTGTTCCTCTCTTCTGGATCACAACTCCACGGAAGAACTGTGTACGGGTCTTTTGACCTTCAGTAATTTCATAGTAAGCCGTAATAGTGTCTCCAGCTGAAAATTCAGGAAACTCTTTCCTGGTTACGAACTCGTCTTGTACAAATTTAATTAAGGATTCCATATTTCTAATGGTTTAAAAATAAGTCTAAAACAACATTCACGGTGATCGCCAGAGGTTAATTTAGAAACGTGTGCAAAAGTAATAAATTTTCTTATTCTCTAAAGCAATGTTAGAATTATTTTCACTCCTCACCTAAAAGGTCGGGTCGTAAGGTCCTGGTTCTTTCCCACGCCTGTTCTTCCCGCCATTCCTCGATCTTTGGAGTGTTCCCAGAGGTGAGGATCTCAGGAACTTTCCATCCTTTATATTCGGCCGGCCTGGTATATATAGGAGGGGCAAGTAAATTGTCCTGGAAAGAGTCGGTCAAAGCAGAGGTTTCGTTCCCTAATACTCCGGGTAAAAGACGTATTATGGAATCACACAATACAGCGGCACCAAGTTCTCCACCCGACAGTACATAATCACCTACCGAGATCTCTCTTGTTACAAAATGATCCCTCACTCTTTGATCGACCCCTTTATAGTGTCCACATAGAATGATTAGGTTTTCTTTCAGGCTCAGTTCATTGGCGAGACCTTGTTTTAAGGTAGTACCATCCGGTGTCATATAGATCACCTCGTCATAATCCCTTTCCGCCTTTAACGCTGAAATACACTTATCAATAGGTTCGATCATCATGACCATCCCTGCACCCCCGCCAAACTGGTAATCATCCACCTGTTTGTAATTGTCGTTCACATAGTCCCGCAGGTTGTGCAGATGGATCTCCACAAGCCCTTTTTCTATAGCTCTCTTTAGAATAGAGGCTTCAAAAGGACTTTTTAAAATGTCCGGAACAACGGTAATGATATCGATTCGCATGGAGAAAGAGAATTCAGCTTTGCAGGGTTGAGTCCGCAAAGTTAATTAAAAAAGCTTCGGAAGAAAGAGGCTTTATTTTGCCATTTTCAGCTGCTTGTTCTTTTCATCCTGAAGCAGGCGTCCCAATCTTTGTTCTTTTTCCAGCGACTTCACTCTGTAAGTATCAAATTCCTTTTCCAGCTCTGCCAGATTCTTACGAGCCTCTGAAGTGTGGATGTGGCTTTTCTTGAATCTAACAACAAATAGTGCCAATGCAAGGATAAGAACACCCACAATGCTCCACATACCGGTGTTGTATGTCGACTTGCTGAGGGACATTCCCAAAACTGCAATTTCGTCTTTCTGGGCAGTAACTGTTTGTAATTGATCCTTTATTGCTTCAAGTTCAGCTTCCAGTTCAGCAATTTTTAGCTCTTGAGCCCTAAAAGCCTCCTTTGAAGCTGCAATCTCTTCCTTAAGTTCGGCAATCCTGTTGGAGGTGAGTTGTTGTAATGTGGTGAGTTGATCTGTGTCTACTACCTTATAACCTTTGAAGTTGTTAGAATTGGTGATCAACTCCTGGAACTTTTCATCAATTGTAGTTTCTGTTGAAGTCTGTCCTACTACTGTAGTAAGGGTGAATAAGAAAAGGGAGGCAAATAAAATTTTTTTCATAGCAATTATTGTTATTTTTCGATCACTACCACAACGAAGGCTAACAACTCTTATTGTTGGAGAAATCTTCTTTTTTCTTCTTTAACTTCCTGTGTATAAGTGCCCGATGGGTAAGCGCGTGCAAAACTAAAGAATATTAGCCGTACAGCTTTAGACCTGTAAAACTATTTTTAGTTAATTTTTTGCAGCCTTCTGAACTTCCTGATATTCGATGTTTTCATCCACTTCGGGAGAAAAAGCACTGAACCAGGCATTTTTGAATATATTCAGAATAGTCTTAAATACACCGGTATCAATTTCATTGAGATCACCTTCAAAAGGAGTACGGGTAGCAAGGGTATCTGTACCCTGGTTCTTGAAAAGGAACTTGAAGACCCCTACGAAACCCTCCCAAACTTTCTCGAAAAATCCCTGGTCTTCTTCTCCTATCAGTTCGGTGTCTATAAACATGGGTTTGATATATCCTTTAAGATATCCATCTGCAATTGCTGCTTCGGCATAGAGTTCAAAGGTTCCCCGGGCAAAATCTACCCCTGCAAATTTCAAAGAAGTCTCGTTAAGAGCTGTAACATCGGCTTTTTCGAGAGAGAAATTCATGTCTAAATTGGGAATTCGTCTCATAAGATCAATTTTTCCTTCTAATCTTACCGTTCCGCCTCCAAAGGAAACTGCTGTGGCATGAACTGTTGATGGTAATGGCCCATCTGCTCGTTCCACATTTCGAAGGTTTGTAGCCATCAGATTTATATGATCCATAACCAGGTCGATATTGGGATCTTCAGAAAACTCGATATAACTGAATTTCCCGTTGATGGTTTGAAAGCGGTTGATCTCGATCGGTACCAGATCCATTAGAGCTTCCTGCCAATCGGCTACTTCCGGCTTCTTCTCCGGCGTATCCTTCTTTTGATCCTCATAGATGTAATTCACAACAGGATCATGCATTATTATTTCGCTGACGATCCTGCCTTTAAACAAGGCTTTCCATTCGATAGAGATATCTGTTTTTGGAAAATTAAGAAAGGGAGTGGAGATATCAGAATTTACCTTATCCAGGTGGAGTCCTTCAATAACATAGGCCCCTCGGTACAATGCTACGTCAATATCTTCTACATAGCCTGTGTAACCGGGTATATCCTGCAGCACCTTATTTACGTACTTTTCCAGAAAATAGGGTAGAAGGATCCTTGCCAGGAGAATGACGCCCAGAACTATCAGGAGAATATTCAGCTTTTTCTTCACCTTGTTATCCAGAGGCATAAAGTTGGAAAATTCCCTCTTCTCCACTAGTTAACGAACTAATAAAAAAACCCGCCACCTTTGGGGTGACGGGTCCTCAAACTAATTAAACTCTCATTTAATAATAGGTGAACCTTCTAACTTTTGCGATGTATTTTGCAAGCCTGATAACCTGATGGCTATAGCCATATTCATTATCATACCACACGTAAAGCACTACGTTCTTGCCGTTGGCCGAAACGATAGTTGCGTTGCTGTCATATATAGAGGGTTGGGCAGATCCAACAATGTCTGTTGAAACCAGTTCATTATCTATTGAATATTTGATCTGTTCAACAAGATCTCCTTCGAGAGCATACTTTCTAAGGATCTTATTAATTCCTTGTTTTGATGTAGCTTTTTCCACCTCCAGGTTGAGAATAGCCAAAGAACCATTAGGTACCGGAACTCTAATAGCATTAGATGTAAGTTTGCCGTCAAAGACAGGAAGAGCTTTTGATACTGCCTGTCCTGCACCGGTTTCGGTTATTACCATATTAAGTGCGGCGGCACGACCTCTTCTGTATTTATTATGCATATTATCTACCAGGTTCTGGTCGTTTGTATATGCATGAATGGTTTCCAGGTGTCCATGAACTACTCCAAGGGAATCCTGTACAGCCTTTAGAACCGGGGTTATTGCATTTGTGGTGCATGAAGCAGCAGAAAAGATAGAAACTTCATCCGGATTGTGCTCCAGGTGATTCACTCCGTGCACAATGTTTGGTACTCCTTTACCCGGCGCTGTAAGTAGAACCTTTGACGCTCCCTTGGAGCTAAGATGTCTGCTTAAAGCTTCCTTATCCCTAAAGGCCCCTGTGTTGTCAATGATAAGAGCATCCTTAATTCCGTAGGAGGTGTAGTCGATCTCTTCGGGTTCGTTTGCAGAGATCATATGCACGGTGGTCCCATTGATAATTAGACACTTTTTCTTCACATCAAAAGAAACGGTGCCTGAAAAATCTCCGTGTACAGAATCATTCTTTAGTAGACTTGCTCTTTTTTCGAGTACCGTCTCGTCAATTTTTCCTCTGGTGACTATCCCTCTAAGTCTTAGCTGACTTCCCTTTCCGGTGCGTGTCATAAGTTCACGGGCAAGGAGTCTTCCTATTCGGCCAAAACCATAAAGAACTACATCCTTAGGAGTTAGTTCTTCCACTTTTTTGGCATCTTTTAATTTGGCAGAGACAAAGGCAGTGGCATTTGAGTGTTTGTTGTCTTCCAGGTGGTACTCGTAAGTGAGCTTTCCTATATCCAGTTTGGAAGGTGGGAAATCTAACCTCTGTATAGCCTCAGCGATTTCTACAGAATCAAATATTGAAATTGGCTTTTGCACAAATTCTCCCGCATATTCGTGTAGGTCCAGGATGTCGCTCACGTTGCGATCAATTAATTGATTCCTGAAAAGTACCAGTTCAATTGATTTGTCATACCATAGGTCACTTACCGTCTTTATAAATTGCACTGCAGCACGGCGACGGTCTGCCTGAAAGGCTAATTCTTTCTCGTAAACTTCGTTAGAGTTCATTTCTGTTTTTTGGTGTTGTGTTGAAATTGCGGCAAAAATATATATTTCAAACGTTTTCGTAAAGCCTTTAGGTAAAAAAAATACCTGCCAAAAAGCAGGTATTTTTAAGGATTTTTCGTTTAAATTATCTCCATACATACTTTTGCTTCTCTCCATCTGGAGTCACAAAAGTCACAGAAATAGGTTCTCCGGTCGATCTTTGTTGCATGATTCTTTCTACGTCCTCTACATTTCTCACCGGAATATTATCTATGGCCGTAATGATCGTACCGTACAATTGCTCATTCTGCATTTGTGGAGTCAATCCCCGGGTAATTTTCACACCGTTCGCAACTTTACGTTGTTTCAACTCCTCGGCAGAAGCATTGGTTACTTCAAGACCTATAGCTTTGATCTGATAGACCTCATATTTAGTAAGGGTAACATCAAATTCTTTTGCATTTCCATCGCGGATCACCTGTACCTTCACAACATCATTTGGTCTTTTTGAACCTATATAACCGGTAAGATCTGAGAACTTCCTGATCTTTACGTTATCCAGTCGCGTGATGATATCTCCGGAACGAATTCCTGCTTTGTCGGCACCACTACCTTCTTCAACCTGGCCAACATAAACTCCTTCAGTTATTTTGAGATCTCCGGGTACATTGGCAACCTGGTCTCCCCGTATCCCCAGTATTCCTTGCTGTACATCACCGTACTCAAGTATATCCTCTACAATTTTGCGGGCGTTGTTGGAAGGAACTGCAAAGGCGTAGCCTACATAGGTGCCCGTTTGTGAGGTAATGGCTGTATTAATTCCAATTAATTCCCCATAGATATTTACAAGGGCTCCACCACTGTTCCCGGGATTCACGGCTGCATCGGTTTGGATAAAGGAGGAAATATTAGCGTCCATTCCAAGGTCACGGGATTTAGCCGAAATTATTCCGGCAGTTACCGTAGAGGTAAGGTTAAAAGGATTTCCTACTGCTAACACCCATTCCCCGATCCTGGCATTATCTGAATCCCCAAAAGGAAGGTAATCCAGGTCTTCAGCCTCGATTTTTAATAGGGCAATGTCACTTTTAGGATCTGTTCCAATGACCTCTGCCATGTAGTTCTGATTATTGTTTAAGGTGACCTGAAGGCGATTGGCATTTTGGATCACGTGGTTATTGGTAACAATATAACCGTCAGGAGAGATGATCACTCCGCTTCCTGCACCCTGCAGCACCTGGGAGGTGGCTGAAGAAAATGGGGATCTTCTTACAGCTGCAACATTTTTTACGTGCACTACCGCATTGACCGATTTATTGGCTGCTTCAGTAAAATCTGCATTAGCGTCTGTCGGGACTGAATTTAAATTGACCGGTGTATAAGTCGGAATACTCGTACTTTCCTGAATGAAAATATCATCTTTTTCGATGAAAAGGACATATCCTCCAAGGGTAAGGATTCCGCTTAAAACAGAGATCATAAGAAAACTTGTGAATCTTTTCATATATCTATTGTTTTTTTAATTATTGTGGAACAAAAAGTTTAATGTTTTAGTACGGTTCTGCCACAGTTTAATCCTGGTTTATCCACTCCCGTTTTTTGCCTTTTATTGTATCTTTGCCCCCTCAAATTCATTCAGATGAAGCTGAACTTCTTTAAATATCAGGGTACGGGAAATGATTTCATTATGGTAGATAACCGTACTTCTGTTTTATCCAAAAATGATACCAATCTCATCAAGTTCCTTTGTGACCGAAGATTTGGCATTGGTGCCGATGGTCTTATCCTTCTTGAAAACTCGCTTAATGAGGGTGAGGATTTTAAAATGGTTTATTTCAATGCCGATGGTAATGAAAGCAGTATGTGTGGAAATGGAGGAAGGTGTCTCGTTGCTTTTGCAAAGTACCTCGGAATAATTACAAATGAAGCGGCATTTGGTGCAATAGATGGTTTTCATAAAGCTGTTATTGAGGACGAGCTTGTGGGCTTAAAAATGACAGAAGTAAAGAGGATTTCTGAAACCGGTAGTGCTTATTTTCTCAATACAGGTTCTCCGCATCATGTCATTTTTTCAGAAGAAGTGGACAATGTAAACGTTCAGCAAGAGGGGGCTGAAGTACGATATTCAGAGGAATACAACTCGAGTGGTGGTACAAATGTAAATTTTGTTTCCCCGCTGGATACCGCCTCCTTTAAAGTAAGGACTTATGAAAGAGGGGTAGAAGCTGAGACCTTGTCCTGTGGTACGGGAGTTACGGCCAGCGCCCTGGCGGCATACCACAGCGGTAAAACCACTTCAACTACGGTGAAGCTGGTGACCCCGGGTGGGGATCTAACGGTAAGTTTTAAACCTTCTTCAGGAAAGTTTGAAGAGATCTGGTTAACCGGACCTGCAAAGCAGGTCTTTAAAGGAGAAATAGAATGCAATCTCTAAAAGGAGACAAAGTATATTTAAGAGCGCTGGAGCCCGAGGACCTCGATCTGCTTTTTGAAGTAGAAAACAATGAGGAGTTCTGGGAGGTAAGTGCCACCAGTGTTCCTTTTTCCCGATATATTCTCAAGCAATACCTTGAAAATTCGCATAGAGATATCTATGAGGTGAAACAGCTTAGGCTTGTTATTTGTGAAAATACAGGGGAGGCAGTAGGCTTTATTGACCTGTTCGATCTTGATCCAAAAAATCGACGTGCGGCTTTGGGCATTCTTATTATCAATAAAAATAACCGAAAAAAAGGATTTGGTACCGAAGCCCTCGAACTGGTATCAAAATATTGTTTTGCACATTTGGGATTGCATCAGGTTTATGCCAATGTTAGTGAAGACAATGCTTCGAGCAAAATATTGTTTGAAAAAGCCGGGTTCACGGTGGCAGCCAGGAAGAAAGACTGGAATTTAGTGGACGGAGAATTTAAAGATGAAATTACTTATCAATTGATCAATTAGAATGTATATCAAGAAAATCTTAGTAATAATTGCCCTTTTAGGAATCGTAGTTTTGGCGGGATTTTCCTGGTATATATACGATGTCATTTTTTCTTCGAATACATCCTTTTCTGAAGAGACCGTGGAGGTTTTTGTTCCTACGGGAGCAAGCTATACAGAGGTACAGGAGCTCCTGGAGCCTTACCTGGAGGATGTGAATGAATTTAATATAGTTGCACAGAAAAAAGGCTATGTTAATACAGTAAAGGCCGGAAGATTTATTCTTAAAAAAGGAATGAACAACAACGAGATCGTCAATACCTTGCGCAGTACCAATGAGCCGGTGTGGGTGACCTTCAACAATCAGGAGCGATTAGAAGATCTCGCCGGCAGGATTGCTTCTCAAATTGAAGCAGATAGTGCCAGTTTGATGGAAAGTATGAGGGATACTGTTTTTTTAAGGGAGCATGGTTTTAGAGACAGGAATGCTTTGGCGATGTATATACCTAATAAATACCAATTCTTTTGGAATACTTCTGCTGAAGAGTTCCGGGATCGCATGAAAACGGAATATGACCGTTTCTGGAATGAAGAAAGATTGGCTAAAGCAAAAAAGATAGGTCTCACTCCTCATGAGGTGATGGTACTTGCCTCTATCGTACAAAAAGAAACCTCAAAAGTAGATGAAAGGCGAAAGGTTGCCGGCGTCTATATGAACAGAATTAATAAAGGTTGGAAACTTGAAGCAGACCCTACAGTGATCTATGCTCTTAAAGATAGGCTCCAAAATTTCGATACTATCATTAAGCGTGTGCTCTATGCCGATCTTACCCTTGACTCTCCGTACAATACCTATAAATATAAAGAGTTACCTCCGGGGCCTATAACCATGCCCGATATTTCATCTATTGATGCAGTACTTAACTTTGAAGATCACGATTACTTCTACTTCGTGGCCGATGTAGAGAATTTTGGATATCACAAGTTTGCTAAAACTCTTTCTCAGCACAATGCGAATAAAAGAGCTTACGTTCGGTGGATCAATCAACAGAAGATCAACAGGTAATTATTTAGTTCTAAAGTAGTTAATAAATATATTAATTTCCTTTTTGGCACGTTCTATGCTTTAATGTGGACACCTGAGAAAACCATTAAGATTCGTTTAACAGGTTGATAGTAAGATTATTAAAAAAATTCTTACATTTGTCGGCCGTTTTGAGAAGATCTGTAAGGTTTTTTTAGAGCAAAAACAAAAAGGATGAAGAAGAAAGTTGCAAAATTTTCAGTATTACCGGTTATAGGAGCATCGATATTTTTTTATAGCTTTTCTACCAAGAAAGCACAGGAATTAAGCGATGCCGTTCTTGAAGAGTTCAAGACAGTGAATGAAGAATTTGTCTTTGAAGTTCCGCATGCACCAGATGCTGCGGCCTTTGATCCACAACTTCGTTCTTATCCAGAATTAGGAAAATCATATGTTGCCTTTAAGGAAGCTTTAGGCTTTAAAGAATCGGGTGGTGATTACAAGATCATCAACGAATTCGGATACATGGGGAAATATCAGTTTGGAAGGGGAACCTTAAAGCTGATAGGTGTGAGAGATGCTAATCTTTTCCTAAATTCACCCGACCTTCAGGAAGCTGCATTTTATGCGAACGCCTCCCGAAATAAATGGATCCTGAGAAAAGATATAGAGCAATTCCAGGATAAAGTAGTTAACGGGATAAAAATAACTGAGTCCGGTATTCTTGCTGCAGCCCACCTTGCCGGGCCGGGGAATGTGAAGAAATTTCTCAGGAGCAATGGTACCAATAGCTTCAATGATGGCTTTGGAACCTCGATCAAGCATTACTTTAAAAAATTTGAAGGCTACGATACTTCTTTCGTAGTTCCGGACAGGAAAGCGAAGGTTAATAATCCTTCTGTAATATAAAGATAGTGGGCCTCTTGTGAAGGTCCACTTTTGTTTTCCGCCATTCTGAGGCGGTTTTGGTTATCACAAATTCGCTGTTTAGGGTAAGATCACATGCTATGCAAATGCGGGTTGCCGGATGAAGAATTCCTGTTAGGTCCTCCAGCATTTTATTGTTCCGGTATGGAGTTTCGATGAAGGCCTGGGCCTGATTTTTCTCCAGTGAGATCCTTTCCAGATCTTTTATTTCGTTTTTTCTTGCTGCTTTATCTATAGGAAGATAACCATTAAAGGCAAAGTTCTGTCCATTCATGCCTGAAGCCATCATGGCGAGAAGAATTGAGGAAGGGCCAACCATAGGCACTACCTGTATTCCTTCACGATGAGCGATCTTCACTACTTCTGCTCCCGGGTCGGCTACTCCGGGGCATCCTGCCTCACTTAATAGTCCCACATCTTTACCCGCTTTACAGGCTTCCAAAAATGAAGGAATATCAGCGGGATCTGTATGCTTGTTCAGGAGGAAAAAACTCAAGGAAGGTTGTGACTTTTCAGGAACAAGTCTTTTTATAGCTCTGCGGGCAGTTTTTTCATTTTCGGCAATGAAGATATTTAATCTTTCTACCTGTTGTTGTACGGTTGCAGGCAGAACCTCCAGAGGTTCATTATCTCCCAGCGTGGTAGGTAATAAATAAAGTTTGCCGCTATAAGAAAAAGTAGTATTCAAATTACCGGTGCTTTTGTGCAATTATTTCGCAAGCCTCATCCAGCATATTGTAGACTTTCTTAAAGCCATCTGCTCCGCCATGGTAAGGATCGGGCACCTCTACATTTTCCCCGGGGAAGATCTCATTCAGGATCAGAGAAACTTTCTCTTTATCTTCTTCATTTCTGGCCAGGGAAATTACATCGTAATAATTGGACATATCCATTACATAGATCTTATCAAACTTATCGAAATCTTCTGCTGAAAATTGGCGGCCACGTTGGGAAGTGATATCCAGGTTATTCTGTTTTGCTATGTCAATAGACCGGGTGTCGGGACATTCATCCACATGATAATTACTCGTACCGGCAGAGTCTACGTAAATCTTTTCGGGATTTATTTTGGATTTGAGAATGCCTTCGGCCAGGGGTGACCTGCAAATATTACCAAGGCACACCATCAGGATCCGGGTCTTCATTCTTAAAGAGTGAGTTTTTTGTTGATATCCTCAACAAATTTATTGAACTGTTTATCTGTCGATGCTAAGTTGTCAACAGTCTTACATGCGTGCAGTACAGTGGCGTGGTCTCTTTTTCCTATTTGAGAACCAATGCTTGCAAGAGAAGCCTTTGTGAACTTCTTAGCAAAGAACATGGCAAGTTGACGCGCCTGTACGATATGTCTTTTCCTGGTCTTAGATTGTAAGGTCTCTACATCCATTTGGAAGTATTCGCTTACTATCTTCTGGATGTAATCTATAGAAACTTCACGTTTGGTATTCTTGACGTAATTGTCTACTATTTTCTTAGCAAGATCAAGAGTAATGTCCTTCTTATTGAAGGAGGAGTGAGCGATAAGAGAAATAATTGCTCCTTCAAGTTCCCGGATATTGGTTTTGATATTGTTCGCCAGGAATTCTACTATTTCTTCAGGCATATCTACACCATCCCGATAAAGTTTATTCTTGATGATAGAGATCCTTGTATCGGTATCCGGATGTTGTAGTTCTGCCGAAAGTCCCCATTTAAAACGGGATAGCAATCTTTGCTCAATATCCTGCATATCTACTGGTGCCTTATCACTGGTAAGGATCACCTGTTTGCGGTTTTGATGCAGGTGGTTGAATATGTGGAAGAATACATCCTGAGTTCCGGCCTTTCCCGAAAGTAATTGGATGTCATCCACGATCAATACATCAATGATCTGGTAGAAATGAATAAAATCATTCCGGTTATTCTTTTTTACCGACTCTATATACTGCTGAGTGAATTTTTCTGCAGAAATATAAAGTACTGTTTTTTCAGGGTATTTGTCTTTGATCTCGATCCCAATAGAGTGGGCGAGGTGTGTTTTTCCCAAACCAACTCCACCAAAAATAAGTAGCGGGTTAAAAGAGGTTTCTCCGGGTTTATTGGCTACAGCCAGACCTGCAGACCTCGCCAGCCTGTTTGAATCTCCTTCTAAAAAGTTGTCGAAGTTATAGCTTGGGTTGAGCTGAGATTCGATCTTCACATTTCTTATCCCGGGAATGATAAAAGGATTCTTAAGCTCGGGATTTCTATTTTTAATAGGAACGTCAACTTCCTGAGAAGCTACATTCGATCGGTTTGTGCTGGGTATCTTTTCTGTAAAAGGTTGCTTATTTCCATAGGTGTTTTCCATCCTTATTACATACACTAATTTCGCCTGGTCTCCCAACACCCTATTTAACGAAACTTTAAGAAGTTTAACATAATGTTCTTCAAGCCACTCGTAAAAGAATTTTGAAGGAACCTGAATGCTCAAAGCCTTATCTGTAAGTTTAACTGCCTGGATAGGTTCAAACCAGGTCTTGTATGCCTGGGGTGTAATGTTATCTTTAATAAAAGCTAGGCAGCTATTCCAAACTGATTGCGCAGTTTCTGACATTCCGGATTCTAAATTATTAATGCGTTTGTTAGTAGTGACTTCCATAAGAAAAAGAGAAAAATTTCTTTCTCCCGGGTTAATTAGAGCAACAAATATGTGAACAAATTATCTGAAAAAAAAACGTTTTAGCACTTGAAATTTAACAAAATTTTTAGCATACTTCGTTCATACGTGAAAGTACAAAACCGATTTAAATAATCAATCAAAAAATTTATGAAAAGCCACTCCACCTGTGTTAAAGTTCGATATGGAGAAACCGACCAAATGGGAGTCGTCTACCACGGCAATTATGCTCAATATCTTGAAATTGCCCGTATCGACTGGCTTGATGCGCTGGGGATCTCTTATAGGAAAATGGAAGAGGAGGGAGTGATGCTTCCCGTTTACGAGATAAAAATTAAATTCAGGAAGTCTGCAAGATTTGATGATGTTCTAAAAATTGTCACCCGGTTAAAAGAAAAACCAGGGGTAAGAATTGAATTTGAGTATGAGATCTTCAATCAACATGAGGAACTATTAACAGAGGCAGAAACAAGTTTGATCTTTATGGATAAGGAGAAGATGAAACCTATTAAATGTCCTGCTGACCTTCTGGAAAAACTTGGTTATTGATCATCCTCCCGTTCGGTGATCTTCACCTTATAGGTAGCATCAAATTTCTCATAGATCCTTTCTGCTTCTTTCTTGCGTACGGCGATGATGATCTTACAATCCAGTTCCAGGATCTGTTCAACAACATTAAGGTTGTTTTCTTTTATCACCCGCATTACTTTATTCATTTCGGGATAATCAAATGAGATCTCGAAATTTATATCAATAGTGCGGGTTACGATCTTTGCAGCTTCCAATGCCATTTGTGCTGCAGTTTTATAGGCATTGATAAGACCTCCAACTCCCAGTTTTACACCTCCAAAATATCGCACTACCACTATTAGAACATTCGTGACATCAAAGGACTGGATTTGGCCGTAAATGGGCATTCCCGCCGAATTTGAAGGTTCGCCGTCATCGTTTGCCCGGTAGTGGACTTCTGCTTTTCCCAGCTGCCATGCATAACACCAGTGGCGGGCAGCGTGGTGCTTCTTTTTGAGATCCTCTAAATGCTCTTTTATTTCCTCTTCTGAAGTTACCGGGAAAGCATAACCAAAGAATTTGCTGTTCTTATCTTTAAAAAGAACTTCTTCTGAAGGTTTTGTGAGCGTCCTGTAAGTGTCCTTTACATCCATTCTTCAGAAGTTGCAATTAGTATGATGCTGGCAACAGCCAGAAGTATCCCGATCCAGTTCTTCGCTAACATCCTTTCTTTGAAAAGCAAAATTCCAAGAAAGGTCGAGATCATTACGATCGCCACATTGTTTAAGGGAAAAACGGTGGAGCTCTCCAATCCTTCCGTTCGTAGTGCCATAACCAGGAAATATATGGATCCAAAATTAGGTATTCCTAAAGCCACGCCGCCAAGGACATTTTTGAAACTTAAGGTTAGGCTGCCTTTTATCTTCTGAAAGATAAGGATACAAACACCAATAATTCCGGCTATAGCAAAAATGGTGGAGGAAAAAAGGGCTACATCGGCTTCGGCGACATAAGAGGTCTCAAGGAACTTTAGGGTAGTGTCAATGATTCCGCTACCAAAAAAGACGAGGAGTGGAAATACCAGGTTCCGTTTTCTAATTTTTATTCCTTCCTTCTTCTTGATCGAAGTGAGGTACACTGCAAAGAGGGCCAAAACGATCCCGGTGATCTTGATCCAGCCGGTGCTTTCGTTGTACAAAATGATGCCGAAGAAAACCGGAATAGCGACCGACATCTTGGTAGCTACAGAAACTACCGATAATCCGCTTTTTTGGGTGGTAATGGCAGCCAGATAAAAGACCGCAATGAACATGAAACCAAGAAT
>CAYLZB010000052.1:0-14037 GCA_964388165.1 uncultured Flavobacteriaceae bacterium | reverse complement strand
TTTTAATGCTTGTAAAGGTTTACGGAAGTGCTGTTTTTGGCGTGGAAGCCACCACAATTACCGTGGAGGTGAACGTAGACTCAGGCATTGGATATCATCTTGTAGGACTTCCTGATATTGCTGTAAAAGAAAGCAGCTTCAGGATCGCTGCAGCACTCAAAAACGTGGGTTACAATCTCCCCGGAAAAAAGATCACCGTAAATATGGCTCCTGCCGATCTTCGCAAGGAAGGTTCGGCGTATGATCTCACTTTTGCCATGGGGATCCTGATGGCTTCAGGTCAGATCAAAGCGACAAACATTCAGGATTATGTCATCATGGGAGAACTCTCCCTGGACGGCAGTCTGCAGCCCATAAAAGGAGCTTTACCCATAGCTATCAAAGCAAAGGAGGAGGGTTTTAAAGGTTTTATTCTTCCGAAGCAGAATGTGAAAGAAGCAGCTATTGTAAGCGGACTGGAAGTATATGGTATTGAGAACATTGATCAAATAATTCGCTTTTTTGACAGGGGAGAGCCCCTGGAAAGAACGATCATCGACACCAGGAAGGAATTCTACCAGGAGCTGGAACATCCGGAGCACGACTTTGCCGATGTAAAAGGGCAGGAGTCCATCAAACGCTGCATGGAAATTGCCGCTGCGGGAGGACATAATATAATTTTAATAGGACCACCAGGCGCGGGTAAAACAATGCTCGCAAAGCGCCTGCCCAGTATTTTGCCACCTATGACCTTACATGAGGCCCTGGAGACAACAAAGATCCACAGCGTGGTGGGACGGGTAAAGGAGAATGTAGGATTAATGGCCCACAGGCCATTCAGAAGCCCTCATCACACTATAAGCGACGTAGCCCTGGTGGGCGGCGGAGCATATCCGCAACCGGGAGAGATCTCGCTCTCTCATAACGGAGTACTTTTTCTTGACGAGCTGCCGGAGTTTAAGAGGAGTGTGCTGGAGGTTATGAGACAGCCTTTAGAGGATAGGGAAGTGACCATTTCCAGAGCGAAATTCACGGTTACTTATCCTTCCAGTTTTATGCTGGTAGCAAGTATGAATCCCAGTCCCAGTGGGTTTTTCAATGATCCCGGCTCTCCGGCCACTTCTTCACCGGCAGAGATGCAGCGGTACATGAGCAAGATAAGCGGTCCACTATTGGACAGGATCGATATTCATATTGAAGTGACCCCTGTGCCTTTTGAGAAACTCAGTGATGAGAGGCGGGGGGAGAGTAGTAAGGAGATAAGGCAAAGAGTAATGGCTGCGAGGCAGAGACAGACAGGGCGGTTCGCAGACAACGAGAAGGTCCATTATAATGCTCAAATGAGTGTAAAACAGATCAGGGAACATTGTAAGCTTGATCCAGATTCCATGAACCTGCTTAAAGTTGCAATGGAAAGGCTCAATCTTTCGGCACGGGCTTATGATCGAATCCTTAAAGTCTCCCGGACAATTGCAGATCTTGAAAATTCAGATAAAATCAAAGGAGCTCACATAAGTGAAGCCATTCAATACCGCAGCCTTGATAGAGAAGGCTGGCTTGGATAATCTATATTATGAAGAAAACTATTTTAATGATCGCAGCAATTGCGATCGTAGGTTGTAAAGGAAATGATGAACCACAGGGAAAAGAAGCTGTTGACCAGGATTCTACCCTTGTAGATGAAGCTGTTGCTATGCTTGAACCTTCAAATTCCATTGCTTTGACTGTTGAGGAAGCCAATAAACTGGTGGAGTTACCGCTTAACTGCCTCAACGTGGAATATCCCAACAAGTTGAATCAAACTCTTGCCGGCGCCGGAGATATTGGTGAGCCAAGAGAATTGCATCCTGCTTTTTATGGTTGTTTTGACTGGCACTCCTCGGTTCATGCGCATTGGACCATGGTGAATCTTCTAAAGAAGTTTCCGGAGATGAAGAAGGCAGAGGAGATCAGGGAGAAACTGAAAAATTCCCTGACTGCCGAAAATATTCAGGAAGAAGTAAAATACTTCAGCAGGGAACAGGAAAGTACATTTGAGCGCACCTACGGTTGGGCCTGGGTCTTAAAACTGGCTGAAGAATTACAGACCTGGGAAGACCCCCTGGCTAAGGAGCTCAGTCAAAACCTGCAGCCACTTACTGAACTAATGGTGAAAAAATTCAAGGAGTTTCTTCCGAAGCTCAATTATCCCATTAGAGTAGGAGAGCATACAAATACTGCCTTTGCATTGGCTTTGGCACATGACTATGCCGTTACTGCAGAGCGGGAGGAACTAAGGATGTTAATAGAAAAAAGAGCCAAGGATTATTATTTGAATGATGATGCCTGTCCCATTGAATGGGAGCCGGGTGGATTCGATTTTCTTTCACCCTGCCTCTCGGAGGTCGATATCATGAGACGTGTCCTTCCTAAAAAGACCTTTAACCTGTGGATGAAAGATTTCCTTCCGCAATTACGCAGAAAAGATTTTACTATGGAGGTAGCAGAAGTAAGCGACAGGACCGATGGCAAACTCGTACACCTGGACGGGCTCAACTTCAGCCGGGGCTGGGTATTGTATGGACTTGCCAATCAATATCCCGACAATTACGGGCACCTGCGATCTTTGGCTAATGAACATGTAAATTACTCCTTTCCTAACCTGGTGGGAGACAGCTATGAAGGAGGTCACTGGCTTGGGACCTTTGCTCTGTATGCTATTGAGGAAAGTAACAGGGAGCTTTGATAGAATGGCTTAAAAATCTCGGGCCGGGAGTACTGGTATCGGCAGCTTTTATTGGTCCGGGAACCGTGACCGTTTGTACCCTTGCAGGTGTAGATTTTGGGTTTACTCTTTTATGGGCCTTACTTCTTTCGATAATCGCCTGTATAATTCTGCAGGAAATGGCTGCCCGGGTGGGGATCGTTACTCAAAAAGGCTTAAGTGAAGTAATTAGGGAGGAAATAGGAAATCCGCTTTTTCGAAGTCTTTCCATACTGCTCATTTTTTCAGCTATTGTCATTGGCAACGCTGCTTATGAGGCCGGAAATATATCCGGGGCTGTTCTTGGAATTTCTGCGGTACTTCCAGTGCAGGAAGTAAATTCTGGAGTCTTCCAGATCAATATTTGGAGCCTGGTCATTGGGGCGATCGCCTTTGCTTTACTCGCCATAGGGAATTATAAGGTTCTTGAAAGAGTTTTTATTGTCCTGGTGGCGATCATGAGTATTTCCTTTCTTGTTACCGCAATCATCACCAAACCCGATCTTTCCCAGCTTCTTCAGGGTCTGTTCATTCCGCGGAATGGTGGCGCAGGAATTCTTACTGTGATGGCTTTAATAGGAACTACTGTAGTGCCTTATAATCTTTTCCTTCACGCTTCCCTGGTAAGTGAGAAATGGAAAGACAGGAGCTCCTTAAAGACCGCTCAAAAAGAGCTTTTTTGGAGCATTAGTCTCGGCGGACTTGTTTCTCTGGCTATAGTGATCACCGCGGCAGCTTCGGGAGTTGTCAATGTAAGGACCGCGGCCGATCTTGCTGCCGGACTTGAGCCGGTTTTTGGAAGCTATGCGACCTGGTTCATAGCAGTAGGGCTTTTTGCTGCAGGTATTTCTTCTTCCATCACTGCACCCCTCGCTGCGGCATATGTCGTCACAGGTTGTATGGGTTGGAAAAAAGGTTTAACTTCAATAAAGTTCAAAATGGTTTGGGCGATCATCCTCCTACTGGGGGTGATTTTCTCCTCGCTGGGATTACAGCCGGTGGAGATCATAAAATTCGCACAGGTAGCAAATGGGATCTTACTTCCCGTTATTGCAATTTTCCTGCTCTGGGTAGTGAATAGGCGGGTGCTTATGGGAAGTGCAAAGAACAAAATAAGAGGAAATGTCCTGGGAATTTTAATTATAGCTATCACAATTTTCCTGGGTGCCCGGTCCATTTATACTGTATTTGAGAGTCTATAGCTATGAAAAACATACATATTAACTGCGATCTTGGAGAAGGAGGGGAGCATGATAAAGAGCTCATGCCTCTAATTTCGGCCTGTAATATTGCCTGTGGTGGCCATGCAGGAACCCTGGAAACCATGCAGCACACGGTAGATCTCGCCATGGAGCATGATGTGGAAATAGGTGCCCATCCCTCATATCCCGATAAGGAAAACTTCGGAAGGAAATCCATTCCAATGGAGCAGAAGGAACTAAAGCGTTCTCTTGTGGCGCAGATCATGGGCCTGAAGCAGATCGCCGAAGCTGAAGGTGCTGTTCTAACTCACGTCAAACCTCACGGCGCTCTTTATAATGATGCGTACTTCAATCCTGAAGTTGCCCAAACGATCATAGACGCTATTCTTGAATTTGGAGATGATCTCGTCCTTTTTGCTGCTGAAGGTTCTGTGATAAGCCGGCTCGCACAGGGGAAATTAAAAGTGAGATTTGAAGCCTTTGCCGACAGGAATTACAGTGAAGATGGCAGCCTTGTTTCGAGGAAAAATCCAGGTGCACTTATCACTCAAAAAGAGCAGGTTTTGGAGCATATTTTTTCGATGATTTCTGAAGGAAAAATCACTACTCAAAAAGGCCAAAAGATCAACACTTTTGCAAGCACATTTTGCATTCACGGCGACACTCCGAATTCAGTAGAAATTCTGCAATATTTGCATCGGGAATTACCTTCCAGAAATATTGAAATCTACCGAGCTTAATGAACAAATTTCCGAAGATAAAACGGATGGGGGAGCGGGCAATCCTGCTTGAATTTGACTCTGAAATTAGCCCGGTTACACTGAAAAAAGTGCTAGGGGCAAAAAAAATACTTCAGGAAAAAGCACTTAAAGAAGAAGTTGAAATAAGCAACACATATAACTCACTATTAATTAGTTGCGCTTCATCAATAGAAGATGTCTATGGTGATTTTTACGACCTTGTAGAGGATATTTCCACGGCGAATATAAGCTTTAAATCTGAAAGCCGGCTCTTTCACATTCCTGTATGTTACGATGAAACTTTTGCCCTCGATCTGGATGAGATAGCAGCGTCAAAAAACCTTTCAAAAAAGCAAATAATTGAGCTTCATTCTTCTGAAGATTTCCTGGTGTATTTCACCGGATTCTTACCCGGGTTTTTATACCTGGGAGGACTGCCTGAAGCACTGCATTTTTCACGGCGAAAAAACCCCCGTCCAAAGGTCGAAAAAGGAGCGGTGGGAATAGGTGAAAAACAGACCGGGATCTATCCTCAAAGTAGTCCGGGAGGATGGAATATTATCGGCAATTCACCGGTGCCTCTTTTCGATCCTTCAACCAATCCTCCTTGTGAGATAAGAGCAGGTGACAGAATAAGATTTTATCCGGTGAGTCTTGAAGAGCACGGTAAGATTGCCCAACAAGTTGAGAAAGGGAATTTTAGTTTTAAAATGGAGAAGTATGGCTGAAGTAGAGATCTTACAGCCGGGATTATTCAGTACTATCCAGGACAGGGGGAGATTCGGCTACCGGGAATTTGGAGTGCCGGTAAGCGGCGCTATGGACCTGCAGGCTGCAGGCATTGCAAATCTTTTGCTCAGGAATGAACCCGATGCCGCCGTACTGGAAATTACCTTGCAGGGGCCGAAAATACAATTTTCAGGTCCGGCTCAAATTGCGGTTTCAGGAGCAGATCTTTCTCCTGAACTTGACGGTACACCAATAGATAGTTACAGGCTGTACAAGATAGACGCCGGGCAGGTCCTGTCTTTTGGAAAAAGAAGATCGGGCTACAGGGCTTATCTGGCAATTAAAGGAGGCTTCCAAACAGAAGTTGTGCTGGGCAGCAGGAGCTGGAGTCCCGGAATTACAAAATTCAGCCGACTGGAAAAGGGAATGAAATTGCCTTTTTTGGAAGCTGAGGATTCTTCACCTTCATCATTTTCAGCTTTAAAAGCCGGGAGTTATAATACTTCAGGAGTCATAGAAGCATTTCCGGGGCCTGAATTTGAATTATTACAACCATCAGAAAAAGAAGCTCTTCAAAAATGGCATTTTTCAGCAGCTAAGGAGAGCAACCGTATGGGTATCCAGTTTCAGGAGAAACTGGAAAATTCACTGGAGCCTATCATTACCGGTCCTGTACTTCCCGGGACTGTACAACTTACACCTTCAGGCACGTTAATTGCTTTGATGAGGGACGGACAAACTACCGGTGGCTATCCCAGAATACTTCAGTTGAGTGAGGCAGGAATTAATAATCTTGCGCAGAAATTACCCGGAGAAAAACTTCAGATAAAACTGATCAACTATAAGTAATTCAGTTAAATAAAGAAGGTGTCATTGTTTAGATCGCCTGAATACCCTACATCTTCAGAAAATCCGGAATGACACCTCTCTTTTTTGTAATAAAGTGTGATAAATGTAATTAAATCAGTGAATGGACAATGGCGCAATTGGAAGTTTTACTGTTTTGGATCAATTTAAAAATCAAATCCGTCAAAATTCGTAAATTATTGAAAACCAAAAGTTTTTTCCTCAGGAAAGGTGTTTTTTAAAAGCAGCGGAGAAAGGAATATCTTTGTAAAAAAAATAGCAAGTGATAGAGTCAGCAAAAATTGAATTACGAAATCTTAGTGTAAAAGATTATAAGGAACTGAAGATCTCCATGATCGAGAGCTACGATGCCATGCCTAATGAGTACTGGAGCGAGAAGGAGATCAAAAATCTCATCAAAAAGTTCCCCGACGGGCAGTTTTGTATTGTGATCGATGAAAAGATCGCGGGTTGCGCTTTATCGATAATTGTAGACTACAACAAATTTGACGACAACCATACTTATGAGCAGATCACGGGAGGTGAAAATTTTTCCACACATACCAAAAATGGGGATGTGCTTTACGGGATCGACGTTTTCATACATCCCGAATATCGCGGAATGCGTCTTGGTCGTCGCCTGTATGAGGCCAGAAAAGAGCTGTGCGAACAATTGAACCTGAAATCCATCATTTTTGGGGGGCGTATTCCTAATTACGCCGAATTTGCTGAAGAACTTACTCCAAAGCAATACATTGAAAAGGTAAAAGTGAAGGAAATTCACGATCCGGTGCTTTCATTTCAGCTTTCCAATGATTTTCACGTGAAGAAGGTGATCAAAGGTTACTTACCCGGCGATTACGAGAGCAAGGAATTTGCTACGCTCATGGAGTGGAACAACATTTACTACACCAAACCCGACAAATTGATCAATACGGCCAAGACAGTGGTCCGGTTAGGATTGGTACAGTGGCAAATGCGACTGTTCAAGGATTTTGATGCCCTCGTCTCCCAGATTGAATTCTTCGTGGATGCCGTGAGTGATTATCAGAGTGATTTTATCCTGTTTCCCGAATTGTTCAACGCCCCGTTAATGGCTGAGTACAACCATCTCAATGAGGCTGAAGCTATTCGCTCCCTGGCATCTTATACAGATAAGCTGCTGGAGACCTTCATTGATTTTGCTATTACCTACAATATCAATATCATCACCGGAAGTATGCCGCAGATCATTGGCGAGCATATGTACAACGTGGGTTATCTGTGTCGTCGTGACGGAAGTTATGAACGTTACGAAAAACTTCATATTACTCCGGCCGAAGGTTCTGCCTGGGGGATGAAAGGTGGAAGCATGCTCAAGACCATGGATACCGACTGCGGAAAAATTGGTGTGCTCATTTGTTATGACGTGGAATTTCCAGAACTCGGCAGATTGCTTGCAGAGCAGGGAATGAACATCTTATTTGTGCCTTTCATGACCGATACTCAAAATGGTTATTCGCGGGTACGTCTCTGCGCAATGAGCCGTGCTATCGAGAATGAGTGTTACGTGGCAATTGCAGGTTCTGTAGGTAATTTGCCAAAGGTGAACAATATGGATATCCAGTATGCACAGAGTGCAGTGTTCACTCCTTCAGATTTCTCTTTTCCTGTAAACGGAATTAAAGCTGAAGCTACTCCAAATACAGAAAGTACCTTGCTTGTCGATGTAGACCTCGATCTACTAAAGGAGCTGCACAACTTTGGAAGTGTTCGAAATATGAAGGACCGCAGAAAAGACCTTTATTCTCTTAAGCTGAAGAAGTAGTATTAAATAAAACTTGAAAAGCCGGATCAGCAGAATTCTGTTGATCCGGTTTTTTAGTTTTTACTCAGCGTGGACAGATTCGTCAGCCTCGGCACGACGCCTGGGCTTGATGTTCTGATTAATGCAAAAGAGGTTGTTAGGATCATAGTCGGTTTTTATTTGTACCAGTCGGTCGTAATTTTTACCGTAGGTAGCTTTGATCCTTTCTTCCCCTTCCTCCATCATAAAATTCACATAAGCGCCACCAGCCGAATAGGGGTGAAGGGCTGTAAAATAGTCCTGTGCCCAATTTGTGATCTTTTCCCTGTTGGCAGGATCGGGATCCACGCCCACGATGACCATTGCCCAGGTGGCATCTCTAAAATTCCAGGCGGTATCTGTGGAATTCACTCTCGAAGCTTGCCCATTAATAGGGTAAAGGTGCATTGTGGAATGCATGCTTGGGAGTTTTTCTGCAAATTCCAGATGTTTTTCAATTGCTTCATCGGGTATTTCATTCACAAAATCTGCTTTCCAATACCATTGCAGCCCCTTTGGATAGAGACCGTCAAACATGGATTGCAAGGTTGGGTAGGGCATAAAGCCTACAAGATCCAGTATTGGTTCTTTAAACTCCCTGATGGATCGGAAGGTTTCCTCTGCCTCTTCTTTCGGGCCTGTGAAGTTCCATACTATTCCACATACTTTTCTCATGTGAAGATGTTCCGGAAAAGGTGGTGCAGGGGGAACAGTCATAAACGCAAAGAATCCGTTAAGGTCATCGGGAGCATATTTTATGAACTTGCGGTACCATTTGAGCACCTCCCCGGCATCACTTAATTCATACAGTATGGGTCCTGCATACACCTGATCAAGCTTGTGCAACTGAAAAGTAAAGGCTGTAATAACGCCGAAATTTCCACCGCCGCCCCGCACGGCCCAGAACAGATCCCGGTTTTCACTTTCATTGGCGGTGACAAAGCTGCCATCTGCCAGCACCATGTCTACAGCCAAAAGATTGTCAATACTCAAGCCGAATTTTCGGGTGAGGTGACCAAGGCCGCCGCCGGTTGTAAGACCCCCAACTCCTGTGGTGGAGATTATTCCACTTGGGGTTACCATTCCAAAGGCCTGGCTTGCATGATCTACCTCACCCCAGGTGGTACCACCACCCACGGTTATAGTTTTCATTTTGGGATCTACCCGGGTGTACCTCATCCTGGAAAGATCAATGACCAATCCGTCATCACATATTCCAAGACCCCCTGCGTTGTGACCGCCGCCCCTTATCGATAACGGCATTTTGTTCTCCCTGGCAAAATTTACCGCCAGTTCTACATCAGCTACATCTGTACACTTAACGATCAACCTTGGTTTTTTATCGATCATCCCGTTGTACACTTTTCTCTCTTCCTCATAGTCCTTACTGTTAGGATCAAGAATTTCACCTCTTAATCCCTGGCGCAAGGATTCCATTGCTGCAGTATTTTCCATAACTTATTCATTAAATAATTTAAAATCAGGAATCTTCTTGTAAAGGGGAGCTGCAAGAAATAAAGGGGAATCATTACCCTGAGCTGCAGGGTAAGGGTCGAATTTTGAAGAATCTATTTTTAGAAATAGATCTTAATAATCGAAACCTAATTTACAACTTTTAATTCTAAGATGTCGATATGTAGGCTCTAAAATTGTTCTCGCTGAAACTGAAAATACAAGAAAGCTTGTAAAGACTTTTTTAGAGCCTTTTCATCACTTTTTTAATGAGAGGGAGTTTTCCGGCATAAGGTGCGTACCGAAGCGGAATGTCTATCCAGGTGGCTCGTTTGCTTATGCTTTTTTTATGTGTAAAGGTGTCAAAGGAGAATTTGCCGTGGTATCCACCATAGCCGCTGCTACCCACGCCGCCAAACGGCAGATTCTTATTGGCTATATGCACCACTACATCATTGGAAGCACCCCCTCCAAAACGATATTTTTGAAGGATCTCTTCTGAAAAATCCTTGTCTTCGGCAAAGACATAAAGGGCAAGCGGATCGGGGTAGTTACCTATGATCTTTTCTATTTCCGTCTCATCTGAAAAAGTGAGTACCGGAAGGATAGGTCCGAAGATCTCATCCTGCATTACTTCTGAATCCAGAGAAGGCTCATTTAGAAGCGTAGGAGCGATGTAATTGTCACCCGGGGCAGTCTCACCTCCTGTGATGATGGTTTGTCCCTCCAGCATCGCCTGAAGCCTTTCGAAGTTCTTTTTGTTGATGATCCTGGCGTAGTCAGGGGACTTTTTTATTTCTTCCCCAAACGCAGCTTTGATTTCTTTTTTTACAGCCTCTGTAAATTCAGTTTTCTTCTTTTTGTCGATGAGGATATAATCGGGGGAGATGCAGGTTTGTCCGGCGTTGATAAATTTTCCCCAAACGATCCTCTTTGCAGCCAGATCTATTTTTGCAGATCTGTGAATGATACATGGGTTCTTTCCGCCGAGCTCCAAAGTGGAGGGTGTAAGATTAGGAGCGATAGCTTTGGCTACGATCCTTCCAACAGGCACACTTCCGGTGAAGAAGACATAATCCCACTTCTGTTCAAGCAGTTCTTTTGAAGTCTCCACACCGCCGAGTATAACTGCAGCATGTTCTTCAGGATAGACTTCAGCAAAGATCTCTTTGGTTAGCTGGGAAGTTGCAGGAGCGTATTCGCTTGGTTTTATGACAACTGTGTTTCCCGCGGCCAAGGCTCCAATTGCAGGAGATACACTGAGCTGAAATGGGTAATTCCACGGTGCCAGGACCAGTACATTTCCATAGGGCTGAGGATAGATATAATCTTTGGAAGGAAAATTAAGAAGCGTGCTTTTCACCTTTTTTGGTTTTGCCCACTTCTTTAATTTTTTAATAGTGTACTTGAGTTCGCTGAGGATCAACGCAGTCTCGGTAGCATAAGTTTCGAATTCAGGCTTCCGGAAGTCGGCAAAAAGCGCGGCAGAGATTTCCTGTTCCTTTTCTTCAATGATCTTTTTCAGCTTCTTGAGCTTTGATATTCTTTCAGGAACATCTAAACTATTACCTGCCTCAAAAAAGGCTTTTTGAGAGGTAAGTATTTGCGGGATATTAAGCGTTGCTTGGGTCTTTATTTCTTCGGCCATTTCTTTTCCCTGTAAATTACAACTTCTCCAAAGAAAGCCGAAGTTTAGAAGACTACTTTACAAAACTAATGGGCAGGCTAAAACTTGAAGGCAGCGGATCTCCAAAATAACGTGCGGGATTCCATCGCGGCATGTTGCTCAAAACCTGTACGGCCACAGCATTGTACCACCGTGGAGCACCATCTATGATCTTGATCTCATCGATAATTCCTTCTTCATTGATATTAAAAAGAAGGGCCACTCTTACAGTTGTGCCTGTTTTTTGTTTTTCGGGGATAGGCAGGTTTTCCTTTAGATATGCCTGGAGGGCCTCATTTCCTCCGGGAAAAGAAGCCGGGATCCAATAAGGGAAGTGTGCCACTTCCCGGCCCTCTTCATCCCACACCTTTCCCGTCTTGAATTTATCCTTTTTAAAGAAGTCATGCCGTCTTTTGATTCCATTTTTCCACCAGGCGACCAGTTCTCCATGCCTATTGTCATTCCTGTATTCGATCTCATACCAGGGTTCACCTGTTTTGTACCAGAACTTATGTCTCCCTTGCTTCAATTCTTTTCCATCCTTTGTAGAATAGAATTGCTCAGCAAAGATGGTGTCATTCATTCTGTAGGTTCTTCTGTGAAGATCTGCATCTCCATTCTTTACTTTTTCTTCGATCTTGTAAAAAGTAGCCTTTGATGGATCACTCAATACGGTGTAATTGCCATCCATATAAATTTTTTCCTGGGCAGGAAGAATTGTGTAGCTAATAAGAAAAATAAGGGTTAAAAAGCGATTCATTGAAAGTATTAATTATTGAAGAATGATCAATCTCTGAAGACAAACGGAAGGGAAAACTTGACGCGTACCGTTTCTCCATCCTGTTTCCCGGGAGTCCAGGCAGGCATTTGTGCTACCGTATTAAAAGCCGACAAGTTGAGGGCAGGGGAGCTGCTTTTTTCGATCCTTACATCTGTCACCGAACCATCGTGGTCTATGACAAATCCTACCAGGACCCTTCCACCTGCAATCCCATCAGGTTTATTCGTATTTTCTTTGAGGTACTTCTTAAGGGCTTTTTCCCCTCCCGGAAATACAGGTCTTTGTTCTAATGGATACCATTCAGCCGGATTTCCTGCCATATCCCAAACTTTCTTTTCCTTTAGTTTTCCCTTTTTATAGAAGTCCTTTCTTTTAAGCTGTCCGTTATCCCAATAAGAGATCTGATATCCATCCAATTTACCTTGTTTGTATTCACTTTCCCTATAGAGGTTACCATCTTTCCGCCATAATTTTCTTTTTCCTTCCCGAACCCTCTTTTTATAACTACTGAAATATTCCTCTACATAAATTTGTCCGGACATGTGGTATTTCCTCAGAAAACCTGCATCCGGATCATCGGGATCTACTTCCTTAATTTCATAGTGTACGGCTTGGGTTTTATCAAGTGTGGCCTCAAAATCTTTATCCAGGTAAATAGTGTCCTGAGAAAGAACAGAAAAAGGGAGAAACAGGAAGTAGAACCGTAACAGGTTTTTCATGGCGAAAAATTGGGTAGGAAAAGTAATAAGAAAATCCTAAAATGCCAATCTGAACCTTAACATAATTTTAGGAAAGTGAGCTACGCATATTTTCAAAGAAAGTAAGCCATCCCTTGTTTCTCCTTCCTCTTCAGGATAGTAGCCTGAACCTATAACAAAGATTTCGCCGTTTACTTCAACTTTTTTCACAAAAGTCATTTTACGGGCTTGATCATTTGTGCCGGGCTTGAACCATGAAGTTTGGATCCAGCCACTACCTTCTTCCAGAGCGAGATCGATCTCATTCTTTACAACCTGATTTCCCTTAAGATCTTTTAGGTCAATAAGGTTCTTACCTTCTAGTGAAGGCTGTGCAGGATTGACCAACTCTGTTCCATCTAAACTGAGCACAAAGACATAAGTATCCATAAAATAGTAAGGGCCATTTTTATCGCGTAAGACATCGAAAGCCTTACGTCCCTGTTCCCTCACCATAGCAGCAGCCTGATAAACCATCTCTTCGATTAAGAATTCATCCATCTTCATGTTGTAAATACCGCTGGCCTATAGCAGGCATTTAAGGATCTGGGTACAATGGTTCTAGCTTTTTCATTTTTTTGGAAGCCTTGAGAACAAAAACCCTGAAAAATTATTGATACCTAACGAGTCTAATATATTGATGTAGAAATATCATCAATAACTATCAGAACCTTAAATAATTATATTTTAACAGGTGCTGCTTCTAATTTTAAAACAAGTTTTTGTCTTGGTATTAAAATAAAATATATTTTTACCCCGTGAATTCAATACTTCAAATAATAAGAACGCTTTTAAGGCGCCGGTTATACAACCGTCGCAGGTAAGGATATTTGTCTTTCCGTCGTAGTGTTTAATTATTTGAATTTACCATATTGAGTCATTTTTCCCACATAGTTTTAGTTTTTGTTTTCAGGATCTCTCCTGAATATTCTTTTAGGCGCCGTATTGGTCTCCGCCGCACGTTTGTGCGCGCTTGAATTCCTGGAACTTAGGTGAGTCCGGTTCCCCCTTTAAAACCTTTATTAATCTTTTCACTTAAATTTTTTAGCATATGAAAATTGTCATTGCTAACGAGTCTCATGCAAATTATGCAGAGATCATTTGTAACACGATGGAAGAATCGGCAAAGGTTCGCGGGACGGGTATTGCCCGAAGAAGTCCTGAGTACATCCTGAAAAAGATGTCTAATGGCAATGCGATCATTGCTTTAGACGGGGACAAGTTCGCGGGGTTCTGTTACATCGAGATTTGGAGTCATGAGAAATTCGTAGCCAATTCTGGTCTCATCGTACATCCTGACTATAGAAACCAGGGACTTGCAAAGGATATCAAAAAAG